>JAFWWK010000049.1 GCA_017523615.1 Clostridia bacterium
AACCGGCCACGCTGGGGCCGTTCCACATCTCCAGCAGGTATTTCTGCAGCCGGTGGTTGTCCGCCGCCTTCCAGATGGCGGTATGGATATCCTGATTCAGCTGCTCATAGGACGCCCGGCTGACCTCCGTGATATGGTCCCGGAGATCATACAGCCGCTCCAGCAGCGGTCCTGTCTCCATGCCGTTTTTCGCGGCCCGGGCCACGGCGTCCGACTCCAGCAGGCGGCGCATTTCAAAAATATCCTGAATAAATTTCCGGTCAATGGTATTCACCACGGCGCCACGGTTCATCCTAAGCGTGATCAGTCCTTCGGCCTCCAGTTCCTGGAAAGCCTCCCGCACCGGCGTACGGCTGATCCCCAGCTTCGAAGCGACCTCGGTGAGCCCCAGCTCGTCTCCGCTTTTATATTCCCCGGCATAGATCGCCTTCCGCAGTTCCGCCGCAATCCGAACCCGCGCCGGCATCATTGACAGCTGTTCCATATGCCCACCTCGCAAAAATCGTATACGATATTCTATTTGGATTATACTGCTTCCGATTCATTTCCGCAAGGGATTTCCTTTTATTTTCCTTTATTTTTATATTATTTTTACAAAAACCGTTGACAGATCTTTCCGGCTCATGATATTCTGTGCTTGCCTAAATCGTATACGATATACGATATACGAAATAGATATCCACAAATGAAAAATCGGGGAGGAATGAAAATGCACGCAATCGAGAAGATCCTGGCCCGGAACAGCGGGCGGGAAAGCGTCCGGACCGGCGAGATCGTCACCGCCAAGGTCGACTTTGCCGAGATCAACGACCTGTATCTGCAAACCGTCTATTCCTTTTATGAAATGGGCGGTGAAAAAGTGTGGGACCGGGAACGGTGCGCCTTCGTGTTCGACCACTACGCGCCCTGCCCCGACGTGAAGAGCGCGTCCAACCACCGGGAGATGCGGGAGTTCGCGAAAAAGAACGATCTCCGTTTCCATTTTGACACCAACTGCGGCGTCTGCCACCAGGTCATGCCGGAAGCCGGCGTGATCTATCCCGGCATGATCGTCGTCGCGACGGATTCCCATACCACCACCCACGGCGCCTTCGGTGCGATGGGCACCGGATGCGGCGCCACGGATATGGCCACGATCCTGATGACCGGCGAACTGTGGTTCCGGGTACCGGAGATCATCGAAGTCCGTCTGGAGGGCGAAGCGCCGAAAGGCGTTTATCCCAAAGATGTCATCCTGGCCGTGCTCGGAAAGATCCGGGCGGACGGCGCGGTTTACAAAGCCATCGACTTCACCGGCAGCTATGTGGAAAACCTGAACGTGGCCGGCAGGATGGTCATCTGCAACATGGCGGTGGAAATGGGCGCCAAAACCGCCTATATGCAGCCGAACCGGGACGTGCTGGACTATGTGTCCGCCCGGGCGGTACGCCCGTATGAAGTGCAGTACACCGATCCGGGATACCGGTACGCGGAAACCTACGTCTTCGACGTTTCCGCCCTGGAACCGGAACTGGCCTGCCCCCACAGCGTGGAAAACGTCCACCCCCTGGGCGAAGTCATTGCCGCAGGCGAGGTGAAACTGGACCAGGGCTATATCGGCTCCTGCACCGGCGGACGGGAAGAGGATATCGCGGCCGCCGCAAACATCCTGAAGGGAAAGCATATCGCGCCCTATACCCGTCTGATCGTCGTTCCCGCTTCCAATGAAGTACTCAGCGAATGCATCCGGAAAGGATACATCCAGGACCTGATGGCCGCCGGCGCCACGATCACCGCACCCGGGTGCGCCGCCTGCCTCGG
>JAFWWK010000050.1 GCA_017523615.1 Clostridia bacterium
GCCTTGTTGTAATACACGAAATGGCTCACGGCAGCGAAGGGAACGGCAAACACCTTGCCGTCGTCAGTGGTGAACGCGCTGCGGGCGGTATCGGTGAAGTTTTCCATGACGCCGGGGATGTCGTTGCAGATCACGTTGAAGCCGTTCTCGCAAAGCTCCGCGCCGGTGGAATAGGAGCGGCTGTAGAACAGGTCGGGGCCGATGCCGCCGTCCAGCTGCTGACGCAGCGTGGCGTTGTACTGGGTGGAGGTGGTGGGCAGGAAGGTGATCTTCACGCCGGTCATCTCATAATACTTGTCCAGCAGGGCCTGCACCTGGGCGGTGTCCTCCGTGCGCCAGGAACCCATGGTCAGTTCCACTTCCGCCAGGGAGACCAGGGGAAGCATGCACATCAGGGCAGCCATCAGGATCGCGATGAGTTTCTTCATGATACGTTCCTCCTTTTATTTTGATATCTCAGCGTCTTTCCGGACGCGATATCCATGTTCAGTCGACCCCTTCCAGGTCCGTCGGCCGGGCTTCTCTTACGGGGGCCGGCGAAAAGTCCACGCAGTAAAGGGCGACGCTGACGTCATTCCCCGCGGCAAAGGGGAAAAGGTCCAGGGTGGTGGCGGCGCCGAAACGGCCGTCGGGGGCCAGCGCGATGACGCTGAAGCTGCCCCCATCCTCCCCAAGTTCCTTTTTGCGGCGGGATAAGCCTTCCACGGCCTCCCGGCAGGCGTCCCGGGGGGATGCGCCCCGCTTCATCAGGGAGACGATCTCATAGGAAAGGCACCCGCGCATGATGTCCTCCCCCAGGCCCGTGGCCGCGGCGGCGCCGTAGCGGTCGTCGCAGTAGAAGCCCGATCCGATCACCGGGGAATCCCCCACCCGTCCCGGGTCCTTCATGAAAAGGCCGGACGTGGAGGTGCCGGCGGCCATGCGGCCTTCCCTGTCCAGGGCCAGGACGCACACCGTGTCGTGCCCGGTGTAGGCGGTCAGCTTTTTACGTCCCTCCGCCAGGGCATCCAGCCAGCGGGCGCGGGAGGGATCCGTCAGCATGCTGCGCATCTCCAGGCCGTTTTCCAGGGCGAAGCGCTCCGCGCCATGGCCCGCGAGCAGGCAGTTGGTCTCCCGCCCGCACAAAAGCCGTGCCGCGAGGATGGGGTTTTTGATGCCCTCCGCGCTCATCACCGCGCCCATGCGGAGTCCGGCGCCGTCCATGAAGGCGGCGTCGGTCATCACCCGGCCCTCCCTGTCCGGCAGGCCGCCGTAGCCCACCGAGCAGTAGGCGGGATCATCCTCCACCGCGGTGATCGCGCGGACCACCCCGTCCCCTGCCGGAGCCCCGTTCATGAGAAGGGCATGGGCATCCCTGACACCTGCAAAACACATTTTCCATGTCCCGATGATGGCCGTCACTTAAGTCAAGTCCACCTTTCCGCGAACGTCCGCCACATAGGCGCTGTCGATCATATCGAACCGGTCCTCCGGCGGATACAGCGCCCCGCCGTAATAGATGCTGCGGTTGTTTTTCACCGAGGGCTCCGGCAGCTGTTTGTGGCAGGCCAGGTGGATCTGGCTGCAGCCGGTGGCCTCGACCACTTTTTTGACGTTCCTTTTTGTGATGCCCGCCCCGGGCAGGATCTCGATGGCGCCGCCGGCAAAGCGGATCATCTCCGCGATGGTATCCAGGGCAAAAAACACGTCGCTCTCCTGCCCGCTGGTCAGCACCCTTGTGACGCCCAGGCCGATCAGGGTATCCAGGGCGCGCTTCCAGTCCGGGGTGACGTCCAGGGCGCGGTGGAACACCGTGGGCTTGCCGCCGGCGATGGCCACCATCTCCCGGGTACGGTCCGCGTCCACCGTGCCGTCCTCATGCAGGAAGCCGAACACGATCCCGTCCGCGCCGCCCTCCAGAAGGATGCGGGCGTCCTCCTTCGCGGTCTCAAACTCCGCGTCGGTATACAGGAACCCCCCGGCCCGGGGCCGGACCATGGTCATCACGGGGATGGAAACATGCTTTTTGACCACCCGGAGGGTGCCCAGGGTGGGAGTCAGTCCGCCCTGGAACAGGTTGGAATTCAATTCCACGCGGTCCGCGCCGCCGCGGGCCGCCTCGATGACGTCGTCCGCTGAGCCGCAGCAGATCTCCAGCAAAATATGCATACCGATGCTCCTTTGATCAGGCGCCGCCTGATGATGATTAAAATTGTATCACGCAGCCGCCCGGGTGTCAAGAAAGGCATAAAAGCGCGCCCGTTTTTTGTGGATATCCTCCATCGTGCGCAAAAGCAAAAGCCGGGAAGCGGCGCCCCTTTCATGGGGCTGCTTCCCGGCGGAAGGTTTTTCTTGTCTTTACCGGCGCTCAGACATCATGAGCGTCCGCCCATTCCCAAACCCGGCTCTCTAATTTGGATCATTTGCGGGCCGGTGTTATCAGAACTCGTCGAAGGGATGGCTGGTGCCGAACTGCATGACCTGCATGATCTTGTAGCGGTCCATCTGCAGGTGCTTCGTACGGGTGAGGGCTTCCTCGATGGGAATCTCCACGATGCCGCCCTCCTGGGTGGCGATGATGCAGTTGCTCCGGCCCTCGGCGAAGGCCTGCACCGCGTGATAGCCCATGCGGGTGGCCGTCTCGCGGTCGCGCCCGGTGGGAGCGCCGCCGCGCTGGATGTGGCCCAGGATGGTGACGCGGGGATTGATCCCCAGGGCTTCCTTGATTTTGTCGCCGATTTCAAAGGCGTTGCCCGCGCCTTCGGCCACCACGATCATGAAATGGGTGTAGCCCGCCAGGCGGGATTCGCGGATGCGCTCCAGCACGTCCTCCTCGAAGTTCATCTTGTGCTCGGGCACCAGCACCGCGGTGGCGCCGACGGCCGTGCCCACGTACAGGGCCAGGAAGCCGGCGTTGCGGCCCATGACCTCCACCACCGAGCAGCGCTCGTGGGACTGCATGGTGTCGCGCAGCTTGTCGATGCATTCGATGGCCGTGTTGCAGGCGGAGTCGAAACCGATGGTGTAATTGGTGCAGCCCACGTCGTTGTCGATGGTGGCGGGAACGCCGAC
>JAFWWK010000051.1 GCA_017523615.1 Clostridia bacterium
GGAATGAATGGATGGGTAAGCGTTAACGACAAACTGCCAGACGAAAAGCAAAGCGAAATCACTCATGACTTTGAATACGTTCTCTGTGCTACTACGTTTGGCGATGTAAGGGCGTACAAATTCGGAACGCCTATTGGATGGCGCGACCCGCATGTCTGGAATGGATGCGGAAAGATGGATGCATACGTAACTCATTGGATGTCGATGCCAGAGATGCCGGACGAATCTTAAATGGAGGCTTTAAGTAACAATCAAGGTGTCCGAAGGGAGGCTATTATGGACAACAAAAACAATCACCCCATGAGCGTTTATTGTTGGACTTTCACCCGGCGCTACGCGCTGCGCCACCCCATCCGCATCATCCGCTGGTATTTTGATGCCCGCAGGCAGATGAAACAGCGCGCCCGGTACGGCTGGTGTGACAACGATGTGACGGACTGGTATAACTGGTCTGCCTATGTGTTGGCCGGGCTGCTGCGGGAGATCTCCAGGAACAAGGTGATCACCCCCAAGCGCGCCGGCCAGATCGCTGGTATCGCGGACAGGATCACGGACGCTGTTCTGGGAGAGGTAGAATATGAGGACCGCCGTCAAATGGTTGCCGACGCATTCAAGCGTCTTGGTGAAATCTTCTTTGACTTCCTGAGCTGAACACGGCACAGGGGAAACAAGAAAAGAACCGCCCACGGGACATGGGCGGCAAGTGAGGCGGGAACGGCTATTCGAGCATGGCGAGCAAGGCTTTTTGAAGGACTGAAGAGAAGTTGATGTGGCGCTTCTCAGCTTCTTCATTCAGCCATTCGGGGATGGTGAGAGTTTTCTTTACTGATTTTGTGCTACGCTTGTAGGAGAGTGGATCAGTAACGATGATGGTCACAAAGTCACTTCCGGCGTCAATCGCTTTCACATCAGACGCGTTAGGAAGATCAATACCTCTGTCAATTAAGGAACAAAGATATCCGCCCAAAGCGTCTGAAGCGTTAGAGATTGCCTCTGCCATAGAGTTTCCATCGCTGAAGCATCCTTCCAGATCAGGAAATTCGATCCACGCGCCTCCGTCCTGTTCTGCGTGTACAATGGCGGGATACGCAGTCTTCATGTTGCCCTCCTTTGTATTTCACGCAGGTTGGGGGCTCATTTGAGCCCCGCCTGCTTGAGTAACTTGTTAAGCAGTCCGATTGGAAGGTCTCTGTCCGCATGGACGGGAACGGATATCGTTTTGTCACCCTTTGCCATAATATAATGACTGCCGGATACCCTGTCTACCGTCCATCCATTTTCCATCATGCGCTTAACAAGCTGTTTGCCAGTCAAGGTCATTCCCGCAATCACCCCGTTTCTTACTGGCGTATGCATATTATAATACGTATAATACGTATTGTCAAGAGTTAATGCAAACGAAAAAAATCCGCAATCAGGATAACCTTCATGCGGAGCGGGGTGATGCGGTACTCTAACTATAATACACGTGGAAATGCTTTGTCAATACGAAATTATGCCGAAATTTTGCCGAACGCAAGAGCCGATCCAGTGCATTATATTGACAGATGGTTCTACGGAATCGCTTATTGCTCGATTGCACTTGACGAAAAGAGGGACGGCGAAGGCCGTTTGATCCAGATCACGACAGATCGTCCTTTGGCCCCGATCTCTCGTAAAAAGGTGGTGATAATACGGCAAATGCTGAGTATGTTTGGAAATGGCTCTGGGAACGCATAGGCAATCCGTACGGCGTGGCCGGCCTGATGGGCAACCTGCAGGCAGAAAGCGCCCTGCGTCCGGACAACCTGGAGAACCGCTTCGCCAACTCATCCGGCTGGACTGACGAAAGCTACACCGAAGCTGTGGACAGCGGGGTGATCACCCGGGAGATGTTCATGGACGGGGCCGGATACGGCATCGCCCAATGGACCTACTGGAGCCGCAAGCGCGATCTCTACGACTATGCCAAGAAGCGCGGCGTGTCCATCGCTGACCTTGACATGCAGCTCGGATATCTCTGGGCAGAGCTTGGACAGTACAGGAGCGTCCTGAATGCCCTCCTGAATGCCCGGAGCGTCCGAGAAGCATCGGACGCCGTGCTGCTCGATTTCGAAAAACCGGCGAACCAATCAGAGGAAAACTGCGCTGCCCGTGCGAAGCTGGGGCAGTGTTTTTATGACCAGTTCGCCGGGGGTCCTCCCGAAACTGCCCCGGAAAGTACGGAAGGCCGGCCCCCCTCCCCTACGGAAACCTCCGAACGTTTCCTGACCATCTACCGGCGCTTTTTCTATAACTCCGACTGCTACAAACAGGGGACGCGCCAAGCCTCGTCCGGTGTGCAGGTGCACTCGACAGGCGCCAACAATCCGTGGCTCCGGCGCTACGTGCAACCGGATGACGGGCGCATCGGGAAAAACGTCAACGGCAACGATCACAATCGGCCCGGCGGCAATGTGTGTGCCGGCGCTTACATCGGCAAACAGGCCGACGGCACGGTAGCCGTATACGAGGCCCTGCCCTGGGATATGCGCTGCTGGCTGTCCGGATCCGGAAGCCAGGGCAATGCCAACCGGCTGGGTTATGTCGGATTCGAGATCTGCGAGGACGCCCTGACCGACAGGGCGTATTTCGATGCCGCGATGGATCAGGCCGTGCTCCTGACGGCGTATCTCTGCCGGGAGTACGGCATCGGCATGGACGCCGTGCGGGATCACGCCGAACTGCACGAGATGGGCCTGGCGTCAAACCACGGCGACATCACGCACTGGCTCGGAAAATTTGGCCTGACCATGGCCTGGTTCCGGGACCGTGTGCGGGAAGCAATGGAGGATGGGATCACCGTGAAATATGTGGACTGCGATGAGGTCACCGCCCTTTATCAGGCGCGGGTCACCGGCGGCGGCAAGCTGAACATCCGCAGCGGCCCCGGCACCAGATACAGCAGCATCGGGCAGGCCGCGGACGGGAGCATCCTGGACGTGCTCGAGGAAACCAACGCCGACTGGGCCCGGGTGCGGCAGGGAGATCTCGTCGGATATGCCATGCGGATGTACCTGGAAAAAGTCGAACCTGAGGATCCCGCGGAGCTGGAAATTCCCGAGGATCCGGAGACCGACCTGCCGCCCGCGAACGCCGTCAAACTGACCCTGACGCTTCCGGCGGACGCCCTGCGCCGCGCCTTGGAAACAGGCAACCTCGTGATCGACTGTCGCTCGGGCGGCGTCGCGAACATCAATTATTTGTGAGGAGTGATGCTCTATGCCTGACTGGATCGCCAAGTACTGGATCGAGTGGATCTTTGGGATTTTATGCGCCGTGCTGGCCGGTCTATACAAAAACCTGTCCGCAAGGCTCAAGCGCCAGAAGGAGGAGCAGGACGCCCTTAAAAACGGCATCCGCGCGCTCCTGCAGCGCCAGATCAGCGAGGACGGAAACCTGTACTGCCGCCAGAAGTACAGCACCATCGAGCAGAAAAACACGTTCCTGTGCATGTACGATTCATACCACGCTCTGGGCGGGAACGGGGCCATGACAAATCTCCGCGACCGGGTCATGGCCCTGCCGAACGAGCCGGAGAACGCCGCATGATATACCGGCTCATCATGCTCATCGTTTTCCTGATCGCGCTTATGATCGTATTCAGCTATGGAGGTAAAGACGATTGGCTCTGAACGTATTTCTGGCCCTCCTGAGCGGCGTTTTTCTCGGCGGCGCATTTGTCTTCTGGCTCTTCCGGCGCGGCCTAACGGCGGAGGAATGGGCTTACTTCCGCGAATTCCTCTATGCTCTCCGCTGCGGCGATTACGACGAAATTCCAAACGACGAAAGGAGCGGTGAAAAATGACAAAGATCGATTGGGTTAGCAAACTGACGAGCAGGAAATTCTGGATGGCGGTCATCGGGTTTGTGACGGGCCTCCTGACCTATCTCGGCATGGGAGCGGAGCAGGCGGAAAAGATCGGTTCGCTGATCCTGATGGCGGCATCCATCGCGGCCTACATCATGGGCGAAGGCCTGGCCGACGCCGCCGGCGCCCATGCCTTCGTCGATATCGGTCCGGAGGAAGCCAAACCTCCCGAGGATCCCATGGAGGACGACGGCAAGTAAAATTGAATATTCGATGCATCGGCATCCACACACAAAAATCACCCCCGGCAAACGCCGGGGGCTTTTTTTTTTCTATTTGTAAGTCAGCGCTCCGCTTTGTTCTGCAGTGGGTCGTGCTTTACTTTGGATCGGAGGCCGTCGATATGTTCCAGAAGGTCATCCGATATACCTTGCATTCCCATCGGATCCAGAATAAAATCTATACCTTCGCGTCTTGCGAGTTTGGCTGCCGGAACAAAATCGCTGTCACCAGAAATCAGTATGATCCTCGTAACAAGCTTCTTGTAGGCCAGTGCGGATATATCCAAACCGATCCGCATATCCACGCCTTTCTGCTGGATATTAAGAACGAAATCCTTTTCCGTCAGCATATTAAAAGAAACACGCCCATCAAGAAGTCGCTTCTGGGCGTCATATGTCAGCAAATAATGAAGGTTGTTCGTATCAAGCTTGCCGAGCCTGAGCGCAAATTTTCGATGTCGGAGCAGTTCTTTCTGAAATTGGCTGTTATACCGGAAAACATTCGTTGCCTTCAGTGAAATGGTTTTCTTGTACAATGGGTGGAACACACTGTCTGTGGCTGGCGGACAGTCATAGTAGAAAATACGATACAGGGTATCGTACTCATAATGATCCCCAACCTTGTATTTAAGGTGGCTTTTGCAGTACCTTTCCAGTTCCTCCGCCCTAGCGCCCGGTTCCCGTTCGCCCCAGCAGCATTGAGCACGCCGCTGGTAGAAAGCACCATCGACCAAGATAGCGACTGTTTCTTCTCTCATGTATGCCCTCCTGTTAAAGAAAAGGCCCACGGCACTGATTGACCTCTGATCGTGAGGGATCTGTGCGGCATGGGCGGATAAGCGGGGCGATTGACACGGGTGTTCAATTCGCAATTATTATTATATCAACTCGATTTTCAAAAGTCAACACGGTGCGTATGATCGTGCAAAACGAAGATTACAAATACACTTTTTTAGTCGAGCGTATATATCCTGTGATCTGCGGAAAACGCCGAGGAGGAAACGCCTCCCCGGCAAACAGGCTGAAACTCTTTGTGTCCTAATTGGGAGTAAATCCCTTATACCCTGACCAGGCTGATCCCCATCGCTTTTTTGATCTCGTTCACCGCCTCCCAGATGCGGGCTTTCATCCCGTCGGCGAGCTTCAGCGCGTCCGCCTTCGGCATCCCGCCCAGCTCTATCCCGTCCACGGTCTCGTACTCCTCCATCACCAGGCAGTCCCCGCAGATCGGGTTGCCGTGCAGGTGCGTCTCATACAGCCAGGACGCCAGGAAGTTGATCACGGGCCTTTCCTTCAGCAGCCCCTCCTCATCCACGATCAGCACCCTGGGGCTTTCCAGCCCCATCGGCCGGACCACTTCCACCAGGTCGCATCCGATCTGCCGCGAGTACCAACGCCAATCTTTATTCCCCGGGACCTCGATCACGTTGATGTCCCCGTTCGTGCAAAGCTTCAAAGCGTACATCATTTATGTGTCCTCCTTCCCGGCCATCCGCAGGATCTCCATGATGTTCCCGCCAAAGTCATACTGGAAGCGGATCCCGTCGATCAGGCTGGCCAGTGTCATTTCCTCGAACGTCCCGAGATTGTCATACAGCGGATTGACGAGGATCGCATCGCGGTCTTCCGAGCATATCTCGCACAGCCTGGCGGCGGTATCGGCTTCGATTTTCCAGCTTTCCTTCACGTTCCAGGGATACCCGCGCCCCTCAGTGTATTCCACATCGTACATAGCCTCTGCGTGCCAGGTGCGTCCGGTCTTCCAGATCGCCAGCCAGGCAACCCCAGTCATTGCGCCGTCCAGGATGAAACGAGCTTCTTCTTTCAGGCTTGCCATTTATGCTTCCTCCTCATCGTCGATCAGTTTGAGCACTCTCCGGAACTCCGGCCGGGTCTCCAGCTTCAGTATATACCGGAACCTTTTTTCCCTGTCCGGGAAGGACCTGAACCGCATTACCATCCTCCCCCGGACCTTCTCGATCCAAATCAGCTTGTACATGTTTTCCCTTCTTCCGGGGATCAAAGGCTCCCCCGCCCTATTCGATCGCTTCCTCGATACCGCAGATCGCGTTTTCGATATCATCTACTGCCGATGCGAGGCTGTCAGCGGCTTGCTCCGCAGCTTCATACCGTTCGCTGTTCTGGAGATTTTCGGGCATATTGTCACGGTATTCCTCTTCTTCATCCAGGTACTCCTGCACCTGGTCCCTCAGGTCCTCAAGCTGTTCCAACAGCCCCCGAAGTGCTTTTCTGCGCGTGTTGTTCATTGTTTCCCCTCCTTGAATTTCGCTCTTCCCTGTGGTAAAGTGAGGGGGAGGGAAGCTCCGCTCCCCCTCACGCCAGGTCACTTGGTCTCATCCTTGGGCTTGGCGTCGCTCTGCGTGACTTTACTGGGTTTGATCGTGATCGTAATCCGTTCTGCCAGGTCCGGGTGTTCAGCGATCAGCTCCAGCAGTTTACGCAGGGCTTTTTCTTTATCGTCCACTGTCATCGCCTCCTTTCCTGCGAGCCTCACGGCTCTTCCTTACAAGAAATATTATACACGATTTTGTGTATTTTGTCAATGAAAAAATATATCTTTTCGTAGATTTTTTCAAGAAAATATTTGACGAAAACAATCATTTCATGTATTATGTCATGGGAGGTGATCTCGTGACTGCGAAACAAGTGATCGAAATGGGCCTGGCCTACGCGGGCAAGTCCCAGCGCGACCTCGCGCAGGCCCTTGGCTGGACCCCGCAGCTGCTCAACAACCGCATCAAAACCGGCAAGTTTTCCGTCGAAGAATGGGAAGCGATCGCGAAAGCCATCGGTTCCGATCTCCGCATCGGCTTTCGTTTTCCCGATGGAAAAGAAACCTAAAAAAAAGGCGCTCCCGCCGATCCTCAAACCGGCCGGAGCGCCATTTTACAATCCGGTCAAAACCTGTTAAAAACCCGAAGTTTTTTACGTGGGCCCACCCCGTCTGTAAAAATCCAAAAATTTTTTAACAGGTTTTTGACAGCCAAAACCACGGAATAAAGCCATTTATAGGCTCTGTTGTAAAGTTAAAATCTCTATATATAAGAAAAACTATCATATATACCATATACACACGTATTTATATATGTATATACGCGCGCGAGAGATTTTCACATTCCCCCGCAAATCAAAAGCGGCCAGCTTCTCATCAGCTGGCCGTTTCAATCGTGATCATGAACACGTTCCCGAAAATCAGCACTTCGGGTTTGTACCTGATCGGCATGGCAGGGGAAGAAGGATTCGAACCCTCAACAAAGGTTTTGGAGACCCACGTGTTACCATTACACCATTCCCCTAACGAACGGATATAATGATATCATAAAAAGACGTCTTTGTCAACGGGTTAAGATCACAACTTTTTAA
>JAFWWK010000052.1 GCA_017523615.1 Clostridia bacterium
AAGCGTTACAAAGGCCATCGTTCCCACGAGCAGGAGCAGCAACTTGCCGTAATCCGCGAAAATGGAAAGCCCGCTGGTGGAAACCGCGGTATACACCAGTCCGAGAATGCCGAAGGGAGCCAGTCCGATGATCCAGCGGACGACCTGGGATACGGCGTCGGAAATGTTCTGCAGGGAGACCTTGAGGGTCGGGGAAGCGAAGGCCTTCAACGCGAGCCCCAGCATCACCGCCCATGCCAGCACGCCGACATAGTTGGCAGTGCCGATGGCCGTGATGGGATTCTGCACGATATTGCCCAGGATGGACATGAAGATCTCCATGAGCCCACCGGGAGGCGTGGAGCTGATATCGCCGGCGGTCAGCTTGATGGTCATGGGGAAAAGGAAGCTGGCGATCACGGCTATGACTGCAGCGATCAGCGTGCTCGCCAGATACAGCGCGATCACCGTCGTAAAGCGTTTGCCGATGCCGCCGGTGGCGTTGGCCAGGGAGCTGACGACCAGTACAAATACCAACAAGGGCGCAATGCCCTTCAGGGCGCCGACGAACAGATCGCCCAAAATGATCAGGAAGGTAGCCTGCGGCGTCAGAAGCCCGAACAGGGTACCGAGCACCAGGCCGATCAGGATCTTGACGATCAGAGAAGTCCCGTTCCAGATCTTGCCGATTGCTTTCATGGATAAAACTCCTTTCAGTTTTTTGATCACGGAAGCTGCGGTCCCGAGGAAACTGGATACCTTATATTGCGTTGTGCGATGGTTTTTCTTCGCTGCGCTCCAACTTCTTTTTTTCCCTTGCGCAGCCGATCTTGCCGATAAAGCATAACAGATACCGCCGCCCAATGCAATATATAAAGCCCCCGATTGAAACGAAAAATCAAAGTCGGTTTCCTTTCCGTCATCCGCACGCCGTGACGGAATATCCCTTAGATCCGTCTATGGGATATCCACGATCAGGATCCCTTCCCGATCAAACGGGATCCTTGCGGCTGTATGTCCGTCATGAAAATGGAAAGAACCGCCATGATTCACCGGCCCGCTGTCGAGCGGATTGATCATTAGAACATCCTTTGCCGCCAACGCCGCCTGCGCTGCATATTCATCCAGAACGCCCTGATCCCATTCTTCAGTCGTAAAATTGACATAGACAGGCCAGATCAGGAGCTGATCCGTCCTGAAACGGCCGGGAAACTCCCATAGATCGCCGCAAAGCGCCAAGGTCATTTCTTTCCCATGCAGGCAAAAAGGATCTGTTTTATTTCCCTCGCAATAGTGTCCGTCTGTTTTTGAGTATTCCTTCCAGCCTTTCGAAATGCGCCTGTAGTTATGAACGATCTCACCCTCTGACAGGACGATGCACGAAGAATACAGCTTTTCCCGATCCTTTTCTATATAACCTGTGATCAATGAAATGCCGTACCGTATCGTCCAATACCGCAGCCGGGAAATCGTTTCCGATGAGAGTTCCAGCGCAGCTGCCTTGTCGGCTTCATAATCCCAGCATAAGGCGTCAAAACCCTGCAGAAACGCCTCGCCGAAGCAAAGCAGGTCGGCTTTCCCTTCCGAACGCTGCATGGCAAGTTCAATTTGTTTCATATTGAACGCGGTATTCCGGTTTTCACATCGGTAAGAAACCAATCCGATCCGCATGGTCTTCCTCACACATTCTGTCTTTGCCTGAATGATTCCTGCGTTTTCAGCGCCCGATGAAAATGTCTTTCCCGGCAGCGGCAGCGTCCCGTCACTTATCCGGTCCCTGCAAAGCCGCGCCGCCTGCTTCGGTCCACTTTTCCATGGCGGCAGTCAGGGGCGGCACGATGTTTTCCTTCCTGGACGCTTTCGGGATAAAGACCATGCGGCCGCCGCCGTCATATTCCGGGAAGCTTTCCGCGACGGCTTTCTCCGCGTCTTCACCGTACCATATCATCCACGTCGTTTCATCGGTGGAGATCAGGCAGAACAGCATATCCGGGCCGCCGGACGCATAGATCGCCGGGAATTCCGCTTCGATCATCTCCACAAGTTCCGCGAGGCTTTCTTCCGATCCCGTATAAATACTGCCGATCCCAAAGGTGACCCCTCCCGCCAGGTACTCCTTGTAGTCGCTGCGGAAGATATCAGACGCGGTCATGCCCTCGAAGGACGTCTTCGCTTTCTTCATTCCGTCAACCAGCGCGTCGATATCGCCGATCCCGGCGACGGTCATCAGGGAATCATAGGCTTTCCGGTCCAGCTGCGTCACGTTGCTGGTCATGCCCTTGGTATCGGAAAGAATGCTCAAAAGCATAACACGGGCCATATCCCCAGGAATATCCACGCCGCATTCCAGATAAATTTTATAAATGATGGACGCCGTCGCTCCGGCGGGAAGGGAGACGACGGCAATGCGTTCCGTGTTCCGTACGTCGCCGATCCCATGATGGTCGACAATGCCGACCACCCGGGCGCCCTTCATTCCGTCCTGGGCCTGGGAATATTCGCTGTGGTCCACCAGGATAAACTGTTTTCCCGCGGCGTCTGGTATGATCTCCGGCTGGTCCATTCCGCAAAAGTCCAGTACGTATTGGGTTTCCCGGTTGACTTTCGCGGTCGCAGCGGCCTTCGCGTTGATCCCGAGCTGCTGCAGCAAAAATGCATAGGCGATCGCGGACCCGACGGTATCCGTGTCCGGGCTTTTGTGTCCGATGACATAGGTCACTTCATCCCTGTAATCAATACTGCGAAGGATATCCGCAAGCAAAGCGGTTTCCGCCCCGGCAGTCAGGCAGGACCCCGCCAATACAAGCGCGAACACAAATACTGCGATCCTTCTTATCATGTAGATAGCACCCCTTCTGTAATGATTTTTTCTCAGGGCTTTCCCGTCAGATCCGCTTTTCCAGCTCATAGGCCGTGTGCCCCTTTGGGTAATCCTCAAGCTCGCCCCTTGGGGTGAATCCGTTCCGAAAAAAGAAACCGGATACCCAGTCGCAGCATGAGGACAGGATCACATAGGCACCTTTTTCCTTTGCTTCATGCTCGACCTCACCGAAAAGCCGGGTGCCGATGCCCTGCCCGCGGTACCGTTCCTCCACCCAGATCCCGTCCATCCCGGCGGTGTCGTCTTCGTCGACTCCGCAAATGACGGCGGCGATCAGATTGCCGTCCGCGTCGACAAGCTTCCTGCTGAGCGGGATATATTCGTGTCTGCCCGGTACGACCTCCTCACAAAACGTTCCAAGTCCCCTGCCGATGATCTCAGCGTCTTCTTCGGAGCCGGGGCCAACGTGATATCGCTCCGCGGCAGTATTGTCCGTCGGGATATAATCCGGTACGCCTTTGTCCAGCCGCTTTGACAGGGACCAGCTAATGTGCCCCTCGGGGATGTCCCTGTTGACGGTGAACACCCGGAATCCGTGCTTTTCATAAAGCGGTCTTGCCATATAATCCGCCGTCCCGAGGCACAGGTAATAGCAGCCCTTTTCCCTGGCAGTATTTTCGGCGGCGCGGATCAGCATGGAACCGAGACCATGATGGCGATGACGCCCGTCCACCCAGAGCCGGGCAAGCACCGCTCTGCCCCATTCGCATATGCTCAGGACGCACCCGCCTATGACCTTTCCTTCTCCATCCTCAGCCTTGAAGACGAGGCTTTCTCTCTCGGTATGGGGAAAAGAAGGCGCCATGGAATCCGCGTATTGAATGATCTTTTTTTCGATGAGACCTTCCTCTTCCCCGGTCAAGGGCATTGTTTTAAAGTCCATTGTTCATTCCCTCTCTTTTCAGTGGACCAAGGCATAAAAAAACCGCAGCGCAGCATCTCCTTTCTGTGGCTGCATCCTGCGGTCCCACTGTCAGAAGCGCCTCAAAACGGTACACCGAACAGGAGGACCCGCTCCTCTTCTTCTATATACCTGTATTCAGCTTATCGACGGATATCCCTCATGCTGTTCATCGGTTTACGGCCCTTTCCGAGGTCCTGGCATAAGTATACATGAAGACAGCCCCAAAAACAAGCCTGATTCTTGTTCGATGGGATAGGGACAGAATTTTAAAAATACAGAGATCCCTGCACCATTGTCGATCCGCTCAAAGGCGCCGGTCCGAAATGGGTTTTTCAAATACGTTAAGGCTTGCTTCCAGGCTTCTTTACCGCACCGTCTCGTCATCCAGGATCGCGTATACCAGCGTATCCTTCCAGACAGGCGCGCCGTTTTTGTCCCTGCGGAACCAGATGTTCTGTCTGAAATCTTTCTGCCGTTTTCATAGTTGATCCCCGGATAACCTTCAAATTCGTCATCCTTCAGCTGGGATAGAAATTCAAACAGATCGTCATTATCCGATTCCATGAACGGTCTCAGAAAAAGCCGTTTGGTCCGGATCTCCTGCATTCCCGTTCTCCCCCTCCCCGATGTTCTGTTCCTGACCGCCCGGGCCATCCAGTTGTGCCCATGATACGCCATTGGCGAGAACACCGCCGCCGTATAGGAAAACAAAGCCAGGATGCCGGTCAGTCCCAGCCATTGGATCAGTTTTCTGCGCAGGATCGTTCTCCAAGCCTTCCTTCAGCGATCCGGGAAGGATCCCCGCCGTCTGTCAGTTCCATTTCTATACATTTCCAGTCTTCATTTCCGATGTGAAAAAAGGATGCATCACAGCACGGTACCTCCCGGAAACCGACCGCCCGATAGCACCGGTACGCAGGCACGTTGTTTTCAAATACGCCCAGGGTGATCCTTACCGCCTTGAGATACTCAAAAGCATAGCCAATGGCCAGTTTCAGCATTTCCCGGCCATATCCCTGTCCTCGTTTTCTTGGATCCACAATGACAAAACCGAAGCGCAGGATCGTTTTCTCTTTGTCTGTAAAACGCATGATCAGATGGCCGACAACGCCCGTGTCGTCAAAAGCGGTAAATTCATAAAAGCTGTCCGATCCGGCCATGGCGTCGTAATGCCGGTTCAGATCCTCCGCCGTGATGGGATAGGCGGGAAAACGGTCCGCGCTCCACTTTCTAAAAGCGGCTTCGTCCTCGTTCCAGGAGACGATTTCATCCGCGTCGCAGGCTTTATAGGGTCTCAGTCTCAGCATATGTTCTCCTCCCGCCGGGTACTGCCCCGTCATGCGGTCATGTGCCGCCGTTTACATTTCGAATGTACTCCTCCGCTGAGATCATGGGTTTTTCAAGTTCGGCCACCGTCCCCGCGGAGAGACGCAGCTCCGCGGCATATGTTTCACCTGCCTTCTGGAACTTTTCCAGCAGCGGATCTGCCACAATGGCCGCTTCAGGCACATTGAGCAGGGGCGTCTCCGGCACGCAGACGATGTCCGGGTTTCCAAAGCAGACCTCGCACATCTTCTTCAGTCCGTCAAAATTGCCTTCCCAGTGCGGGAAACCGCAGCCGCATATCACCAGGGTGTGTATTTTTGAAAAATCCACCAGCGCTTCATGCCTTACCGTTCCATCCGGCTGCCGCACCATGTTCATCTTCACCAGCGGGATCGTCCGGTCCAGCACCGCTTTCAGCTGGGAAGGCATGCCGTAGCAGTACAGCGGAAAACTCCATATGACCACATCCGCGTCCCGGTACAGGTCAAGGATCGCGTTCTGGTCGTCCTCGATCACGCAGCGGCCGTCCCCGCGCTGCCAGCAGCCGAAGCAGCCCCGGCAGGGCGAGATCTTTTTTCCCTCACATGAACGATATGGACTTCGTGTTCGCCGCTCAGGTCCAGGCCTTTGAGGAAGGCATGGGTCAGGCGGAAAGTATCGCTCTTCACCTTGGGACTTCCGTTCAAAACAAGGATCTTCATAATGGTCTCCTCACATTCTTCTGAGCTCACAGTCTTTCCCAGCATAGAAAGAAAAGATCTCATCCGTCTCCTTCAGGTCGCAACCGATGACACAGGCGTTTTACAGCCCATAACATGTTCCTCCGAGGTTTTCGATGCGTGCAAAAGCTCTTTGGCACCAGGTAAAAAGTTCGGAGAAAGCCCGATCAAAATCATAACCGTCCGGCAGTTCAGCCATTTCCAGAACCACCCGGTCTCCCTCCGCAGCCGCTTCCTTCAGCTCCCCCTTGCTGAGGATAAAGCGCCCGCTTTCAAGAAAATGCAGATTCTGGATCAGATAAAACACACTTTTGCAGGTGCTGCGAAACATGGATGTGTTTTTATCCCTGTCTGCGTGAATATACCGGTGACAGATCTCATGATACAGATTACCCAGGCTCAATTTGACATAGTTGATCTCGTCTTCACGCGTCGCGGACGGAAGATGATCCGTCAAAACGCCGTGCAGGTCCTTCGTGGTATGGCGCAGCTGGCATACCTCCAGAGGATTCCAGCGTTTCATTTCCTCTTTCCCGCAGATGAACCCGCAGGACCTCTCCCAGAAACCGATCTTTTTCAGGATCCCGCGGTATATTTCCATATCCCGGACGGAAAACCGATCCAGGATCACCATGACGTCGATATCGCTGTTTTCATGGGCTTCACCGCGCAGACAGCTTCCCTGCAGACCGATATACAGCAGCCGTTCTCCGAAAGCCGATCGACAGTTCAGGATCAGATCATTCAAATATTTGTCCAGATCAAGCATCGTCATTTCACTCCGTAAGTCGCCATAAAGTGCCGGCTGAACGCATCGATCTTCCTGACCGCATCCTCCGTTTTCTCCGGTTCCCGGTCGCACAGATGGATCAGGGCGGAGATCGGCGCAGTATAGGCGAAGGCCAGCATGGCGGGATCGTCCCGGCGGATCATGCCCTTGTCCATCATTCCGGCGAAGATGTGTGTGAACATCTCCGTCAGACCGGTCAGGAAGTGCTTCGTCGCCAGCTCCCGCGCGCGGTCGTCCCGGAACTGCTCGAGCGTGAGCACCTTTCTTGTCTTCACTATCCGCTCATCGCGGATCGTGATGTCCGTCATCCGTTTGGTCATGGCGATGAATTCCTCCGGAGAATCCGGAACGGGCGGCAGATGCTCCGGGGAACCGAAACGCTCACCGTAATAGGCGACCATCCTGTCAAGCAGGGTATTCCAGATCTCTTCCTTGCTTTGATAATGCTTGTATATACCGGACTTGACCAGCCCAAGGGATGCGCTGAGTTCCCGGATGTTGGTCCCCTCATATCCCTTTTGTGAAAACATCTCCAGCGCGGCCGTCAGGATCCTCTCCTTCGTGTCTTTAGCCATACGCACCTCCGCGGCCAGTAAAGTGACCCTTCGTTCACCAATTATAGTGAACGAAGGGTCACTTGTCAATCCGTTTTTCATCCTTTTCCCGCATATTTGTCACGGGAAAAGAAAGGAAAGCTCATATCAAACAACGCCCGCCCGCGGCACCGCCGAAAGCCTCATCCGCAGGCACCGGCACTGTCCTGCCTGCCCCGGTTTTCCATGGTCTACGCGTAGTATCGATCGCATGCAACGAATATTATACTTTTTTGCGTCCGCAAATTCTACGATGCGTAGAAAAAATAATTGACAAACTATACGATTGCGGTGTTCAATAAGTACAAGGGACCGGATATAATGATCGTGAACCAAATGATCAGGCTGCCGCGCAGCCGGATAGGAGGAAACGCAAATGTATTACCGGATCCCGACAAACAATATGAACGCAGACGCAATCCTGACAGGCGGCGCAAAGGTCATCGGAAGAACCGAAAGAGGGATCATATGGAAAACAAGCTGGCTGAAAATATCCGCAATTATCGCAAAGACCTGGGATTTACGCAGGAACAGCTTGCGGAGCGGCTCGGCGTCACGCTGGGCGCGGTTTCCAAATGGGAAAGAGGAAGCTCTGAACCGGATCTCTCGTACATCATGGACCTCGCAGAACTCTTTCACGTATCGGTGGATGCGCTGATCGGCTTTTCGATGCGGGGAAACGACGCGGACGCGGAGGCGGACCGGATCAAAAGCCTTGACCAGGAGGAATCCATATGGAAGGTCGCCGGGGAATACGATAACGCCCTGAAAAAATTCCCCAACCATTTCCGCATCGTGTGCGGGGCCGCGCTGGTCAACCAGCAGATCGGCGTGCAGTACAAGCGGGATGAATCGATAAAAAAAGCGCTGGACCTTTTCCGCCACTCCATAGACCTGCTTTCCCAGAACCGGGACCACCCGGAGATCAACGAAACCATTTTGCGGGATGAGATCGCCGGGTGCTATTCCGCCCTGAAAAACTACCCCAAAGCCATCGAGGAATATAAAAAGAACAACCTGACCGGCAGCAACGACGCGAGGATCGGCTGTTTGTACACCATGCGTGAAAAAAAGCCCGAGGAGGGGATCAATTTTACGGAAACGGCTTTTATCCGCCATCTCTGCGATATGATGACCACCATGTCCGGATATGTGTCCTATTATATCGCCACAGCCCGGTTCGACCGGGGGATCCTCGCGGCGGAGTGGACCATCCGTTTCCTTGAAAGCCTCAAGGAAGAC
>JAFWWK010000053.1 GCA_017523615.1 Clostridia bacterium
ACGGCATCGCTGTCACCCAGGCCACCGTTTCCAGGGATATCAAGGAGCTCCGCCTCCTGAAGGTGCTCACCTCCCGCGGAACCTACAAATACGCCCCCGCGTACAAGGCGCAGCATGAGATGAGCGACCGTTTTGTACAGATTTTTGTGGCGTCGGTGGTCTCCATCGAATACGCCCAGAACATCATCGTCATCAAGACCCTGGCCGCCTCCGCCAACGCCGCCGCCGAAGCCATCGACGGCATGCACCTCAAGGAGGTCCTGGGCACCATGGCCGGGGACAACACTATCCTAGTGATCGTCCATAACGAGGAGGAAGCCGCCAGGATGGCCGATCACTTCCGGCAGATCCTCAAATGACAAAAGGGAAGGCGCTGACATGCTCTTATCGCTTACGGTCCGGAATATCGCGCTGATCGATGAAACCAGCGTGGATCTCTATTCCGGCCTGCACGTGCTCACCGGCGAGACAGGCGCCGGCAAATCGCTGATCGTGGACGCCATGGGGCTTCTGCTTGGGGGCCGGGCCGACAGGGAACTGATCCGCGCCGGGCAGGATACCGCCTATGTGGAGGGCATCTTTGACCTTTCCGATGCGCCGGAAGCCCTGGAAGCCCTGCGGAAAATGGATATGGCCCCCGAAGAGGGGAACGAGGTGATCCTCTCCCGCCAGCTGAGCGCCTCCGGCCGGAGCGTCTGCCGGATCGGCGGCCTGGCGGTCGCCCTCCAGGCTTATCATTCCGTCACCGACCACCTGATGGACCTTCACGGCCAGCACGCCCACCAGAGCCTGATGGACGACCGCAACCACCTGAAATTCCTGGACGATTTCGGCCCCGCCGCCCACCAGGCGCTTTTGAAGGACACCGCCGGACGCTACCGTGCCTGGCACACCGTATCCATCGCCCTGGAGGAGATGCTGGAGCGCTCCCGGCAGAAGCAGGACCGGGAAGACGTCCTCAAAATGCAGCGGAAGGAATTAAAAGGGGCCAAGCTTAAGCGGGGCGAGGAAGAAGCCCTCGAAAAGGAACGGGACCGGATACGCAACGGAAGCCGGATCGTTTCCGCCGTCCGTGAAAGTTATTCCGCCCTGTATGAGGACGCGTCGGCGGTCAGCCGCCTGCGCTCCGCTGTCGACGCCCTCCGGCGCATCGCGCCCCTGGGGGACGATTTTTCCTCCCTGCACGAGCGCGCCCAGAACGCTTATTACGAGGTGGAGGACATCGCCCTCACCCTGCAGGGGATCCTGGATTCCCTTGCCCCGGACCCGGAAAGGGAGGAACAGGTGATGTCCCGGCTGGACCTGATCCGCCGGCTCTCCCGGCGCTACGGGGCCACCACCGGCGACATGCTGGACCGGCTGGAAGCCATCGAAGAGGAACTCCGCTCCCTCGCCTCCCTGGACGGGGACATTGCCCGACTGGAGGACGAGGAAAAAAAGGCGCGAAAAGCCTACGACGAGGCGGCGGACCGGCTCCGCGCCTCCAGGGAGGCCCTGAGCGGGCAGTTTGAAAAAGCGGTCGAAGCCCAGCTGAAAGACCTGAACATGGCCGGGACGCGTTTCAGGTGCCTCCTGTCCCCCACGCAGCCATCCTTATCCGGCGGGCAGGCCTGCCGCTTCATGATCTCGCCGAACCGGGGCGAGGAACTGCAGAGCCTGTCGCGGACCGCTTCCGGCGGCGAGCTCAGCCGCCTGATGCTGGCCATCAAGGCCGCGGCGGCCGACCGGAGCACCATTCCGTCGATGGTATTCGACGAGATCGACACCGGTATTTCCGGGCAGGCCGCCCAGGTGACCGCCGAAAAAATGGCCATGATCGCCCGGACCCACCAGGTGCTGTGCGTCACCCATCTTCAGCAGATCGCCGCCATGGCCGACCGCCAGTTCCTGGTGGAAAAAAGCTTTGACGGGGAACGCACCCTCAGCCGCATCCGTCTCCTGGATGCGGACGGGCGCGTAAAAGAACTCAGCCGTATGCTGGGCGGCGATCCCGCGTCAGCCGCGGTCCATGCCGCCGAGATGCTCAAAAGCAGCGCGGAAATAAGAAAAAAGCTTCTAAACTCATCAAAGGATTGATCTTATGGCTCTTTATCACAACACCCGAAGCCTGGCATGCCGTGATCCGATGGGCGCCGTCAAGGCGGGAACGCCCGTCAGGCTGCGCCTGCTGGGCGCGGAACATCTGCGGGAAGCCGTCGTCAGGGCGTGGTACAACGGCATGCCCCGGGAATTCCCCATGCGCCGCGTCCATACCGAAACCTTCGAGGCCGTACTGGACACCCCGGCGTCTACGGGCCTGTGCTGGTATGATTTCAGGGGGACCCTGCAGGACGGAAGCGTCGTTTACCTGGGCGCTCCCGACGACGGCATGGGCGGCGAGGGCCACGAGACCCCGACGCCCCGGGCCTTCCAGATCACAATATACGACCCGGACTTCCAGGTGCCCCGCTATATGCGGGACGGCATCATGTACCAGATCTTCCCGGACCGGTTTTACCGCTCCAAAATGCCCTCCAGCCCCCGCAAGGAGATCTTCATCCATGAAAACTGGGACGACGTACCCATCATGATGCCCAACAGCCGCACCGACAACCAGGCCCTGGATTTCTACGGCGGCGACCTGAACGGCATCCGGGAGAAGCTCCCCTACCTGGAATCCCTGGGCGTGACCGTGATCTACCTGAACCCGATCTTCCTTTCCCGCTCCAACCACCGCTACGATACCGGCGATTACACCCGGATCGACCCGATGCTGGGCACGGAGGAGGATTTTAAAGCGCTTTGCGCCGAATGCGAAAAACGGGGCATGCGCGTGATGCTGGACGGGGTGTTCAACCACACCGGGGACGACAGCGTTTATTTCAACCGCTACGGCACTTTTCCGGAAAAGGGCGCCTATCAGGGCATGCAGAGCCGCTGGTACAAGTGGTACACCTTTACCCGTTTCCCCAACACCTACGCCTGCTGGTGGGGCATTGACAACGTGCCCACCGTCAACAAGGACGACCCGGATTATCAGGAGTTCATCCTGGGTGAGGACGGCATCGTCCGCCGCTGGCTGGCCGCCGGCGCCGGCGCGTGGCGGCTGGACGTGGCGGACGAACTGTCCATGGATATGCTGCGCCGTCTGCGCGCCGCCGCCAAAGCCGAACGCGCCGACTGCGCCATCCTGGGCGAGGTCTGGGAGGATGCCAGCCGCAAGGAGGTCTGGGGCGAGACCCGCTGCTACTGCGCCGGGGACACCCTGGACAGCGTAATGAATTATCCCCTGCGCTCGGCGCTTCTGGATTTCCTCACCTTCAGGTCTTCATCCCGGCAGCTGGCCCGGCTGATCCTCAGCCAGCAGGAAAACTATTCCCTGCCCTTCTACTACAGCGTCATGAACATCCTGGGCACCCACGACCGTCCCCGCACCATCAACGTGCTGGCCGGCAGGGATTTCAACGACGTGCCTCCCAAAGAACGGGGCAAATGCACGCTGACCGACGCGGAGCTGGCCCTGGGAAAGAGCCGCTATCTTGAAATGCTCCGCATCATTTGCGCCCTGCCCGGCATCCCATGCGTTTACTACGGCGACGAAGCCGGTCTCTGGGGGGCGGCGGATCCCTTCAACCGCGGCACCTATCCCTGGGGGCACGAGGATACCGCCTTCCTTGAGGAGGTGCGCGCGATCCTTAAAAAGCGCAGCGAAAGCCGTATCCTGAAGACCGGCAGCCTCAGCATCCTGACCCCCGACGACGAGACCATCGTCATCATCCGCTCCATCGACGGCGGGAAAGACGTTTTCGGCGAAAGCGCCATGAACGGCACCGTCTCCGTAAAGGTGACCCGCAAATAATGACCATATGCCAGGCCGTGCCCGGATCGTCCCGGACACGGCCTGTTTTTTCTTTATTCCCCTTTTTTCCGTCATTCCTCCGGCGGCGCGGACGCCTCCGGATATATGACGCGGATGCCCTCGGATTCGCAGTATTCCGCGCCGCGGCTTCCTTTCTCCGCCGTTACCTCAAGATCCGGGGAGCAGTCCCTGAAAACGAAATAGCCGAGGGCCGTGACCGACGCGGGCAGCGTCACTTTCCTCAGCCCGCTGCAGCCGTAAAAAGCGTAATCCCCGATATGCTCCGCCGTCGGCGGGATGTCCGCCTCTGTCAGCGAAACGCACCTGTAAAACGCGAAATCGTCCACCTCTTTAAGGGCGCCGGGCAGCTCAGCCTCTTCCAGCCCGCTGCAGCCGTAAAAAGCGAATTTCCCTATGACGGTGACCGATCGGGGCAGCACAGCCGAGGCAAGGGACGTGCAGCCGTAAAAAGCATAATCCCCGATCCTGATCAGGGCGTCGGACAATCCGGCCTCCTTCAGGGCGGTGCAGCCATAAAACACGAAATCCCCCGCGGAAACGACGGACGGCGGCATGGAAAAGGACTTTAGGCCGGTGCATCCGCAGAAAGCGAAATCATCGATCTCCTTCAGGCCTTCGGACAGGGTGATATTTTCCAGCCCGGAGCAGAAGCCGAAAGCATGATCGCCCAGGGAGGCGACGGTTTCCGGCACGGTAATGGTCTTCAGGGCCGTGCAGCCGTAGAATGCGTAGCTGCCGATGCCGCGGGTGCCGGAGGGCACGGTAAATCCCGCATCCGTAAAGCCGCAGGGATAGCACACCAGCGTTCCCTCCCGCCCGGTATACAGGACGCCGTCCCGGACCCGGAAATACCGATGCTCCGGCGACACGGAGATGTCGGTCAGTGTTTTGCAGGCGTAAAACGGGTTGGCGCCCATCGCCTCCAGCGAATCGGGCAGGACCACCGACTTCAGCCTCAGGCAATAGGAAAACGCCTCGTCCCCGATGAAGGTCAGGCCCGACGGCAGGGAAAGCTCCTTCAGGCGCTTGCACCAGCGAAAGGCTTTGCCGCCGATGATCTCAAGGGAGGGGGGCAGGGGCAGGACGGTCAGGTTTTCGCATTCATAGAACGCGCTGTCCCCGATGGTCGTGAGCGTGCCGGGCAGCGTGACCGAAACGAGGCTCCCGCACTCATAGAACGCGCTGCTGCCGATGGTACGGATGCCTTCCGGCACCTCGACGGACTCAATGCCCGCGGCACAGGGGCAGCATACCAGGGCCTGCCGCTCCCGGTCGTACAATACGCCGCCCTCAGCATATAAAACAGGATTATCTGATCGCACCGCGATCGACCGGAGCGCCGCGCACCCGCAGAAGGGATTGACTCCGACAGAAACCAGGGACGCGGGCAGGGCGATCTCCTTAAGTCCGGCGCAGAAGGAAAAGGCGCTGTCACCCAGGGAAACCAGGGAGGAAGGCAGGGTGATCTCCTTAAGTCCGGCGCAGAAGGAAAAGGCGCTGTCACCGATGGATGTGACCGAGGCGGGCAGGGAAACGGAAGCCAGATTCCCGCAGGAGGAAAAGGCATAGGCCCCCACGCTTGCGACCCCTTCCTCCATGACCGCCTGACGGATCCGGTCCCGCATATCCCACCAGGGGACGGAGGCGTACCGGATAAAACTGTCCATCTCGCCGGTCCCCGTGACGGTCAGCGTGCCCAGGTCGTCCAGGCTCCACCGGAGGTTTTCCCCGCAGGCGCCGGACTTTTCATCCGCCAGCGCAGGCGACAGCGCAAACAGCAGGACTGCCGAAAGCAAGGCGCACAGAAGCCTCTGCCGCGTCTTCATGTTTTATTCCCCCTTCCTCACCTTTCCTTTCGTCATTATACCCCATTTGCCTCACGCCGCACAACTATTCTTTTGACCCCGCCCGGCGATCGCATGCCCCGGCCGGCTCCACGCGGCCGGAGGGGATCCTCCGCGCCTTAAATATGCAGGAAGAAACGCAAAAAAAGCAAAAAAAATAGGCAAAAAAAACTGTTGTTTTACTGCCGCCTTTCGATTTCCCCCGTATCAAATAATGTCCGGCGCGTGAAAACCCCGGAACACCGATCAAAAACCAAACCGCCACCGGCGGAGGAGGAAATTAAAATGAAAAAGACCATCGGTATCGCTGTTATGAATTTCTTCGGCATCTCTGCCTTCATCGCTATGCTCGACATGTTTGTCGCCCGCTTCAACATCCCCCTTTTCGTCCGGACCTTCACCCGTCCCTCCCATCTGGCCTTCGTCGCCGTGTTCGGACTGATCATGGCCGCCGCCGCCTTCGTCCGGCCCGACCATCACCACACCGCCGCCGCAGCCTGATGCCGCACGCGGGACCATGGACCTCACTGAATGATCATTATCCCCGGCGCCGCATCTTCCGGCACGGATCATATATACATTAGAACAAGCTTCTCCTACCGCCCCCGCCTTCCGCGGGGGTTTTTCGTATTTCCGGGGCATTCCGTTCGACGCCCCGCATGATTGAATCCGCCGGACCGGTGTGGTATACTGATCAGCGAAAGGATCCCTGGCGGCAGTCCCGCAAACGACGGGACAAGCCGCCGACGGAGGAACAGCCATGGGCATTCCCGCAAAAGACCGGTATCTTTCCGCCTTATGCGACCGCCTCGCCAGGCGCTGGCCCGATAACGCCGCGGTCAATATCATATGCCACGGCCACAGCGTGCCGGCCGGCTACGCCTGCACGCCCTGGGTGGATACCCTGCACGCGTACCCGCACCTGGTGCGCAAAACGCTCTGCCAGCGGTTCCCGTACGCGGTGATCAATGTGATCGTCACCGCCGTGGGCGGCGAAGCGTCCCCGCAGGGCGCGGACCGCTTTGTCAGCGACGTCCTGTGCCATAAGCCCGACCTGGTGATCCTGGATTACGGCCTGAACGACCGGGGCCCCGGACTGGGCGAAGCGGAACGGGCATGGCGGAGCATGATCGAAATGGCCCTGGACCGCGGAGCTTTCCTGATGCTTATGACGCCCAGCTGGGACCAGACATGGTTCTCAAAGGACTCAAACTGGCGCGCGCTGGAGGCCCACGCAGCACAGGAACGCGCCTTGGCCGGGGAATACGGCGTCGCCCTGGGGGACAGCTTCGCCGCGTTTCAGCGCTATATCGACCGCGGCGGCGACCTTCAGGACCTGCTCAGCCATTGGAATCATCCCTCTCCCCTGGGGCACGAGCTCATCGCCCGGGAGATCACCTGCTGGTTCACAGCCAGGTAACGAACCCGGACCGCATCTTTGGAGGAAACGACATGGCCATCACCAAGACCGACTTTATGCGCGGCATGCAGTGCCGCAAAATGCTGTGGCTGGACAAGCACAAACCCGGCCTGCGGATCATCCCGCCGGAGGTGCAGGCCCGGCTGGACGCCGGGAACGAGTTCGGCGACCGCGCCATGGGCATGTTCGGGCCGTATGAGGAAATGACGGTGTATCTGCCCGGAAAACAGATCCCGGACAAGAAGGCCATGATCCAAAAAACGCAGGAGCACCTGGCCAAAGGCACGCCGGTGATCTGCGAGGCGGCCTTCAGCAACTACAACAACTACTGCGCCGCGGATATCCTGCGCAAAACGGATGCCGGATACGATCTTTACGAGGTCAAAAACGCCCCGGAGGTGCACGAGCAGTTCGTCCGGGACGCCGGTTTCCAGTACTACATCATCTCCCGGTGCGGGGTAAAGATCGGCCGGGTATTCATCGTGATCCACGGGCCGGATGAAGCCAACCCCTTTGTGCCCCAGGACGTCACGCAGCAGGCCAAGGGATACTACCGCTGGATCAACGACAACATCTGGGACCTGAACCGGATGCAGAAGGAACCGGAAGAGGTCGCTGTCGAGCCCGGCGAACAATGCCGCTGTCCCTACGAATGCTGGTATTACGCGTACTGCCACCGCGAGACCCTTTTTTGATTTTTTTGGTCCCGCACGGCAATTCTCTGCCCTGCCGGTCCCACGCGGCCGATGGGGTTTTCGGCCGCGCCTTCTTTGGTCCCGCACGGCAATTCTCTGCCCTGCCGGTTTCACGCGGCCGGCGGGGTTTTATATCTCATATAAGTACACGTCGCCGCTACCGCACCTGTTTTTGCACAAAAATTAGGCAAATATGTTTTTGTTTTCTTTCTGCCATCCCTCGATTTCCTCCGTATCAAATAATGTCCGGCGCGTGAAAACCCGGAACACCACACAAAAAAACAAACCGCCACCGGCGGAGGAGGAAATCCAAATGAAAAAGACCATCGGTATCGCTGTTATGAACTTCTTCGGCATCACTGCCTTCATCGCCATGCTCGATATGTTTGTCGCCCGCTTCAACACCGCTGTGTTCGCCCGGACCTTCACCCGTCCCTCCCATCTGGCTTTCGTCGCCGTGTTCGGGCTGATCCTGGCCGCCGCCGCTTTCGTCCGTCCCACCCAGAAGAAGACCTCCGCGGCCGCCGCCTGAGGGCGCTAAAGCACATAACTTCCCGATATCCGATGGCCGTGGAATGAAGCTTGACTTCCCCCCGAAAGGATTTTTGATCGACTTATTAAAGTTTTAGGCAGCAAGCTGTATAAGATGGCATTCTTCAGGCCGGAACGACAGTGAAACGGCTTCATGGAAGCGGAAACGCTCCTGTGAAGCCGTTTTCTTTATGCACAGATCTCTCATCGGATGGCTGTGCGGATCATGCTCAGGATCGACCTGCTGTTCATCCGCCGTGATCACCTTCTTTTTCCCATGGCTTCTGGCCTTCGTTCAGCCGATCTTCCGCCATAGAATATAAACTTTCATCAAGGAGGCATAGATAGACTGTCACTTTCCCATTGTTTTCTTTCAGCCAGTCCTGGATGGCTTTCAGTGCGATCAGGAGCGCTTCCTTTGGGGGATAACCGAAAATACCGCTGGAAATGAGCGGAAAAGCAACTGTTTCAAGGCAGTTTTCTTCCGCCAGATCAAGAGCATGTATATAGCAGTTTCGAAGCAGTAATGCCTGCTGCGTATCGTTTGGCCTGTAAATCGGCCCCACCGCATGGATCACATATTTGGCCGGCAGCTCAAAGCCTTTTGTAATGACAGCCTGCCCGGTTTCACAATGACCGATGGCATCGCAGGCGGCCTGCATTTCCGCGTGTCCCGCCGCTCTGAAAATCGCCCCGCATACGCCGCCGCCTCGTCTGGGAGCAAAATTTTTCAAATCACAATTCGCCGCGTTGACTATGGCATCCACAGGCATCGTGGTAATATCTTCTCTCGTAATGTACAGGCCCATAAGATCCTCCCGGCTGCCGTCTTCATTCATTCGATCAGTATCAATACTATTACCAAGCCGCGATCCGTGTCAACATAGCAAATGATCATGCCCGTCACAAGGAAGAACGCAGGAGGCGTTTTTCTGTGTTCGGCATGCAATGCCCGGAGCCGGGGCCTGCGCGGCCCCAAGCCCCGCGGAAGAGGTTTCACCCCTTCACCCCGATCCGGCGAACGGCCCGGTTGCCGGTGCCAGGCAATTCCCGCCTGTTTGTACCGGGTCGCGGGGGACGGGTTTCGAAATAAATCCTGAGGGCGGCGCATAAAATTATCGGATGCGGATCCCGTGGGCGCCGCATTCAGGAAGTGCGTCGAAAGGGATCAGGACCGCCGGCGTCGATGGATCCACGCCTTCAATGCCGCGGCAGTGGACGAACAGCTCGCCGTCCCCCCGCATCAGGACGGACGGAGAGTAATCCTCAAAATAATCCGCTTCCCTGACATCCAGCGATACCTGTTTCAGATCCCCGTCCAGCTGCATGCGGAACACGGTATAAATGCCCCTGGCGTTGGATACGGCGCTGCCGTAGACCGTCATAAGGCCCGTTATCGGGGATACCTCCATATGGACGCCCAGCACCAGGCCGTCCGAGAACAGCGTCCGGGCAGCCGTATCCCTGCCCGCCTCATCGAGGCGGGCGATCTTCACCGGGTCCGCGGCGCCGCTCCCGTTCCGCTCCAGCCGCCAGAAAAAGCCGTCCCCCGGGAAGATAAGAGCGGGATCGTACTGGAAGGAACGGCTCCATTGTTCTTCAAGCCGGTCCATGCAGACGGCCAGATAGCGGGAATGCTTCGCGCTGCGCATTTCAGTCCGGAATACGACGGCGCACAGCCCGTCAATATTTCCGACGGCACCGGCGATCTCCCCGCGGCACGTTTTTCCCATGATCACGGTCTGCGGGATCCTCTCCGCCATTGGGATCTCACGTAGCGGCTTTCCATAGCTGTCAAAGCAGCTGAGCACGCCGTCGCTCCCGTCATAGGCAAAGAACCCGCCAGCCGCCCTTTTGATGTCCTTCCCCTGCCAGCCGCCGGGGATCCTCTCCGCCGGTTCCAATCCGTCGGCAGTCCATTCATAAAGCACCGCGCATCCGCCGCCGGTCTCCTCGTCCTTCTGCCCGGGAAGCAGCACCCCGCAGGTACCGTCCTCCCGGGGAAGGAACAGGGACGCGCTCAAACCCCCAGCGGCGGGATAGGCATAATCCCGGAACAGCTCCCCGCCCCGGTACCAAAGCAGGTGCCAATCGAGGCTGATATCCCCGTCCCTGTCACCCCAGGCATGGTACACGGCGTCGTCTTCCCCGAAAAACTCCGGCGCGAAGGGCGTAAAATACCGGTCGTGGATCCTGTAATCGTAATATTCCTCCGCACCGGCGAGCGCCGGGCAGAGAACGGCAAAACAAAGCAGCACAGCGACGATCCTTTTCATATCCTGCCTCCTAAACACAGGGGATTCTCTGTATTTGGCATGCATAATGCCGGTCGTTTGGGGCCTGCGCGGCCCCAAGCCCCGCGGAAGAGGTTTCACCCCTTCACCCCGATTCGGCGATCGGGCTGTTCGCCGGCAAACGGCAGTTTCCGCCTGCCTGTACGCGGGGGACAGGTTACAGAAAAATGCCCTGACGGCGGCGCAAAAAAACTGCCTCCCGTTATTCATCCATCCATTCCAGCTGGCAGACGGAGGAAGCCGTAAACACGTCGCTCTTCCTGACGTAGCCGAAGCTTCCTTCCATGTCCATCAGCCAGGTCATTTCTCCCCTTGGCACGTCCACATACAGCCAGTCCCCGTCCTCGAAAACGACGTGCATCAGCGTTCCGGCCGGAAAGGCCCCCACGGCGGGATCAAGCCAGCCCGTTCCCCGCATCAGGGTAAATTCCTTCTTTGCTTTTGCGACCGTCTGGGGCGTGACCAGGCTCGGGATCCGGCCGTCCAGGCTGGTATAATTGGCGGCGACGTATCCCTCCAGGGACCCGAGGCGGGTACGGATCCACGGATTCGGATCCCCCGGAAGGACCTCCAGCACTGGAATGATCACCCCCGGTTCCAGCATGCCGTGGCTGCGGGAACGGCTGCTGGTCCCGGTACGGAAATTGACGCCGTCCGCCAGCACACAGTTCCCGGGAAGCCCCGGATAACCGTATTGAAGGACTTCCTCCAATGTGGTCGGGAGATCCCCGATGGGCGCTGCGCCCAACTGATGGGGAAACCTGGCGCATTCCGGTTCCTTCGGGGTCTTTTCCCATTTCCAGGTGGGCATATCGCCCGGCGACACCGGGATCCAGACCGCGTCCCCGGTATCCGCGTCCAGCCGTTCATATGCCTTGATCGTACAATATACGCTTTTCGCGTTCGCCGTCGGAGCAAGGTAAAAGGCTTCCGTTCCGTGACCTGACGGATACTCGACGGCGAGCGAAGCCTGCATCCCGTCATACGTCACAAGGATATCGCCGGTCTGGATCAGCGCGTTTTCCCCCAAGGGGAATATCCTCCATTCGTCGTTTATCACCGCCAGCTGCAAAAGCATCCTGCGGCCGTCCTTTTCAAAAGCCGCAAGGCCATACCCGCTGTAATTCGCCGGCGTATCCTTGCCGGACCGGGTCCAGTCAAATAAAATGGACGCGCCGCCAAGACACCGCCATCCCGCCAGGCGGGGATCGCCGAAAAGCGGTTCCAGTTCCTCAGGCGCTTCCCCTTCAAACAGCGTGACAGTCCGGACGGAGCCCGTCGTCTCCGGGGAGGAAGCCCGCCGGATGCCCGGATGATGGATATTTTCCGCCTCCCATTCCAGGCCGTTTTCTTTAAGGACACTCCGGAACAGCCCGGAGAGCGCCTCCGGCCATCCGAATTCCGGCCCATAGCAGCTTTCGAAGAAGCCGTGCGCCGCGGTTGCGGCGCTTTCGGCAAAAAGCAGTTCCGTGCTGATCCGGATGTTTTCCTTATTCAAAAGGTCAAAAAGCTCCGCCTGCGCTTCCCGGTCCCAGGCCGCAAACCAGCCCTTTTCACGGACGATACGCATCAGCTCCCGGACGGTGTTTTCCCCGCGGTACCGCACGTATCCGGTATCAAAAGGCGTGGTTCCGGAAATCTGCCCGGTTTTGCGGTCGATGAAAACGGTATAGACCCAGTCGGGATGATCCGGATGCCAGAAAGCGACCTCTCCCCCCTCCCGCCTTTCAAAAACAAAGGCTTCCGCTTCCTCCGCGGTATAACCCAGCACCTCGGTCAGATCGGCGGCGGCGTAAGGCATCAGGTCGATCTCCCCCGCTTTCGCGGCGGGCGGCAGAGATAAAGCGATCATCACCAGGAACACAAACAGGACATTCGCACGTGCTTTCATATTCCCTCCATATAAGGATCAAACAGCAATGAAGTCCCTCCCGACGATCTGATCGGGAAAAACCGTGTTCAGCCTTCAAGCATGGACAGCGCCTTTTTCAGCCTTCTGCACACCGCCGAAGGGGATGTACCCAGGGCTTTGGCGGCTTCCCTGAGGGTCATCCTCTGCAGGTAGACCATCAGGACGGCGCCGCGGTATTTCTCCGGCAGGTCCAGGACGTCCATCATCAATTCCCTGTCCTCCCGGGAAGCGCTCCCCGGCCATCCCGGATCCTCCATGGCGGCCGCCCTTTCCCTCCGCGTCCTTTTCCTGAGGAGGTCCAGGCAGGTATTGCGGGCCACGCGCATGATCCAGGTCTTGATGCTGCTGTAGTTCCTGCCCTCGAAGGAATCCAGGCGCAGCCACACCTTCAGGAAGGTCTCCTGCGCCGCGTCCTCGGCGTCGGGCCTGTTTTTCATGTACATAAAGCACAGGCGCAGGACGTCGGTGCCGTATTCGTCATAGAGGCAGGACAGCGCCTCGGAAGGGTCTGTCCGGCCGCGGGCCGCGGTCGGGCCTTCTTTCCATGTCAATTCCATCGCTATTGCCTCCCGTTACCCATTGCCCGCCAGCTGCAGCATCACAAGCACATACTCCCCTTCCGGACGAACCAGGACAAAAACGCTGGCGCCGGCGTCATACCGGGAATTCTTCGGAGGGGCGTTCAGGTGTACGAATTTCGCGTCCCCCACATCCCGGACATAGACCAGCTCCAGTCTGCGGATCTCGCCGGTCAGGCCGGGAACGAGGACGTCCAGTTCCTTCATCGTCCATTCCCGGACGGCATTCAGTTCTTCCTTATCCATGACATTGCTTTCGGCGTATTCCCCGTCGGTCACCCAGCGGTAATCCTTCAGGTCCTGGCTCATGTCCCAAATGACGCCGTCGGAAGAGAACCAGAGGTAAAACGCGGTGCCGTCCCCCTCCGCCAGGCTGACGGACCAGCTGCCGTGCTCGCGGTATACCTCAAAACTGCCCTCCGCTTCCCGTCCCTTGACCCGGTCCCACACTTCCTTCGCGAAGGCCGCCGCTTCGTTTTCGCTTTGGATCCGCCTGTTCCCGCGGAGCGCTTCCGTCAGGTAATGCTCATCGATGGGCCAGTATGTTCCCATTTCCAGTTGTTCCTTTGTTTCCGACGTGGCGAAGGCGCCGACGAGGCACATGGACGCAAGCACGGCGAAGGTCACGGCCAGCCACCTAAGCGGCTTTCCGCCCCGCATCACGGTCTCCACCCGGGTCTTCAGGCGTTTTCCCGTCATGGTCATCCCGGTGGCCAGGACGCCCAGGCCCGGGGCGTTCCTGCGGGCTGCGGACAGCACCAGCACGCCGGCGTAACTTTTCCTTTCCTCCGGATCCATGGGTCCGGTCACCCGGTCGTCGCACCTCAGTTCGCTGTCCGTCCGGCTCATGGCGGCGGCGACCCACACCAGGGGATCGAACCAATGGACCGCGCAGCAAAGCAGCCGCAGAACGCCCCAAAGCTGGTCCCGGTTTTTCAAATGGCAGATCTCGTGGGTCAGCACATGGATGGCGTCCTGGGGAGAGGCGCTGAGGGGCAGCGCGATATACGGGCGGAAAACCCCCACAAGGCATGCGCTGGGCAGGGGATCGGTGAAATACACCGGCACGGGCCTGACGCCCCGTTCACGGCAAAGCGCGTCAAACCTTTCCTTCAGCTCGCCCGTGATCGGTTCGATCCTGTCCGCCCGCAGCCGCATGCGAAAACGGATATTCCTGTATAGGAACCATGCCGAAACCAGCAGGACGCCTGCCAGCCACACCTTCGCCAGGGTGATGGCCGCGCTCGCGTCCTGAAGCCCTTCCCCGAGCCGGCTCGCGGCTTCATAGCCCGTCATGTTGTCGGCACGCCAGAAGATATCGCTTATCCGGCTCACGGCATCGCCCAGGCGTACCTTGACCTGCCCCGCGATGGGACGGATGGCCGCGTCGGAAGCAAACGGGGAGCGGATCGTGTGGATCAGCGGGTTCGTAAGCGACAGGGGACACAGAAGCCTTACGGCGATCAGGAGCCATCCGAAGCAGATGGCGCCGTTTCCCAGCCCTTTCCGCAGGAACTTGCGCAGCGGGATCATCAGTACGATGGCGATGCCGGCCATGATGTTGGCCTCGATCAGGAAATTGTATACGGTCGCCGAACGCATAAAAAACCTCCTCTGTTACAAACCGGATAACCGAACGATCTCATGCATTGATAATATCCTATTGATTATTTGCTTTTTTTGCCTCCCATAACGTCAAGGATCTGCCGAAGGTCGTCCTCCGACAGGTCCCCGGCCTCCACCAGGTGATTGACAAGAAGAGACGCCTTTCCCTTGAAAATATGGGACAGGAATTTATGCGTTTCCTCGGTGGAGGCTTCCTCCCGGGAGATCAGGGGCGTGTAAAGCTTGGCCCTTTCGGAATCGTCCACACTGACCGCCCCTTTTTCCGTCATGCGCTTGAGCAGCGTGATCACCGTATGCCTCGTCCATCCAGTCTCAGGCTCCAATGTCTTTGTGATCTCCCCCATCGTCCGTGGGGCGTGATCCCACAGCACCTCCATGATCTTCCATTCCGCTTCCGTGACCTGTATTGCCATGCTTTGACCTCCGTTTCTTAAGTTGACACGTGTCTACCATTACTAGTGTACAACTGTCTACCAGAAAAGTCAATACGCATTCCATATTTTTCTTTCAATATCCAATGTCTTTGCCTGGGACGGTTGGGGCTCCGGGCTTGGACCGGCCTTTGGTACAAAATAAACCCGCATGCCCTCCGGTCAAAAAAAGAGGCTGTGAAGCCCGGTGTGCTCAGAACACTTCCGCTTCACAGCCTCTTATTATGTTCTCCCGGGCAGCTTTCCTTATTCTTCCCGGCTGTAAGTCCCCGCTTCAGTCACCTGGATCTTCTGTTCATCCATTTCATCCAGCACCAGTTCCATCGGTTCAAACTTGCCCGCGGGGATCCTGCCGCTTTCAGCGACACCTTCCACCTTCACAAGGCAGCCGTCTTCAGCTTCCGGATCAGTGATGACGGCATACTGAAGCACTTCTTCAGTGGTATCGAACAAAGTATCGTCGATCACTGTCAGCGCAAAAGTCAGGACCGCGTTCCCGTTCACAAACGCGACGGATTCGAATCCTTCTTCCTGGATCTGTTTGATCAGGTCTTTGGTGAGATACAGCCCGATCTCCGTGGTCCAGTCGGGAATTTCAGGGGTGATCTCAGCAGTGATGACAAGGCCGGACTCGTTCTCCGGATCCACCGATGCCATATACTCCACATTTTTCTCATTGGCGTTGATCAGAATGCCGCCGTAATAATTCCTGATGGCATTCGTCTCATTGGCCGAATAATGATCGCCGCAGCGTTCACAGACATACTCGCTCTTCCTCAGAGATACGGGCTCCTGCTTAACGTACTTATGCCCGAAGGCAGGGATGGTTTCCTGGGCCTTGAGGATCTCCCCGCAGACAGAGCATTTTTCGCCGTCGGTAAGTCCGTCCTTTTCACAGGTGGCAGCCTTTCCGGGGATCTTTTCCGGCGTATGGGTATGGACAGGCTCGTCGACAGTAACAGTCCCTCCGCTAACGATGCCGCTGCCTTCTTCCATGCTCGCGGTAACAGTATAAGTACCCGGCTTGGCATTCGCGGCGATCCTGAAGGTATAGACGCAGGTGGCGGAGCCAATGCTGCCAAGCTGTGCCTGGCCCCAGCGATGAGCGCCCGCAAATCCCACGCTCGGGCTGGTGCTTACAAACTGAAGCTCTTCTGGATAATCGACATAAATGCCAAAGTACTGGCCGGCCCCGGTAATGCTCACAGTAACGGAAACGGTATCGCCGGGTTTGCTCGCATACGAGACTTGAGCGGCGCACAAAATTGCCATCAGCACCAGGATCAGGACGAACGTTTTTTTCATGATCATTTTCCTTCTTTTTTCAGTATTGGATCGACAGAAGATCTTATACCGGATGATCTTCCCTTTCATGATCGGTTTCCAGCGGGGCGTTTTTTTTCTTATCCCATTACCCCGCGCTCATAACAGGCCCGACCGCCGATCTTCTGCCCGGTCCTGTACAGGGTGGACGAGCCGTCCCAACAAAGGCCGTCCGGTCCCTTTACCTCTATTATTTTATTTTTTTCTTTCGTCCTTGTCAATCGAATTAAAAAAGAGGCTGTAAAGCTTCGGCGTACGGAACGCCTCCGCTTTACAGCCTCTATTTGCTTAGGATCCGGAATTACTTATTCAGGCTTGTAATTGCCCTCTTTGGTCACCTTGATCTTCTGTCCCTTGATCACAAGCTCCATCGGGGCGAACTCGGCCGCGGAGAACCTGCCGGTCTCAGTAACGCCTTCCACCTTCACCAGGCAGCCATTTTCAGCCTTCGGATCGGTGATGAAAGCATACTGGTTGATGGCTTCAGCGGTTTCGAACATGGTTTCGTCGATCCCGTTCAGCACAAAGGTCAGGGCAGCGCTGTCGTTCACATAAGTGATGTACTCGAATCCGTCGCCCTTGATCTGCTTGATCAGGTCCTTGGTGAGATACAGGCCGATCTCAGAGGTCCAACCGGGAGCAGTGGGCTTGATCACAGCAGTGATCACCAGGCCGGCATCGTTCTTGGGATCAACGGAAGCAATATAATCCACATACTTGCCGTTCGCGTTGATCAGGATGCTGCCGTAGTAATTCCTGATGGAATTCTTTTCATTGGTGTAGTGACGCATTCCGCAGCGCCTGCAGATATACTCAGTCCTCAGCAGGGAAGTGGGCTCCTGCTTCTTCCAGTTATGGCCAAGCGCGGGGATGACCGTCTGAGCCTTGATCACTTTGCCGCAGACAGCGCACTTTTCGCCTTCGGTCAGGCCGGTCTTTGTGCAGGTGGGAGCCTTGCCGGGCACGGTCACGATCTCATGACCCAGGGGAGGAATGACTTCCTGTTCCTTGAGGATGGTGCCGCAGATAGAGCAGATCTCGCCGTCGGTCAGGCCTTCTTCTTCACAGGTGGCAGGCTTGCCGGGGATCACAACGGGCTCATGCGCCAGAGCGGCGGGGATCACTTCCTGTTCAACAAGGACCTTGCCGCAAACAGCGCACACAACACCGTCGGTCAGGCCGTCTTCTCCGCAGGTGGCGGGCTTGCCGGGAATGATTTGCTCTGTGTGGCCCGTGGCGGGGATCTCCTTCTGCGCGACAAGGATCTCGCCGCACACGGAGCACTTCTTGCCCTCAGTCAAGCCAGCTTCTTCACAGGTGGCGGGCTTGCCGGGAATGACGACTTCAGTGTGGCCCGTGGCGGGG
>JAFWWK010000054.1 GCA_017523615.1 Clostridia bacterium
ATGGTAAAAGCCGACAAGCGTTATGGTTCGTGGTGTGTTGCCAATTGCATCCCGCGCCAGCAGAAGCTCTTTAAGAAGCTTAATACGCCTCTGACTGTGTCACTCAATACACTTGTTACCTAAAAATCCGGAAAGTTGTGACTAATGCACAATACGGTTTCAGAAAAACTGAAGTGATTTTTTTCATATTTTTTTTCGGCGATGATCTCGTTGCTGACAGGTATCCGGAAAAATGTCCTGCAGAGCCGAAAGGCGCGGTCTTCTCTGACCATTCCTGCAGTTTCGCCCGGTGTTTCATCTCCATGATGTTCATCCCCGTTCCTCCTCTTTGAAATTGAGTCTAACGAATTCTGGCAGAATCCATTAGACTCATGATCCCATCTTTTTCCCACAGAAACGAGAGGTCTTTTAGGAGCCGTACACGCCGGCTGTTTTAAAACGCGCGATCAGAACGCCGAAGGTATATTTCCGCGATACGGGCCTCGCTTCCTATCTGACGCGCTGGCTGACGACGGAAACGCTGGCTTTCGGCGCGATGAACTGCGCGATGTTTGAGACGTATGCTGTTTCGGAGATCCTGAAATCCTATTCCAACCGGAATATCGATCACCGTTACTGCGTATCCTACTACCGGGGAAAAGATAAAGTGAAAAAAACGAAAAACGGACAAGAGACCGAAACGGAGAGTGAGATCGATCTTATTATCGAGGAAAACGGCGTACTTTATCCGATAGAGATCAAGACGAACACGTCGGAAACGGCGTCCGCGACCGGTGCTTTTACGGTGCTGGATAAAGTGCCGGAAAAAAAACGGGGCACTGGCGCCGTTGTGAATATGTGCCCTCAGCCGGGACGGCTGCGCGACAACGTGCTCGAGATCCCGGTGTGGTATATCTGAGCGAAAACAAAAAACGGATATGCGCGCTTCTTTCGCCTGTCCGCGGATCGGGGCGCAGGGGCGAAGCCTTTGCCGCGGGGTCCGGGGCCGCGGAGGCCCCGGGAGCGCAACAAAAAAGCCCCCCGGGGAGGGGGGCCGTGTCTTTGCGTCACTCCAGCAGGTCGCTGTCCCGGAACTGCAGTGAATACAGCTTTTTATACGTGCCGTCCTGCGCCATCAGTTCCTCGTGGGTGCCCCGCTCGGTGATGCTGCCGCCGATGACCACGGCGATCTCATCGGCGCCCCGGATGGTGGAGAGCCTGTGGGCCACGACCAGGGTGGTGCGGCCCTTGCACAGTTCGTCCAGGGACTGCTGGATCAGGACTTCCGTGGTGTTGTCCAGGGCGCTGGTGGCCTCGTCCAGGATCAGGATGGCGGGGTCCTTCAGGAACACCCGGGCGATGGAGAGCCGCTGCTTCTGTCCGCCGGAGAGCTTCACGCCCCTTTCACCGATCTCGGTGTCGTAGCCCTTTTCCAGGGTCATGATGTAATCGTGGATGTTGGCCCTTTTGGCGGCTTCCTGCACCTCCTCGAAGGTGGCGTCGGGGCGGCCGTAGAGGATGTTGTCCCGGATGGTGCCCACGAACAGGAACACGTCCTGCTGCACGATGCCGATGGAGCGCCGCACCGAATCCAGGGTCAGGCTGCGTATGTCCTTGCCGTCGATCAGGATGGCGCCGTGCCCCTTCTCCAGTTCGTAAAAATGGGGAAGCAGGTGGCACAGGGTGGTCTTTCCGCCGCCGGAGGGACCGACCAGAGCCAGCTTTTTGCCCTTTTCGATCTTCAGGTTCACGCCGTGCAGCACCGGGTGGACGCCGTCGTAGGCGTAGTCCACATCGCGGAATTCGATGTCTCCCCGGACGTCCTTCAGTTCCTCCGCGTCTTTCGCGTCGGCTTCGGGCTTTTCATCCATGATCTCCAGGAAACGCTTGAAGCCGCTGACGCCGTTCTGGAACTGCTCCATGAAGTTGATCAGGGTGTTGACCGGGCTGATGAACAGGTTGACCGAAACGATGAAGGTGGAGTATTCGCCGAAATTGATCCGCCCGTCGTAAAGGAAAAGGCCGCCGGCGATCAGGATGATCACGTTGAACACGTCGGTGACAAAGGACGTGGAGGAAAAAAACATCCCCATGGCCCGGTAGGCGTCCCTGGAGGCCTTGACGAACTCCACGTCGCCTTTTTCGAATTTCTCCACTTCCCGGGCGGCGTTGGTGTACGCCTTGGTGACGCGGATGCCGGTCACACTGCTTTCCACCGCCGCGTTGATGGTGGCGTTGCTCTTGCGCCGGTCGTCGAAGGCCTTGCGCATGGGCCGCCGCATGCGGATGGTGACCACCACCAGGATCGGCACGCAGGCGAAGACGATCAGCGTCAGGATGGGTTCGATGGTCATCAGGTAGGTGAAGGACAGGATGATCATCACCGACGAGATCAAA
>JAFWWK010000055.1 GCA_017523615.1 Clostridia bacterium
CGTCGGCGGTTGCCTTCCTGCTCGCTTTCTTCATTGGCCTCGTCGTTCTGGTAGTGCATCAGTTCGTCCGTCAGGAAAGCCAGGCCGTCCGGCATGAAACGGCGGACCTTTTCACGGGAATACTTGGACGACAGCAGCCTGCACAGGCGGATCAGGTGCTCCGTCTGGCGTTTGTACCATTCCGGGGGTATCTCGCCCTTCTGGTGGCGCTGCTTGAGGATGGCGGCGGGATAATAGATCAGCGTGCACAGCTCGTCCGCTTCGCGCACGGACAGATCCCCCAGCCATAGATTCACTTTTTCCCGGACAACGCCGGAGCAGTTGTTCATGATATGGCAGAAGGCTTCGTATTCCCCGTGGATGTCGCTCATGAAATGCTCGGTGCCCTTGGGCAGGCTCAGTTTAGCGCTGATGCGGGTGATCTCCGCGCACAGCGCTTCAATGGTGGGGTACTGTTCCCCCAGGAGACGCAGATATTTGAGGTCCGCCGCTGAATTATTCCCGTCCACCGTTTTTCCTCCTGTTCGTAAAAAGGCCAGCGTTATGATGTTATCCGCCGGATGGCGGCGGTTGGTCTTCTGTAACCATTTTACCACGGTTCGACGCGCGGGGCAATGAGATTCTAAGGCGTGGACATGGTGCGGGAAAAGCGCAGAAAGGTGAAGCCGCCTCACCTGTCGTCTGAGCCGCCATCAGAAAAACTTTGACAAGAAACAGCTTGTCGGTTATCGTGATGCTTTGCAGCTGCGGGAGAAAGCTGAAAAAAGATGTGAAGAATGCCTTTCCGCTGAAAAGGAAGCAAAACAGCGCAAGGAGGAAGCGTCTGCCGCCGGGAATAGTCAAAACATGATCCTTGCTGTTATGATCATGGTATTGATTACTGCGGCAATGATCTTTGGGAGGAAGGTCGTCATTCCAGGCAAAAATGACAGGAACGCGGTTGTGCTGCTGCGGGCGGGGAAATATGAGGAAGCGATCAAAGCGTTTACGGCGATGGGGGGATATAGGGATTTCCGCGGCGCAAGTGATCGAGACCAGGTACCTCCAGGCAATAGCTATTCCGAAAACAGAACGGGACGGTTCATAAAGCAAAGGCCCGGTGGTTTTTACGCCTCAAAGTGCGAGTGAACCCCGGGTCTTTGACTTTGACTTGCGGGTATGGGAGACGGTTATTCTATTTTGTTCCCAGGTCCAGGATAAACGCGTTTCCCTCCTGCTTAAATCCCATCCGGGCCAGGTAATCCCGGTGTTTTTCGGCGTCGCCCCGGGCGATCAGCCTGCGGTATCCTTTTTCTTTCAGCTGGGCATAAAGGAACTGGCCGGCGGAGGTGTCCCGATAGGCGGGGACGGCGTAGTCCAGAAGGATATCCAGGTCACTCTTGCCGGCGTCGTTCGCCAGGAAAATGCCCGCGGGGTCGCCGCCGCAGCACACCAGATACACGCGATCCGCCCTGGCATCCTTTTCCGTGAACCTGGGGAAGTGTGCGGCAATGTCCGAGCAGTATTTGTCAAGGAAGTATTTTACGAACCCGTCGCCTGGGGAGGAGACGACCAGGTCGTATTCCTTGTGGCTGCGGAACAGGCGCACCAGGTGATATACATTGATGGCGATCAGGAAAAAGTTCATCACCGCCGTGGGGTAGGAACCGATCACCAGGGCGTAGCCCATAAAGATGGCGCTGCCGACGGTGTTCACCACCCGAAGCTTCACAACGGAGGCCATCAGCATGGAGACGACCACCAAAGCGGAGCCGAGGTAGCCGATCAGTTCGATCAATACTTTGGTATCCATAAAATCAATTCCTTCCTGAAAAAATGGGGCGGGGGAACAGACGCGTATAAAAGCGCGACTCCCGCGGTTTTGCGCGCCTGTCGCGGCAGGGCGGACCGGAACAAAAGACATTGTATCTTATTTCGATGTAAAAAAGTTAAATCCTGCATGAAAAAAACGGGAACAAAAATCAGGCGGCGCCGGGACGATATTTTGTTGCCAAATCGCGCGATATCTATTATAATCCGTAACATGATACTGTATTATTTTACAACTTTCCAAAAAACCGGAGGACAGAATCAGTGGACGACAAGCCGCTTGAAATGACGGACGTGATGTTTCGGTTCGCGGCCGGGGGAAGCCTGACGCTGAAGGAAGCCAGGACCAAGCTGCATGAGGACGCCTACCTTCGGCCGGTGACGGAAACGCTGGCGAAGCTCTGCGGGATGGACCCGAAGGATACGGACGCCCTGAAAAAGCGGGTCACGGACCTGCTTGCGGGAAGCGACCCGAAGTCAAACCGGGATTCCGTGGGCCGCAAGGTCAGGATATGGATGAGCGAAAAACCCCAGTATATCAGCAAAAAAAGCGCCGTGAACCTGTTGTTTGCCCTTGGGATGACGGCAAAAGACGCCGGGGAAGCGCTGCAGCGCCTGTGCGGCGAAAGCTTCCACTGGCGTGACCCGGAGGACATCGTATACTTGTTTGCCCTGGAAAGGGGAATGAGCTGGGCGGAAGTATGCGCCTTGCAGGAACGCATGGCGCCCCTGTGCGCCAAAGCCAAGTCCGGGGACACGGGCGAAATGACCGAGAACGTGCGCCGGGAGGCATCCCGGCTGAAGACCGAGGAGGAACTGGAGGCCTTCCTCAGTGATGCCGCCCCAAGGCTGGGCGTGTTCCATAACACGGCCTACCAGCTGTTCATGGGGTTCATGGACCTTTTGAAATCGTCGGAAACGGACGATTACCTGTCCGACGAGAGGAAAATGACGGTTTCCGAGATCCTGGAGACCTATCTGTACAGAAACCTGATCCCCAAAGCCAAGGGAGGCGAGGGCAAAAAGAAAGGGGGCGCCGGCGTCCTGAAGGACGCCATACAGAGGGATATCCAGCAGAACTGGCCGGATGAATTCACCCTGGCCCGCATGACCAGCAGGGAGATCGACGTCAACCGAAAGGCCCTCATCCTTTTGTTCATGGCCTGCGACGGCGGGGAATCGGATTACGGGGATTATTATTCCGACGGCTCCGAGGACGATGTGTTCGAGGATTCCTATGCACGGCTCAGCAGCATGCTGTCAGACTGCGGTTTTCCGCCGCTGGATTCCAGGACGCCTTTTGACTGGATGGTGCTTTACTGCCTGGCGGCCGACGATACCGTGGAGATCGACGAAAACGTTGCCCGTTTCCTGTCCGCCATATTCCGGGGCGGCGACGGGGAAGAAGATAAATGACCCTTGCAAAAAAACGGCATATCCGCAAAAAACTGCAGCCTGTGACAAGAACTTTCCGATATAAACCGTGAAACGGAAGCTTTACGCAAAAGGACAGCCGTCCTGATGGTATCCTGACTGTGGGCCGGACAAGGCCAAAGATCCATATCCGGAAAGGACAGGAGTGATCGCATGGATATCAGAAAAGCGCTTCCCAAGGGAACGGTGCTTCATTTTGAGGGCCTTGCCTGCACAGTAGAGGAAGAAGTCGGCAGGGGATCGAACGCCATTGTTTACAGGGGCTTTTATAAAGATACGCACCAGAGCGGGCAGATCCACAGGGTGCTTGTGAAGGAGCTTTTCCCGATGCATCCCCAGGGGAAGATCTTCCGGGATGATGGGGGCCGCGTGACGGTGGAAGAGGAAGGCCGCGAGCTGTATGAAATGCACAGGAACAGCTTTGAAGCCGGCAACCGGGCGCACCTGGCACTTTTGGAGGCCAGCCCGGACGGCATCGGATCCAACCTAAACACCTGCGAGATCAACGGCACCTTGTATACCCTGCTGGGCGTCAGCGGGGGAGAAAGCCTGGAAAAGCTGCAGAAGGGACCGGCGAGGCTCCTTCGACAGTGCGCGTCCAGAATGCTCTGCATCCTTGATGCCCTGGAGGTATTCCACCGGAACGCCCTGGCGCACCTGGACATCGCGCCGGACAACATCATCATGATCGGCAGCGGCAAGCGTGAGCGGGCGCTGCTGATCGATTACAATTCATGTATGGTCATCGGTCCGGCAAACGACGCGGCGGCGGGGACCTTCAGTATCAAGCAGGGCTATACCGCACCGGAGATCCGGGCGGGGCGGCTGAAGGACATTTCGTTTGCTTCAGACATGTATTCGGTGACGGCTGTTTTTTACCGCCTGCTTACAGGCACGCCGCTGACCAATTTCCAAATGATCCGCGCGGATCCGCCGGACGTGTCGGGGTGCCCCTGCATGGAGGCCGAGGCGGACACCGTCCGGGTGTGGGTGCGGGAGATCCTGCGGCGGGGACTGCAGACCCTGCCGTCAAGGAGGTACCGCAGCACAGCCGAAATGCGGCGGGACCTGGAAGAACTGGTGGACCGCATCGACGGGGTGGGCATCACCCACTGGGCTTTGTGGGAAGCGGGCCGCAGGCAGGCGGAGCGCCTGGTGCGGGAAAATCCATCCCTCGCCTTTATCCGTGATTCAGCAAAGCTGTTCCCCGCTTTGGCGGACGACGGGGAAAGGGTCATGCCGGTGGACGAAGCCATCGGGCAAAAAAAAGAAAACTGTATGCTGGTGGCCGGCGGGGGCATGGGGAAGACCACGGCGCTTTTGCATATGGTGTTCGCCTCCAAAGCCCGCTATTCGCCACGCCGCCCGGCGATGATGTATATGTCGCTCTACGGCCGGCAGGAGGGCGAAAAAAACTATATCATTGACGGCATCCTGGACCAGATGCGTTTCAGCCGGGATACCCATACCTTTGACGACGCAAGGAAAGCGCTTTTCGAGGTGCTGGACAGGCCCGCAGACGATGTGGGCGGGGACACGCCGGCGCTGATCCTGCTGCTGGACGGGCTGAACGAGGTGCAGGGGGATACAAAGCCCCTGCTGGATGAGATTTTACGTCTCTCCGCCCTGCGCAGCGTGCGGCTGGTGGTCGCCGGCCGCCGGGCGGAGGAAGCCCTCCGTTTTTCGCTTCTGCAGCTCACGGAGCTTTCCGATGAAGCGGTAAAGGAGGCGCTGTCAGCCTCCGGGCTGCTGCTCCCCGAATCGGAGGAAATGAAACGCCTGCTAAGGACCCCGATGATGCTGGCAATGTATTTAAGCTCCGGCTCGGCGGGAGAAAAGCAGGTGAAGGCAAAGAACGCCGACGAACTGATGAAGGCCTATCTCGATGCCCTGAAGGAAAAAGCCGTCCGGGATATGCCCGAGGATACCGGAAGGCGCTGGCAGATCGAAGCCGCATCGGACATGGTGCTTCCGGCGATCTCCGCGGAGATCACAAGGAAAGGCCGGTCTATGGAGGACGGGGAGCTGCTGCCCGCGGTGGAAAAATGCTTCCGGCTTTTGACCGGGACGCTTTCCCGCCGTTTTTTCCCCCGGTGGATCGGCCGCACGGCGGCCATCCGGGGGGAGGCCCGGAACGCCGAGGAATGGTACGGCATTGTCGTCCATGACATCCTTTGGAAGCAGCTCGGCCTGGTGATGCGGGATGAGACGGGCCGGGTCCAGGTGTCCCATCAGGCTATCGGGGAATACCTCCTTGGTCCGGACAAGGCAAACCGCCGCAGGATCCGCAGGTATTACCGCACCAGGATCCTGGCCGCCTGCGTGATGGCCGGCTGCCTGACCTTCGCTTCCGTCAGGGTGTACCGCGTTTATATCCTTCCCCCGCCCTACAACGAGATGTATGCCGACAACGTGATGTCACGGGCTCTGGACGCCTACATCAGCGCCGGAAAGCAGTATTCCGTACTTGCGGATCTGACGGCAAGCGCCATGGAATCCCCTGAGGAGTTTCAAAGACAGCTGATCAAGTTCAACGCCACGATATCGTACAAAAGTATCGATCCGGTTATAGCCGGTCAGGCGCTGGAAAGGATGCTCTCGTCGGGGAAAGTCATGCCCTGGTCCGGCAAACCGATGGATGAAAAAGCCTGCCGAAGCCTGATGGGCCTTTCGGAAAACCGCGGCGAGGAATATGCGCGCTACGCCGACGTGCTGATCTTTGTGATGTCGGACGAGACCGCCTTTCGCTACTATGGAAAAACGTATCCAGAACTGCTGGCAAAGCTGTTGGAAACGGACGCCACAATCACGGCGGAATGGTACCGTATCGTGCTGGCGCCTCATGCAACGGAAAGGTACGGCGAGGTGCGTCTGCATACATACAATAAAATTTTAGGGACGGTGACGAGGCAGAACGAACACCTGAACGACGACGATCCGGAGGAGGCAGCCCGAAAACTGGCGATCCTTGAGGGACGCAGGACCGAGCAGGAGAAAGCTCTGATCGGGTGCGGTGCTTTCTATATGTACGACAACAGGTAGAACGGACTGAAGGTCCAGTAAAATAGGAGGAAAAGACTATGCTCAAAAGACTCGCCGCGCTGGTGCTCACCGTTCTTATAATGGTATCCTTTTCCCTGACCGCCGCCCTTTCCGAGGGGGACAGATTCGCCCTTGCCAGAGAAAGGCTGCTCGACGACCTGCTGGAATATGTCAGTGTGTCGGAAAAGATGTGGGGAGGGGTTTTTTGGCTGATGGACTCCTTTGACCGCTTCGATTCGGAAAAAAGCTGGGAAAGCCTCCAGACCGCGAGGGCGGCCCTTGTAATTACACAGCGAGGCCTCAGGGACTGCGTGCTGCCGGAGGCCAAAATGACTCAGGACGATCAATTCGTGTTTATGGACAGGGGACTGGACTTCAGCTTTATGGATTACAATTCCGAGATGGTGGACGGCGACAGGATAAACGACCTGAATCTATGCGAAAACCTGCATTACAGTATCATGCTGGGAGCGCTGACGAAGGATGACTGGGAGATCTGCATGAAGAAGATCGCGTATGAAAGGAAGCTGGCCGAGTATATGATCGGATACCTGGCCATGACGGTGGATTGGGTCGCCGCCTCGCTGGACGATCCCGAAGCATGCGCGGAATTTGACCGGGAACTTATGGAAAAATGCCCCATGACGAGCGCTTACCGGACGAAGGAAAAGAAAAGCCCAGAAGAAATAGAGATCGACGTCGATGCGCTGCTGACCGAAATGGAGGGATTCCTGGCGGATGAAGCGGCCGTCGAAGGCGCGATGCAGCATCGGCTGAACGTAATGACCGACCTGGTGGAAACGGCGGATCTTGCCGCTATAGAGGAAAGCATCCAGCCCATTGCCGGCATGCCTCCGATTCTTCCGTATCCGGGCTGGTATGACGACAGGGACATCCGCTATACCTGGATGGAGAACGGAACTGAAGCCAACGAGCCTGAGATGGGATCGGACTCCCTGAGGATGCCCGACAGGATGCGGATGAGCATGACGGGAGTAGGCGATCTTGAATACAGGGAATTCATTAAGGAACTGGAGGGGATCGGGATAACCTGCACCGTTTCATCCGGTGGAAGCCTGATGCCTTCCTACGACTGCGAATATGATGGAAGCACGTTTTCCATCGTACGGGATGGGAAATCCGTGACCTTTGTTATGGATACGGACAAGCTGTCCTTTGTTCCGGTATGGTACTGGTATGCGGTGAACGGCGTTGGAAAATAAGCGCTGGTGTGAAAATCACAGCAGCCGTACATGGCTTTCCTTCCAGCTTTCCTGCTTCGCCTTACGCACCCGTTCATCCGGCAAAAGACGGATGAGCTGCAGCAGGGAAAAAGAATGTTAGATGTATAGCGTGATGCGTAAATGAACCGGCGGGGATGTCTGTCATGGCTGACAGATACCCCCCGTTTTTTGATCCGGCCGATGGAATAAAGAAATGCCCCTCTTATTGCCAAGGACCGGGATGATGCCGTTAATGTATTGGCGCATGACATATCGGACTCTGGAGCCGGGTGCAGAGGGAAAAAATATTAAAATAATATACATTGACAGATGAGGTATATTGTGTTATGATGACTCCGGAGGTGAAGTAAATGGATCTGTCATCCGATCTGCTCCGCGGTTATACCGACAGCATCATTCTCCGGAGGCTCAAAGACGGGGAAAGCTACGGCTACCGCATCAACCAGGAGGTATCCAGGCTCAGCGGCGGCACCTTCGAATTAAAGGAGGCCACGCTATACACCGCTTTTCGGCGGCTTGAGGCGGCTGACCTGATCCGCTCCCGCTGGGGGGACGAACAGAGCGGCGCCCGGCGCCGGTATTATTCCCTGACCGAAGAAGGAAAGGAAAAATTAAAGGCTGACGTCGAGACCTGGGAAAACACCAGGGCGCTGATCGACCTTTTGCTGAAGGAGGAGTGTGTATGAACGGGAATGTGACGCGGGTCGTGGACCTTCTGTTCCGGGATATCGAGGAAAGCGAAGAAGTCATGTCCATCAGGGACGAGATCATGAACAACTGCCAGGAGCGTTATGACAACATGATCGCTTCCGGCTACAGCGATGAGGAAGCACTCGGCGCTGTGGCTGAAAGCCTCAAAGGTATGGACGAAGTGCTGAAGGACTATCCCAGGAAGCCGAAGTATACCGACGCGGACTTCAGTAAGGAGAACAAAAGCGCTGAAAAAAAAGAAGGCGAGGTCAGCATCGCCTGGGATAAGCTCCGCGCCCTCAGGATCGACGTGCGCAGCGCGGACGTGGAGATCCTGGCGACGGAAGGAAGGGAGAACCTGGAACTCGTTCAGGGCACCGCGACGTATCTTGACGCCCGGATGGAAGGCGACACGCTGGTCGTTACTCAGCATCTCAGGACTGACCAGGCCCAGCAGGAAGATTCAAAGGACAGTGGGATCCTGGGCATGATCGCAAGGATGATAGGCTCGGCGATCCGGGCGTTCCCGGACGGAGAGGAGTGCCGTGTGAAGGTGATGCTTCCGGCGGATCAGCTGCGCAGGGCCCAGGTCCAGACCATCAGCGGCGGTATCACGTTTGAGGTATCCGCTGATCACATCGATTTGCAGACCACCAGCGGCGAACTGGACGTCAGCGTACCCGATAAAAAGGCTTTTTCAGACGAAAAATGCTTTGGGGACGGCGCAGGAGCGGCCGCGGGAGCTCCGGAGATGAAAGCCAGGAGCATCAGCGGCGGGATCGGCGTACGCGGATGCTTCTCGGCGGCGGCGCTTTCGAGCACCAGCGGCGATATCGACTTTAACGGGACCAGCGCGGAACTGACGATGAAGACTGTCAGCGGCGATATAGAGGCTGACACGGTTTCCGCCGCGGTGACCGGAGGCAGCGTCAGCGGCGATATTACCCTGACCGTAAAGAACAGCTCCGGGGAGATCCGGCTGGATTCTGTCAGCGGCGATATCGAACTGGAAGTCCCCAATGCCGACAGCGGGATCCGGGCTGAAGCCGGCACCCGGTCCGGGGATGTGAATTATTACAACGTTTCCCTCAGGGACGACGCCCCCCTGAAGATCAGGGTGAAGACCGTTTCCGGGGATGTGACAGTGCAGGGATAACCGATCACGTATAAATAAGGGACCGCCGCGCGGGAAAAGAGCGGCGGTCCCATGTTTTTTGGTGAATGGCGTCAGCCCGCGTCCTGTCCGGCACGGTCTACATCCCCCGGGAGAGAGACTTGATCGAGAATGCCGTTCAGGCAGGCGAGGGTGATGCCGTAATTGCATATGGGTACTCCCAGGTGCTCCGCTTGGGCGATCCTTGCCATCATCTGGCGGCGGTTGAACATGCAGGCGCCGCAGTGGATGATAAGATCATACCCGGTCAGATCCTCCGGGAAATCCCTTCCGCGCACAAAATCGACCCGTAGGCTCTCGCCGAACTTTTTCCTGAGGAGGGCGGGGATCCGGACGCGGCCGATATCCTCCTCCGCCGGGGCATGGGCGCAGGCTTCCGCGATCAGGACGCGGGATGAAGAATCCAAACGTTTCAGGGCTTCCGCACCATTGATAAAAGCGCGGATGTCTCCCTTGTATGCCGCGAAAAGGATCGAAAAAGAAGTCAGCAGGCTTTCGGCGGGCTTTTTTTCAAAAACCGTTTTGAACGCCTGTGAATCCGTGATGATGAGCTTAGGCGGGGATGAGAGGGAGGAGAGGGCGGCGTCCATTCCTTCCGGCGTGCAGGCGGTCACGACGCAGTTTTTGTCCAGAAGCTCCCGGATGGTCTGCGCCTGGGGGAGGATGAGGCGGCCTTTCGGCGCTTCCCTGTCCTGGGGCATGACGAGCAGAACGGTATCTCCCGCCTTTGCCAGGTCTCCGGTGATGGAAAGTTCCCAGAAACGCTCCGGCGCGGAACGGACGACCGCGTTTCGGAGTTCCTCGATCCCCGTGCCTTTATCGGCGCTCACCGTGATCGCCTCAAGGTGGTACATCCTGAAGATATCCGCGGCGACCAGGCCGGGGTCGGGAAGGAGGTCGCATTTGCCGACGACGGCGATCACGGGGATCTGCCTTTTTAGCAATTCCGCGATATGTCTGGCTTCGTTTTCGGCTTCGCCGTCAAAAACATATATAGCTATGTCCGTTTTATCAAGGGCTTCCATGGTGCGCGTGACCCGCAAACTGCCAAGCTCTCCCTCGTCGTCCAGGCCGGGTGTATCGATGAAAACGACGGGCCCGAAGCCGTGGAGCTCCATGGCCTTGTACACGGGGTCAGTGGTGGTGCCGGGAATATCGGATACCAGGGCAGTCTCCTGGCCGGTGAGGGCGTTGATCAGGCTGGATTTGCCGGCGTTTCGTCTGCCGAACAGGCCGATATGCAGCCTTTCGGATCGTGGGGTGTCATTCATGCTCATGGATGCGCTCTCCTGCCATGTCGATTGTGCGGCCGGTCATTTCGGCGACGCGGGAAATATGGCCCCGGTCCGTGAGTTCCCTGAAGTCGATCACCCGGAAGCTGCGGGCCTGCGGATCGGGCAAAAGATCCCAGAACAGCACGTCCGCACCGGCGTTCACCGCGGCGGTATTGCCTTCAGGATCGGAAAGGCCTTTGCTGAGGTCCTCTCCGGGCTGCTGGGCGGTGATATGGACCCCGGGGATCATCAGCCGGAGGATGGCGATCTCCCGAAGCATCAGAAGACGGCTCCCCGGTCCGCCCCCGCTGGCCAGGGGCGTGCCCCTGGCAGGCAGATAAGGGATGACGGGGGCCCAGCTGATGCCGAGGGACTTCATCAGCATGATGTCGTCCGCAAGCTCGTCCATAGTCTGGCCGGGCCAGTCGACGATGTTGCCGGAGGCCAGGAGCATGCCGCTGTCCTGTACCGCCCGGATGGAACGCATGCGGCGGTCGAAGTCAGTGGAGGGGTTCAGCCGGTCAAAGCTGTCCGGATGGGACATTTCGAACTTGATCACGTACTCGTCGGCGCCTGCCGCGCGCAGTTCGCGATACTGTGCGGCGTCCCATTCGCCGCAGGCGAGGCTCACAAACATTCCGCGAGCTTTCAGGGCGGCGGTGATCCTAAGGAGATGGTCGAAGCCATAGCCGGGATCTTCACCCGAAATCAGGAAAATACGTCCGAATCCCGTGTCAGCGGCAGCGTTTCCGGCGGTGATCACATCCTCCGGAGGGATCCGGTAGCGGTTCAATCCCGTGCTGCCGGCCCGCATGCCGCAGTAAAGGCAGCGGTTTTTGCATATGTTGGAGATCCCTATCATCGACGTCACCCTGAGTTTTCCGCCCAGCTGATCATAAAAGGCCATTTTTGCTTCAGGGATCACATCCCGGAAAAACGTTTCCCCGCTCATCCGCAGGATATCCAGGACCTGCGCCTTGTTTTCGATCTTCATGTTGCTTTCCTTTCAGCGGATGTGTTATGTTCCCGCTTTTTCAGGCCCGTCCAGCAGTATCAGCTTTCCGCCCATATATTCCGCTTCGGCGGGGTCGTGTGTGACGCAGATGATGATCCTGTCCTTTTTTTCCTCAAGGACCCTGTCCATGGTCATCTGTTTTCGCTCTTCGTCAAGGCCCTTGAAGGCTTCGTCCAGGATCAGAAGCTCCGGGCGGAAGCACAGGGCCCTCGCGATGGTCACGCGCCTTTTCATGCCCCCGCTCAATTCCCTGACGGGGCGCCGGGTGCTGCCTTCAAGTCCGAGAGAAATAAGGCATTTTTCGATATCCTCATCCGGCAGAATTCCGCCTGTGACCAGGCGGATGTTGGCCAGGGCCGAAAAATCCTCGCAAAGCCGGTCCTCCTGAAAAACAAAGGATATTTTTTCGGGACGCCCCGTGATCCTGCCGCCGTCAGGTACCTCAAGGCCAGCGATGATGCGCATCAGGGTGGTCTTGCCGCAGCCGGAGGGGCCCATGACGCAATTGACGCTGTCCGGGGGAAAGCGGAGGTTTACATCCCGCAGTACGGTTTTATTGCCGAAGCGCTTGGTGATTCCTTCAAGGGTCAGGTCGTTCATCGGTTTTCCATCCTTTTAAAGATCCGCCTGATCAGGACCAGGATCGTCTTTTCGAATAATACGCTGATCAGCACGATCATCACCGTCCAGGCAAAAAGGTCTGCGGTGAGGAAATAGATCTTGGCGTCGTACAGCTTTTCACCGATGGAGCCGCGTACCACCCCGATGACCTCCGCGGCGATGCCGGCTTTCCAGCTCATCCCAAGGGAAACGGAGCAGGCGGACAGCAGGAAGGGACGGATAGCGGGGATGTAGATGTAAAACATTTTCCGCTTCCAGGGCACACGGTAAAGCGAGGCCATTTCCAGGAGGGCGGGATCCGTGCTTTTGATCCCCTGAAGAACGTTGGAATAGATGACGGGAAACACCATCAGGAAGGAGATAAACACAGCAAGCTGGCTGTTTTTGAGCCAGATCAGGCTGATGATGATGAAAGAGGCCACCGGGATGGACTTGATGCCGGTCACATAGGGCCAAAGCAGTGTTTCCATCAGGGAGGACCTGCCCGCCGCGACGGCAAGGAGCGTGCCCAGAAGGAAGCCCAGAGAAAAACCGGCCGAGATCCTTAAGATACTGAAAAACACCGTCGGCCAGAAATCCCTTTCGAAAACCAGATGGAAAAGGCGGACGGCCACCGTCCACGGGGATACGAGCAGGATCTCGATCCCCACGGCCATGGCCGCCGCCTGCCATATCGCCAGTACAAGAAGTACCGCAAGAAAACGTGAAAACTTTTTTTTATTCATTCATCCAGTAGAATTCGTCTCCGGGGACGCTGCCGCCCAGGGAAGCGGGGTTCTGGCCGAAAAGGACCAGGAAGTAACCGGAGACGGCGTCCTTCATTTCGGCGCCGGTGATGCAGACGATGTTGCAGTAGGGGATCGCGGTCCGCGCGACGGCGGCCTTCACGATGCCGTACTTTTCCACGAGCACCGCGGCATCGTCCGTGCTTTCATTGACATAGCGGGTGGAAGCGGCGTATTCTTCAAGGAAAGCCGCAAGGGCGTCGGGGTGCTCAAGGGCGAATCCCGTGCGGACGATCAGGCCGGCGGTGATCATCCGGCTGCCGTTATCCAGTTCGTCCCAGGAAGCCGTCAGGTCCAGCGCGACGCGCAGGTCCGCAAGCTGGTTCTGAGCTACAGTCACAAAGGGCTGGGGCAGCAGTGCAACGGCGCTGTCCATGGTGGCCATTTCCGCTACGATCTCGGTGGGCTCGCTCTTCCATTCCATGGTCACGTCGGTGTCGATGGACAGGCCATGGGCGGAAAGCAGGTAACTGAAGGCGTATTCGGGCGTGGAGCCTTTGCCGGTAGAGAAGACGGTCTTTCCGCGGAGGCTTTCCCAGTCAGTGACGGTCTCGCCGCCCTTTTCCACCAGGTAAATGACGCCGAGTGTGTTGACGGCGATCATCTGCACGGCGCCATTGGAACGGTTGTACAGAATGGAACCCAGGTTGGCGGGGACAGCCAGGATGTCCAGATCGCCCTTGAGGAGCGGGGCAGTCAGCTGGTCCGCGGAGCCGGCCATGGTGAATTCGTAGGTGTTCGCGGTCAGGCCCTGCTCGCTGTCGTCCAGCAGTTTGACCATGCCGATGGAGGTGGGGCCTTTCAGACCGCCTAGGCGGATCAGGGTCTTTTCTTCGGAAAGGGCGGCGGAGAAAGCCGCAAGGGTCAGCGCGAGTGCCAGGATGCAGGCAAAGATCTTTTTCATGGTAAGCCTTCTTTCTTAAACAATGGGTGACCGGGGGAAGTATAGCATATTAATATGCCTCAATTCCGTTGCGGATGCAACAGAACTTAACGATTCATGAAATAACCTGTTCAAATATGCCGCGAAAGACAAATAATCATTTTCATTGACACTTTTGAAAGTAAAGGTTATAATACAGGCAGCAAGGACCCAAGTTGCCGGTCCCTAAACCAAATAACGGAAAGGATGTGTCTTTTCACCATGAAAAAACTGATCTCCATCCTGCTTTCAGCGATGATGCTGATTTGCTGTGCCTCGTTTGCCGCGGCCGACGCGGCAGACTTTGACGCCGATCTGGTCGCTGCCGCCAAGGAAGAAGGCACCCTGATCGTGTACGGCTCCTGCGAAGAAGAATATCTTGCGGCCGCCTGCGAAAAGTTCGAATCGATGTTCGGCATCAAGGTGCAGTATCAGCGCCTGTCCACCGGTGAGGTCCAGGCCAAGATCGAAGAAGAAGCCGGCAATCCTTCCGCGGACGTCTGGTTCGGCGGAACGACCGATCCCTACAACGTCTGCGCGGCCGAAGGCCTTCTGGAAGCTTATGAAGCAAAGAATGCGGCCCATCTCCTCTCATCGGCCTACAGGGACGCGGACGGCTGCTGGTACGGCATCTACAAGGGCATCCTCGGCTTCATGGTGAACACCGAAGAGCTCGAGCGCATGGGTCTGCCCATTCCCCAGGACTGGCCGGATCTGCTTAAGGAAGAATACAAAGGCCTCATCTGGCTTTCCAACTACAACACCGCCGGCACCGCCAAGCTGGTGGTCAATACCATGCTCCAGATGAAGGGCCATGACGAAGGCATCCAGTACCTGGTCAACCTGGACAAGAACATCCAGGTCTACACCAAGTCCGGCTCCGGCCCCTCCAAGAACGTCGGCATCGGCGAATGCACCATCGGCATCGGCTTCCTGCATGACGGCATCACCCAGATCGTGGACAACGGCTATGAAAACATCCAGCTGATCATCCCCGAAGACGGCACCTCCTGCGAGATCGGACCGGTCGCCATCTTCAAGGGCGCCAAGCACGTGAACGCCGCCCGCCTGTTC
>JAFWWK010000056.1 GCA_017523615.1 Clostridia bacterium
GGTCACCGTTTCGCCCAGGTAGGCTTCCGCGTCAGCCTTCAGTTTCTGAAGGATCATGGCGCTGATCTCCTGGGGATTATACTGCTTGCCGTCGATGGAGACCTTGTAGTTGGTGCCCATCTGGCGCTTGATGGAGGCCACGGTCCTGTCCGGGTTGGTGATGGCCTGGCGCTTGGCGATCTGGCCTACCAGGCGCTCCCCTTCCTTGGTGAAGGCCACCACGCTGGGGGTGGTCCGGGAGCCTTCCGCGTTGGCAATAACGACGGGCTGGCCGCCTTCCATCACGGCGACACAGCTGTTGGTGGTACCAAGGTCTATTCCGATCATTTTACTCATAATTATTTCCCTCCTGTTTTTATTTGTGCTCCGCACCTGTTTTTGTCGTTTTTTATGGCCGGGCACCTCCGTGCCCGAAATTTATATCAAAAGGCTTTCGCCTTGACCGCTACTCCGCGACCACCTGCACCATGGCGTGGCGCAAAACGAAGTCGCCCATCCGGTAACCCTTCTGCAGCACCGCGGCCACCGTCCCGGGCTCGCCCTGGGAGGCGTCCACCTGCATGACGGCGTTTTCAAGCCGGGGATCGAATTTTTCGCCCTTGCGGTCGATCGCCGTCACGCCCCGCTTTTCCAGGATCCCCAACATCTGTTTAAGGGTCATGGCCACGCCTTCCTTCAGCTTTTCGTCGGCGCTGGGGGCTTCCAGAGCCCGCTCCAGGTTGTCCACCACCGGGAGCAGCAGCTTGATCACTTCCCTGGCGCCGTCTTCGAAGGATTCAGCCCTGAGGGATGCATTGCGGCGGCGGTAATTGTCAAATTCCGCCTGGATCCGCTGGGCCATATCCAGGTATTCGTCCCGGGCCTTCTCGGCCTTTTCCAGCCTGTCGGCGAATAGCTTTTTTTCGTCGCCGGCGCTGTTCTGCGCTTCTCCGGCCTTTTCCCCTTCCTCCGGGGCCGCGTTCTCCGCGGAGCTTTCCTCCGGGACCCCCTCGGCGTTTTCCATGATGTTCTCGTCCGGCTTTTCGTTCACGGTCTTTCTGTCCTTTCGCTTTTTCCCGATGGGGAATTTCTTTTTCATTTGTTTTCCACCCCCTTCATATGAGGGCCGGACCTAAAGCGGGGGACTTTTCCCGCCGGCCCGGCGCGGGTGGGACCCGCGTTCAGCGGGCCGTCTCGCCCATGAGCCCCGTCAGCGCTTCCCCGACCGTTTCAAGGATCCCGATGATCCTGCCGTAGGGCATCCTCGCAGGTCCGATCACGCCGACCGTCCCCGTGTGCCCGCCGCCGATCCGGTAGGAGGTACATACCGCGGCGCAGTCCGCCATTTCCCTCAGGCCCATTTCCGGGCCGATCCGGACGGTGAAGCCCTCCCGTTCCTCGGGCAGGAAGCTGAGCAGCTTGTCTTTGGTCTCCAGGACGCTCAGGAAGGCCCGGGCCTTGTCCACATCGGAGTACTCGGGGTAATTCAGGATGTTGTGGCTTCCGGATACGGCGATGGTGTCAGTGCCCGTCTGCCGGGCCATCTGGCTGGCCATGTCGGCGATGGCGCCGCACACCTCCTGGTCCGCCCCCGAATACCGGGAATAGATCGCCAGGGCTTCGGTGACCTGCTGGAGCGTCCTACCCGCCAGGCGGCTTGTGAGCACCTTGGAGATGGCGTACAGGGCGTCGCTGTCCAGGTTTTCGCTGACGCGGATCACCTGGTTGCGGATGACGCCGCCGTCGGTGATGACCACCAGCAGCGCGCTGCCGGTATTCATCGGCACCAGCTGCAGGCAGGATACCTTCAGGTCCAATTGCTTTGGCATCAGGACCACCGCCGTGTACCTGGTCAGTTCGCTCAGGGCCGACGCGGCGCTTTCCACCACGTCCTGCATCTGGCGCACCCTGTCAAAAAAGAACTCCCTGACGCTTTCCGCCTCCGCCGCCCGCGCCCTGCCCGAAAGCAGGCTGTCCACATACAGGCGATAGGCCTTCATTGTGGGGATCCGCCCGGCCGACACGTGGGGCTGCTCAAGGTATCCCATCTCCTCCAGGTCGCTCATCTCATTGCGGATGGTGGCCGAGGAAAGGGCCGTCTCGTACTTGCGGGAGATCGTCCGGGACCCGACCGGGACGGCGGTATGGACGTAATCGTCGATCACCGCCAGAAGGATACGCAGCTTCCGGTCGTCCATTTCGCGCCCTTTTTGCGCGGCGCGGGATCTTCCGTCTGCCATGCCTCCCCTCTCCTTTCCCTTCCGGGTTTTGTTAGCACTCTTTGATGGTGAGTGCTAACTACGGTCATAGAATAACACGCCCCGGCCGTGTTGTCAATAGCTTCATTGAATAAATTTGCATTCGCAGGCCCAAAAAAACAGCCCTCGGCGCGCCTCAGGCGCCGGTGCGGACGCTTGATAAGGCCCATGCCCATGTGGTAAAATAGCGCGGGATTGTCTACACCCCGAAAGGAGCGCGCCATGGCCAAAAAAACAGCGAGCCTCATCCTATTTATAGCCGCGGCGGCTCTGGTCTTCACTATGTTCATCTTTTCCTCCCAGGACGGCAATAATTCCTCCGAACTGAGCCGGGACGTGTCCCGGTTCCTTGCGGAAAACGCGAATCCGTCCTATTGGAAACTGTGCGGAACGACGATCAGGGAAAACATATTGGATTTCATGTCCCTGCCGGTGCGCAAGGCGGCCCATTTCGCGGAATTTGCCCTGCTTGGCGCGCTTCTGATGTGCGGCTTCATGTGCCTCAGGTTCCCGATGCCCCTGAGGGCCCTTTACTCCTTCCTGATCTGCGCGGCGGCGGCCGCCGCCGACGAATACCACCAATCCTTCGTCTCAGGACGGGCCGGGATGTTCACGGACGTTCTTCTGGATGCCCTGGGCGGGCTCTCCGGCATCCTGTTCGTTGCCGTCCTGTGCATGGCCGGACTGTACCTGATCGGGCACACGCGCCTCAAAAAAGGCGCAAGGAAACCCAGGTCCCCCGAAAAAAAGAAGAACCAATACCACGCGGCGCCGCCGCCTGACGGCACCGGGACGGAATTTCGCGCCTGACGCGTTATTATATCGGAGGCTGCTGACATGATCATCTGTGACACCCACTGCGACACCCTGTATACCATGGCCGTCCATCCCGAAAGAAAGCGGGACGTGACCCCGGAGACCCTCCGTGAGGGCGGGGTCAGCCTGCAGACGCTGGCCATGTTCGTCGGCTCTTCACCGAAGCTTCCCGATATCCGGAGGGTCTTTTCCGGGATGAAGGAAGCCTGGGAGGGGATGAAGGCTTCCGGCGCACGCCAGGCCCTGTCCCCCCGGGAAGCGTCCGAGGGGGAATGCCGCTTTATGCTCAGCGTGGAGGGCTGCGACCTGATGGCGGACGGCATGGAAGTGCTGGACAAATGGCATGACATGGGCGTACGCATGGCCGCGCTGACCTGGAATTATCCCAACGCCCTGGCGACGCCCCACTGCGTCGACGCCGTGACGGGCCTGACCGCCTTCGGACGGGACGCGGTAAAAAGGATGCGGGCCCTGGGCATCGCCTGCGACGTGAGCCACCTTAACGAGCGGGGCTTCTGGGACCTGCTGGAAATGGGGGCCGTACCGCTTGCCAGCCATTCCTGCTGCCGGGCCCTGTGCTCCCACACCCGCAACCTGACGGACGAACAGCTGAAAAAACTTTTTGAGGCCGGCGGCTATGTGGGCGTCAATTTCTATCCCTCCTTCCTGAAAGACCGGGGCGAAGCCACGGCGGCGGACATTGCCGACCACCTGGACCGCATGATGCAAATGGGCGGCGAGGGCAAGATCGGCTTCGGCAGCGATTTTGACGGCATCAGCCGCAAGCCCCTGGACCTGAAGGATCCCTCGGAGCTTCCCAAACTGATGGATATCCTGGTCTCCCGTTTCGGGGAGGACTGCGCCCGGGGCATTGCCGGACAGAACCTGATCGATTATTACGCCCGGGCGGTGGAAAACTGATTTCCCCCGGATCTCCCGCGGCCCCGCGCCGGGAAACGCTTCCTTCCGCGGGCCGGGATCCCATATTAAGGAGAAAAGACATGATCGGAATCATCGGCGCCATGGCGACGGAGGTGGACGCCCTGAGGGCGGCCATGACCGGCGCGGAAGAACACGAATGCGGCATTTCCCGGATCACCCGGGGCATTCTGTACGGCAAACGGGTCGCCCTGGCCCGGTGCGGCATCGGCAAGGTGCATGCCGCCATGTGCGCCCAAGCCCTGATCCTGGCGGAAAAGCCCTCGCTGCTGATAAATATCGGGGTCGCCGGGGCCCTGACCGGCGAAGCGGACATCGCCGACTGCGTCGTTCCCCCGTCCGCGGTCCAGCACGACATGGACACCTCCCCCCTGGGGGACCCGGTGGGGATGATCAGCGGGATCGATCTGGTATACCTCCCCTGCGATCCCCGGGCGGAGGAAAAGCTGAAGGCCGCCGCCGCCGGGATCGGCGTGCGCGTGTTCACCGGGCGCATCGCCACCGGGGACCGGTTTGTCGAAAGCCGGGAAGAAAAAAAGCGCCTGCACAGCCTGTTCGGCGCCGACGCCTGCGACATGGAAGGCGCGGCCATCGCCCAAGCCGCCTATGAAATGGGCGTGCCCTTCGCCATGTACCGCTGCATCAGCGACACCCTTGCGGGGAACGGGCAGGAATACGCCCTGAACGCCGGACGGGCCGCCGCGGTCTCCCAGCGGATCCTGAAGGATTTCCTGGATTCCTGGGAGGAAATTTGACCCCGAAGGCCCCGCCCCCGGCGGAAGCCGACAAGCATCCTGATATCCGTATGAAGGGTTTTCCCGGTCTCACCGAAGGCCGGACATCATGAAGAGGCGGTCTTTGAAGGCTCGCCTCCGCTGGATAGGAGAAAAAAACATGGACAAATGGGACCGCCGCTTTGTGATCCTTGCCAGGGAGATCGCTTCCTGGTCCTCCTGCTTCGCGCCGGGAAGGAAGATCGGCGCCGTCATCGTCAAGGACAAGCGCATCATGACCACGGGGTACAACGGCGCCCCGGCGGGGATGCGCACCTGCGCCGAAAAAGGCGAATGCCTCCGGCGCAAGATGAACATCCCCTCGGGGACCCATGCCGAGATCTGCTACGCCGCCCACGCCGAGCAGAACGCCATCATCCAGGCGGCCAAGCTTGGCATCTCCATCGACGGGGCCACGCTGTACTGCACCCACCAGCCCTGCAGCATGTGCGCAAAGATGATCATCAACTCCGGCATCCGCCGGGTGGTGTACGAAAACGGGTATCCCGACGAGTTCAGCCTGGAATTTTTCCGGGAGACCGGGGTGACCATCGAAAAATACAAGGAGGAAACGGAGGCCCAGGCCTCCGATGAAAACCAATGAAACAGACCGTGAAACGCGCTTTTGCCCTGCTGCTGGCGCTCCTGGTGCTTTTGCCCTCCGCCTCCCTGGCCGCGGACCACAAGCCCTACAGCCTGGTGGCGGACGAGGACCGCTCGCCGACCCCCGAAGGGATCCATCACTACCTCCTGGTCTGCATCGACCACTGGAACGTGAAGCCGGAGGACCTGAAGACCAAGCCGGGCTACCACACCGACGGGCTGATGCTGGTGACGGTGGACGAATTAGCCGGCCGGGTCATGATCACATCCTTCATCCGGGATATGCTGATCGTCCGGCCCGACGGGGAATGGGGCCGCATCAACAACCTGTTTTACCTGAACGGGCAGGACGAAAAAGCGGTGAACGCCCTGATCTATACCATCAACCGGCACTTTGACCTGAACATCGAAAAATACATCATGGTAGACTTTTCCTCGGTGGAAAGGATCATCGACGCCGTGGGCGGCGTTGACATCACCATCACCGCCCGGGAAGCCCGGTACCTGCAGAACTACAGCATTTCCGCCTCTTCCACCACCCCCGCCATCAGCGGGGCCGGCACCTATCATTTTTCCGGCCATGCGGCGGTCATCTACATGCGTATCCGCAAGGTAGCCACAGCCTCCGGCGCCACCCAGGACGTGGGCCGCACCGAGCGGGACCGCATCGTGATGTCCACCATCGCCGACTCCCTCAAGGACATCACCTACGGAGACGCCATCGATCTCCTGGACGTGATCATGGAGAACACCATCATGACCAACATGACCGGCGACGATTTCCTGTCGGCGGTGCTCCTGGCCCTGGACATGAAGGGCACGGAGGTGGAGGGCATCCGCATGCCGGTGGACGATTCCTATTACCTGGACAGCGAAGCCGGCATGGCCACCCAGTGGGTCGATACCGAAATCAACCGGGAAGAACTGCACAAATTCCTGTACGGCACCAGCTTTGCCGTGATCGACTGACGGAGGACGCAGATGAAGCCTGAGACCGCTTATCCCGGGGGCGTCCTGTTCGATATGGACGGGCTGCTGTTTGACAGCGAGCGCCCCGCCATTCCCCTGATCATGGCCCTCAGCCGCGAGATGGGGACGCCGGTGAGCGAGGAAGTGATCCAAAAGACCATCGGCTGCAACGCGGTCCTTTCCCGCAGGATCTATGAGGAAAACGTGCCGAACGTGGATTATCCCGGGCTTTTCAGCCGCTTTGACGCCGTCATGCAGATGCGCGGCGCTTCCGGGCAGATCGCCCTGAAGGACGGGGCGGCGGAGCTCCTTGAATGGCTGCGCCAAAGAAACGTGCCCTGCGCCGTGGCCTCCTCCTCTCCGCTCAGGACCGTGGAGTCCTACCTTGAGGGCGCCGGGATACAGGGGTATTTTTCCTGCCTTGTGACCGGGGACGTCCTGACGCATTCCAAGCCCCACCCGGAAGCCTTCCAAAGGGCTGCCGCGGGCCTCGGACGGCGGCCCGAAGAATGCCTGGTGATGGAGGACAGCCCTAACGGCATCCGCGCGGGCCGCGGCGCCGGCTGCCGGGTATGCATGGTCCCGGACCTGTTCCCCTGGCAGGAGGAGATGCGCGCCTATGCCGACTGGCACCTTCACTCCCTGCGGGAGGTGCCCGCCCTGATCGAAAGGGCGTGGGGAAAAGCATGAACATATCGGTGCTTTGCGTGGGCAGGCTCCGGGAAAAATACTGGGCCGACGCATGTTCGGAATACCTGAAAAGGCTCACCCGCTACGGCAGGTGCGAGGTGACCGAGGTGGAGGACCTGCCTGAAAGGAAAAACGCCTCCGAAAGCGACAACCGCCGCCTGATGGAAACAGAGGCGGCCGCACTTTTAAAGCACATCCGCCCGGAAGACCGGGTGGTGTGCATGTGTATCCGTTCTCCCCAGTGCGATAGCCCCGCCCTGGCTGAAAAAGTGCGCCTGGCCGACATGGCCGGCAAGCGCCTGGTCTTTGTCATCGGCGGGTCCCTGGGGCTGGGGGAAAGCGTCCTTAAACGGGCCGACGAAAAATTGTCCATGAGCGAGATGACCTTCCCCCACCAATTGGCCCGGATAATGCTCCTTGAGCAGCTTTACCGCGCCGCGAAGATCCTGAGCGGCGAAAGATACCACAAATAGCCCCCTCCCGGCAGGTCTTTCCTGCCTTTGCCGGCATCCTGGCGCCGTGAGGGTCCCCCCGGCCGGCGGATGCGCGTAACAGGAATAGTTCCGATGAAGATCCTCTCCCTGAGGCTGCGGTCCTTCCGCAGCTACGAACAGCTGCAGCTTTGCCCCCCCGGCGGCGTGACCGTGCTGGTGGGCGAAAACGGCGCCGGCAAGACCAACCTGCTGGAAGCCGTTCATTTGTGCTGCCTGGGGAAGAGCCACCGCACGGGCAACGACCGGGACATGATCCGCGCCGGGGCGGACAGCGCCGCGGTCCAGTTGACCGTGGAACGGGATGACGGCGTCCACGACGTCGGAGTGCGCCTGTACGAAGCCCAGCGCCGCAAAAAGCTGATCTACATCAACGGCAAGACTGCGCCGCGCATCGGCGAGCTTTTCGGCCACGCCACGGCGGTCATCTTTTCCCCCGAGGACCTGCGGACCGTCCGGGACGGACCCGAGACCCGCCGGCATTTTATGGACATGCTCCTGTGCCAAAGGCAAAGATCCTATTTTTATGCCCTGCAGATGTACACCGCCGCCCTGCGCCACCGCAACGCCCTGCTGAAGGGAGAGGACCTGAGGCAGCTTGACGTCTGGGACGAGGAGCTGTGCCGGGCCGCCGGCCCACTGGTGCAGTGCAGGCGGGAGCTGGCGGGGGAGCTGGACCGGTGCTGCCGGGACCATTACCTGTATATCGGCGGAAAGGACGACGAGGTCTTTTCCGTCGCTTACCGGGGCCACCTGGAGGACTCCCCCGACGTATACGCCGACATGCGGCGCGGCCTGGAGCGCTCCCGGGAGGAGGACATCCGCCGCCAGACCACCACCTTCGGCCCCCACCGGGACGATCTGGCCCTGACCCTTTCCGGAAACGACATGCGGGCCTTCGCCTCCCAGGGCCAGGTGCGCACCGCCGCCCTGAGCATGAAGCTGGCGGCTTTCGACGCCCTGGAAAAGACCCAGGGGGAAC
>JAFWWK010000057.1 GCA_017523615.1 Clostridia bacterium
ATTCGTCCTCGGGCATGAGACCGGGGTGCTCGGCGGTCTCGCCGCCTATGAGCGCGCAGCCGGACTCAACGCAGCCGTCCGCGATGCCTTTTACGATAGAGGCTATCTTCGCGGGCTCGTTTTTGCCGCAGGCGATATAATCGAGGAAGAACAGGGGCTTCGCGCCGCAGCAGATCACGTCGTTGACGCACATGGCCACGCAGTCGATGCCCACCGTGTCCCATTTGCCCATCATGAAGGCCAGCTTCAGTTTGGTGCCCACGCCGTCGGTGCCGCTGACCAGTACCGGATCGGTGATGCCCGAAAGATCCGGGGCGAACAGACCGCCGAAGCCGCCGATGTCGGTGACCACGCCGGGGGTAAAGGTGGAGCGGACGTGCTCCTTCATCAGTTCCACCGCGCGGTAGCCGGCGGTAATGTCCACGCCTGCGCTGCGGTAGCTTTCGGAATAGCTTTTATCCATGGGTCCCTCCGTTAATATGTTGTCCTGATTTGGGCAAAGGCCGTTATTACGTGTTTTCCCCGTTGATCCTGTCCTGCAGCAGCGCGTCCTTTTTGAGGACGGCGGCGTGGGTTTCCTGCCGGGCGGCGGCAAGCTTATCACAAAGCGTTTCGTCCGAAAGGGCCAGGATCTCCACCGCCAGGATGGCGGCGTTCTTTGCGCCGTTGACTGCGACGGTGGCCACCGGGATCCCCGAAGGCATCTGGACCGTGGAGAGCAGCGCATCCAGGCCCCCGAAAGCGCCCCCGCCCATCGGGATGCCGATGACGGGCAGCGTGGTGCGGGCGGCCAGCGCCCCCGCCAGGTGGGCTGCCATGCCCGCGGCGGCCAGGATCACCCCGAAACCCATCTCCCGGGCCGAGGAAGCGAAGGCCGCCGCCTCTTCCGGGGTCCGGTGAGCGGAAAGGATGCGCGCCTCAACAGGCACGCCGTATTCCCTGAAGACGTCCAGGGCGCCCTGTACCTTGTCAAGATCGCTGTCGCTGCCCATGATCAGTGCGGCTTTTTTCATAAACCCGCTCCTTTATCAAAAAAATCGTCGGAATGTTCGTCTTTTCAAAGGAAAAGACAAAGGAATTATAACAGAATGTTTGGTTTTATACAAGTCAGCGGATGAAATTGTTTTGACCAGTTTTGACAAAGCGAGCAGGCAAACAAGGGATCGCGCCGTATGCCGGAATGGAAAGAAAGATGAAGGAACACATTCCCATTTCCTAAAAAAACGGAAACACCGCGGGCGGTGTTTCCGAAGGGGACAGGGTTTTGCTTTTTTTCGGCGGTTTTATTCAAGGGGACCCACATAGGTAAAAAATACCTGCTGGTTCCGGTCCCCGTTCAGACTGAGGACCAGGCTGCCGTTTTCCAGTGTGCAGGGGTTCCTGCTGCCGTTGTACAGGTAAAGGCCGTTTTCGTCGATGCCCCAGCCCTGGGCGGTCCAGGAAACGGAATCGGAGACGGCATACCAGTCAATGGATCCGTCGTCATAGGCCGTTAATTCTATGGTCAGGCCCAGGATCCCCAGCATGACCGAGTCCATGGTCGTTCCGTTCGCAATTATTTTGTCGGCTTTCCATTTTCCGGTCATACGGGGCGGACCGGCGACGGGATCCCGTTTGACAAATCTGAATCTGCTGCCTTCAAAATGGATCGTAACGCTGCCGTCTTCACCGCGGGAGATGGTGATCTGGTCGGTATCCGGCAGGATCTGTCCTTCCCGGACCTCAAATTCGAAAGTGACGGAGGAGGAAGCATTGCTCATCCGTCCATTTCCTCCGCGGGTGAGGATCAGGGTGACGTCCGGATTTTTTTCCCCGAGCAATTCGATATCGTATACACCGGCGATATCCTCCGTGCCGAAAGCGCCGGCGCCGGCGGGAGAGACGGGCGTTTCGGCTTTCTCCCCGCCTGCCGGGCGGAGGGCGCAAAGCAGCCTTTCGTAGGCGGCGATATCTTCCTTTCCCATGATATAGACAATGAGCATGGCGTCGCCGCCGACGGCCGCAAAGCCATTGAGAAAGCCATAATAATACATGGGTATATACAGGAATCCGTTGGCTTCCCTTGTCCTGTCGCCGTAGGCGACGTCTCCCTGGCTCTGTCCGACCAGCTTGGAAAAGGACAGGCGGAGGAGCTCCTCCGTCAGGCCCACTTCCTCGCAGGTATGGACCTCGCACATGAACTGATTCCCGTCAGGGTCGGTGATTTCCACTGTGCCGTCTTCCGGATCGACAGTCATGGTGTACCCGCTGCCTTCTTCAAGGCAGAGGAGTCCTCCCGGCAGGGTCTCAACGGCGCTTCCCAGGGCCGGGCTGATAAGAAGCAGCGCCAAAAAGAGCAAAGCGATGATCTTTTTCATTAGTATGTCCTCCTGTCGTCGTACGGATGTTTTCAGGATGCCGAATATCATTATATTATCGGGTCCCCGCGTTCATTGCAATGTTTTTCCCGAATGATGACCAAAGACAGATCCGGAAGAACAGAAAAAGGCCGGAAGGACCGTCTCCCTCCGGCGGAAAGGCTGCCTGACCGGCTGCCGCTATGATCATTGGCCTGCGGGCTTGAAGCGGGCACGGTCCATTTTTTCGTTGGGCTTCTTTTTGATCTCGCCCGCGGCTGTCAGGGCGTTGCGGGTCATCAGCGGGCCGATCAGCTCGTAGATGAATACGCCGAACAGCGTCACGTTGCGGATGATGGAGGCTTCATCGCTCCCCAGGGCCTGGGCGGCGTTGCACATTCCCAGCGCCACGCCGGCCTGGGGCAGCAGGGTGATGCCCAGGTATTTGATCACCTCGCGGCTGCAGCGGGTCATCCGTGCGGATTCCCTGGCGCCCAGGTATTTGCCAAGGGAACGGGCCAGCAGGTACACCGCGCCGATGACCACGTATTCCCAGCGGGCAAAAACGTTCAGTTCCAGCTCCGCCCCGCTGATGACGAAAAAGCAGGCGGTCAGCGGCGCGGTCCATTTTTCCGCCCGGCGCATGATGTCATCGCTGAATTCGGCGCAGTTGACGAACACTGTGCCCAGCATCATGCATACCAGCAGGCTGGAGAAGGAGATCGTGACGCCGCCCACCGGGATCTTCAGAAAGCACAGGGCGATGGTCAGGAACACAAATGAGATGGTCATGCTCAGCCGGTTGGTGTTGGAATAGAACAGTTTTTCCAGCCGGCTCATCACAAAGCCAAGAAGGCTTCCGAGAATCAGGGAGCAGACGATCTCAAGCAGCGGCTCGATCACGATGGAGGAGACCGACAGCGCGCCGCCCAGCAGGGCCTGGGCCACGCCGAAGGAGACCGAGAAGATGACCAGGCCCACCGCGTCGTCCAGGGCGACGATGGGCAGAAGGAGCTTCGTCAGCGGGCCTTCGGCCTTGTACTGCCGGACCACCATCAGTGTGGCTGCCGGGGCGGTGGCCGCCGCGATGGCGCCCAGGGTGAGGCAGGCGGGCAGGGGCAGCACCTCGGGACCCAGGATGAAATGCAGGGTGACGAGGGCCGCGTCCACGAGCAGTGTCGCAGCCAGGGCCTGCAGGATACCGATGACGGTGGCCTGCCGGCCGGTATGCTTCAATTCGGACATCCTGAACTCGGAGCCGATGGAAAATGCGATGAAGCCAAGGGCGGCGTTGTTGATCATGGACAGGCGGCCGACGTCCTGAGAGGTGTGAAAACCGAGGCCCTCCACATTCAGCCTGCCCAGGCAGTAGGGACCGATGAGCAGCCCCGCGATCAGGAAAGCGGTGACGTCCGGGAAATTCAGCCCCAGTTTTTTGAATACGCGGGTGAACATCAGCCCGGCGAACAGGGCCACGGCCATCCAGAGAAAGTAGTTCATTTCCATGGATCTTATTTGCCTCCTTGGAATAAAATGGCCGTGGGCGCCGCGGCCGGGATGTGCTGACACCGGGCGGGCAGGAGAAGACCTCATCCGTCCGGGACTTGTATTATAGTGATGCGGGGTCTATTTTTCAAGAGGAAAAATGCGGCGGATCATGATTTCCCGATCCCGCCCCGAGGGAGGGCATCCTGAGAGGTCCCTTTGGCATGCCCGGCATCCTGTGACGGTAAAAAAAGACGGAAAAAGGAAGAAAAACAAAAGAAATTATGAATTTTTTCTTACAAATTGTGAAGAAATATATGGCGAAACGGAGAAAATATGTTATAATCTTTTAAAGACCGCATATCGGACGGGAATGGGAAGGACGGTTTCGGCCGCGTTTTCCTCCGGTCAGGAAATGCGGGAGCTTTTCCGGAGACGTTCTCCGGAAAACGCGGGCCCGACGGACAGCGGGCAGTCAAGGATGAAAGGAAGGACACACAAATGAAGAGGGCAGTACGTTTTCTGACGGTGCCGGTCCTGATGGCGTTGCTGATTGCCATGATCCCGGCGGCACTTGCGGCTCCCGACGTCTACACCAAGGAAGAACTGGACTCCATGACCATGGTCGTGACGGCAAATTACGTTAACATGCGCGCCGGCTATGCCGGGACAGCGGGACACAAGCAGATCATCAATTACAACGACGGCCTGATGAAGGGCGAGGAAGTCTATTGCCTGGACAAGCACAACGGCTGGTACTGCGTGATGCGCATCCAGGGCCACAAAAGCACCGTCGGCTGGGTCTGGGGCGATTTTGTCAGGTTCAAGAGCACCGAAACTGCCAACGGCGGCGGGGACGTCTCCAACAGCAGCAGTTCCAAATATGTCGGCGGAACGCCGGCCACCGACGCCAACTCGGTAAAGAATCATTATAATTCCCAGCACGACCAGGTGATCAATACACTGAAAGGCATGGGCAAGTGGTGATCGCCGGTACGGGGAGCATAAACGGCCGTGAAAAGCGAAACAAAGGCTTTTCACGGCCGCTTTTTTCATCCTGAAGAGAAAAGGCCTGGAAGAGGGAATATGCCGTCATTCATGTACGTACACAGTTGAAACCGTCATTTCAACGCTTTTCTTAAGGTCTCTTCCCCCACGTCCGGCATCCAGCCGTGGAGCCAGCGGACCATGCGCTCCAGGGATTCCCGGGGGCTGAAGCCGGAGGACGCGCCGACGATCTCGTTCCCAAGGTGTCTCTCGGGGGTGTCGTAGAGCGCCTTTCCCCAGCCGTAGGGACGGCCGAAATGGTCAAGGTCATAGACAAAGTCCCGGGGGATCATGAATGTGAGCATCTGCAGCCGGCTGACGGCGCCGTCAAAGCCTTTTTTGACACCCGAGGTATTTTTAAGAAACGCGCCTTTTGAGGGACCGTACTTTTCCAGGGTGTCCAGGATCAGCCCGTCGGCGTGCCGCATCAATCCGTCGTCCCTGTATCCCTCGGCATCGTAGCCATCCCGGCGCCAGTTGCACAGGTCAGGGAAACAGGTGACGGACACGAAAGCCGCCCGTCCCCGGAAGAATTTTCCGTAGACGATCCTTTTGTCCCTGCACAGCCGGCTCTTCCATTCCCAGGGGCCTTCGTTTGAGGTGAACCAGACCGCCGGATCCACGTTTTCCTCCAGGGACCAGCCGGGGATCTCGTTTTTGAAGTAGGGAAGGAATCCGATGCCTGCCGTCAGACGGAAAAGGTCCGCTTCACTTCCGACGCGGTCAAAGCGCAAGCAAAAACACCTCCGTGATTGTTAGTGGGGTCCGAACTTTATTTCGCCGCCGGGGTCCGCTCTCCTGCCGGCGGCTTTTGTAAACATTTGCCCGGAAGATAACGGACGCTGTTCAAACATCCGCTTTTATGGTAAAATAAAATCGAAGAGATATCCTTCGGCACAGCGCGGACGCGCAGGAGAGAAAAAATGACCAGGCTGTTTGCGAAAAAAAACCTTAAGACCTCCCTGCCGGATGATCCGGATGCCCTGGTAGCCCTGTCGGACAAACTGGTCGGCGACCCGTGGAAGCGCCGGGAATGCCTCGAGAAGGCGGTCGCCGTCGCGCCCGACAGCCTGAAAGCCCGGTATGCCCTGCTGATGCTTGGGGACCTGGGTGTGGGAGGAAAAAGGGACGCGGATTTTTCAAGGATCAAGAGCTATCTGCTGACCCCGTTTGAAAAACCCGAACGCTTTGACGCTTCCGAGAGAAGGCGCATGGCAAGGGAGATATTCGACCACCCCCTTCTGCTGGAATGCCTCGATATGGCCGGGGACAGGGAAAAATTCCTTCGCGCCTATCTTCTGGACCTCAGCTGCGAATACGCCGATCTTTTTGTCGTTTCCTCCGCCGAGCACAGCGGGGCGGTCCTGGGCTTTTCTACCGCGTCCTCCCGGCTGAAGGCGATGAGCGCCGCGTTCGCAAGCCTTATGGAGGGGGTGCGTTCCTGCCCTTACCTGAGCGCGGAGGAGCGGGATATGCTCCTTTCGGCGGTCAATGAGGCGGCAAAGCGCTTTACCCGGGGCGATATGAGCTTGGTCTACGCTGCCCTGGAGGATGAGGCGGCAAAGGATGTGCGGAAAAGAAATGACATTTTCGGGTAAAAGCGGGGGATGGGCAGTCTGGGGCGTCATGTGCCTTCTGTCCGCGGCGGGGTTTTTCCTGCCGTACGCCTATGAAAACACGGACGGCGCGGGCCTCCTGCTTTACGTCCTGCATCCGTGGGTGTGGGTGCTGCCCCTGGCCCTGGCGGGGCCCTTCCTGGCCTCAATGAAGGGCGTTCCGCCGCTTATCGCCTTTTTTCCCCCCGGGGCATGCTTCCTGCTGTGCCCGAAATACCCGGGCATGGCGGGACGGGCGCTTGTTTTTCTGCTCCTCTCCCTGGTGGCCGCTGAGGCCGGACGGGAGACGGCGGCGAGAAAAGAAAAAAACACGAAAGGGATCCCATAAGGTGCGGAACGCGGCGCAGACAGCGGAACAGACGCAAAAAGAAACGCAAAAAGAAGCGCAAAAAGAAGCGCGGGATGCCGGGCGCGGGAAAACGCGGGGAAAAATGTCCGGCAGCGGGGCGGCCAGACGGTTCTTCGGCCGGATGGGCTTTGCCGTCGTCACTGTTCTTATCGGCGCCCTGACGGTGCTGGCGGGGGTGAGGCTCCATTCCTTCGATCCGTCTGCGGCGGGGCGCGCCGGGGCTTCCGGGTTTGAGGTCAGGGACGAAAGCGCCGGAGCGGCCAGGATCCGGCCCGGCGAAAGCGGAGATATCGGCGAGATCAGGCGGGAATGCGGTTTCCCGCTGCCGTATTTCCCCGGGCAGGACATGTTCGGCGAAATGAGCAACGTCCCCTATGACGGTAAAAACGCGGTCCGGGTGACCATGACATATCGGGGCGGCGTGGTCATCGAGGCAGTGCGGCCGGCCGACGCGGCGTTTTTGATCAAGCGGGAAGGGCTGGCGGTACAATTGTACGAAAGCCTCAGGGTCCCCTTCGGCCGTATTTCTTCTTCTTATATATCTGCCCTGATGTGCAGCGGGGAAGAGGGCTCGTGTATCTTTTTTTCCACTGAGGACGCGGCTTATTCCATCTTCGGGCCGGTCGATGGGGAAATGCTTTACAGATATATCTACGAAAACGATCTGGATGTCAGATGACGAACGGGAGGCAATGATCATGACCAAAAGAGCGGTATCGGCGCTGTGCGCCCTGGCGCTTGCGCTGCCTGTCCCGGCGGCTTTGGCCGCTCCGACCCGGCAGGGAAGGACCATGGAGATACAGGAGGACGAGGGGCTCCGGGGCTTTTTATCCACCGTGATGAGCGCCGCCGTGCTGAGGGATCTGCCCGCGCTGGAGGAAGGGGAGGCGCCCGGCGCCGAATTGGCGGAGGCGGTTTTCGGCGTGTTTGAATACAATATGTTCGGCCTGGACAGCGTGACGCTCACCGAATCGGAATGCGCCGGGCTGTACTCGGGCATTTTCGCCTCGGGCGCGTTCCGGATGCCGGAGGAGGGAAGCTGCCCCTGCGTAAAGATCGAGGACGGCAAAATGGTCATGGACCTGTCCGAACTGAACGAAACGCCCCTGGTGGGGGCCTGCGTATATGAGTCCCGGATCGCTGACGGCCGCGTTTTCATGAAGGCGGACCTGTATACCGCCTGGGGCTATTATATGACCGATCCCGGGTACATACCCGAAGAGGACCTGACCTGGTACTGCTCCGCTGAGATCTGCGCCGAGGCCGGCGAAGGCGAGCTGTTCGGGTGGAAGCTGGTGTCCTACCGCCTGGGCAGCGTTTGGCAGGACGGCGCCCTGAGTGAATGGAAGGAATATACCGACGAGGAGTCCGCCTGGTCCGTTTCCCTCCCGTCGATGTTCGGCGAAAGCAGCGCCGGCGGGGGCCTGAGGGAATGGCAGACCGCGGATGGTTCGGCCACGCTGCGCGCGGAATTCCTGCCGCCCATGTCCGTCTTTACGGAGAGCGGGACGAACGAAGGACTGTACGGCACGATCACGCAGGAGGGCGACGGGCGCCTGAAGCTTGTGTTCTGCGGCGAAGGGCTTGAGGCAGACTGCGTGCTGACCCTGGAATTTCCGCCGGACCGCCTGGACGAATACAGCTATTATCTTGAGATCATCCGCAATTCATTCTGGATGAGGGGGATGCCGTATGGCTAAGGCCGTGAGGATGATGGCGTGCCTGTGCGCGCTGATGCTTATGCCCGTGTCTTTTTCCGCAGCCGCCCCTTATACGGTGGAGAGCCTTTCCGGGGAGGACTGGTATCCCTCCGCGGATGACTGGACCTATCACTACATTTATTCTTGTCCCCGGATCGTCTGCGGGGACGACGATCCCGTTGGGCTGCTCATCAACGACACGCTGCAGATGATCCTGGACGAAATGCGCCTGCTTGCCCTGCCCATGTTCGCCGAGTCCCCGGAGATGACCGCCTCCGGACCGGTGACGGTGACCGAGGAGGGACACGTCATGTGCAACAACGGGCGTTTCTTCTCGGTGCTGACGGTCAAGTGCGAGGAAAAGGGCTCCGGGAAGACCTGGAGCCTGGAATCCGACACCTTCGACGTCAGCGGGGATTACCCGGGAGAGACCCTGACCTTAAGGGGCGTGGTGATGGTGGGCGAATCCTCGGAGCAGATCTCCTCCGCGGTGCTGCCGGTGCTGTACGAGGCCTTTGTGGAGCTGCAGGCGGAAGGCGTCTGCCTTCCAGGCATCGGCTGGGAGGAATTCTGTGAGAATGTGATCCCCACCCTGGATTTCTATGCCGACGAAAACGGCAGCGCGGTGTTCTATTTCCAGCCTTCGCTCCTGTGTGAGCCCGGGGAGGATGTGCCGGTGTTCACATTTACCCCTGCGGAGCTGGAAGCCCTGGTCGGAGCCATGCCGGCGGGGGAAGAGGAACGCTGACTGGCGGCCGGGCGCGGGAAGGTGGAGATATATATGAAGATCAGCAGGATATGGATCGCTTTTGCGGCGGCGCTTTTTGCCTTCGGGTGCGCCTGTGCGCCGGCAGAGGAGGAAGCGGCTGTCCCCATCATGCCGGCCATTGAGGCTCCGGTGGGCGAAAGCATCATTTACGGCCAGTCGCTTACGGAATCCGCCCTGATCGGCGGAATGGCGATGGATCCCTTCACCGGGGAGAGCGTGGAAGGCTTTTTCCAGTGGGTCAACGGGGATTTTGTGCCGGGCGTCGGGATACAGATGTGCCAGTGCGAATTTGTGCCCACGGGATTCGATACCGAAAACTATCTTTCCGTTTCTTTCCGCGCCGAGGTGGAAGTGCGCCCCATTCCCCTGACGGTCCTGGAGGAGCCTGTTTGCATGCGGCACATCGAATACGGCGAGAAGATCGGCTGGGCGTTCCTTTCCGGCGGGATCTGCGCCGATCCCTCGGGAAACGAGGTGCCCGGCTCCTGGGTCTTTGCCGACGGGAACGCTGTGCCGCCAGTGGGGCGGATGACCGCGGCGGCGGTCTTTGTTCCCGACGACAGCTTCCATTATGACGGTGCGGCATGCGCGGTGGAGGTGGAATGCGTTCCCTGTACGCCGGATGTGGCGGTGCGCTGCAGCGCCGCGTGGCCCGGCCAGCCCCTGTCCGTATGTGTGCTGGAGGGCTGGGCGGCCGGCATGGACGGCTGCGTGATCACCGGTGTCTTCGCTTTCCGCGAGGGCGGCCTTGTTCCGGCTGGGGACGGCACCTCCTACGACGTCACCTTCAGCCCCGACGACAGCGTCAATTACCTGCCTGTGACTGTGCGGGTGCCGGTGACCTTCGGGGTGAGGAACATTTTGGTCGAGGCGGTCCTGGAAATATCCTACGGCCGTCCGGTCTCCGAGGGGAAGCTGACCGTGCGGGCTGTCGACGAGGACGGCCTGACGGTAGAGGGAAAACTGAAGTATGACGAACGGTTTGCCGGCTTAGCGTCTCTTGACGGCCAGGAAAGCATCGGCGCTGTGTTCGTCCCGTCCGACCCTTCCTTCGGCGGCGAGATTCCGGTGTCAGTCAGGGTCGTATACAGGTAAGGCGGCGAGCGATCGGCCCGGTCCGCGAAAGGACCCGGCGGCGCCGGATCGCCCCAAAAGTCACTTGTCGCACCGGATCAAGAAAAAAGAAACACACGGAAGCAAACACATGCTTTTGCCCGGGAAAGCCCATGATACAAGGATCTGCGGGGTTTTCCCGGGCAATTTTTATCAAAAAAAATTTGATTTTCTTTTAAAAACCTCTTGCAATCACAGGGCGATGGAGGTATAATTCTAATGTTGTCTGTTTATGGGTTGAAGCGGTAAGTTGCCGTCCCGGCCTGGACGGGTAATTATCGTGGACCAGACAGGGCGAGACCCTGTCGACGGACTCAAGTCGCGCCAAAGGCGCGGTTGGCACCGGGCTTCCCTGCATGGCGACGCAGCCTGCGAAGCG
>JAFWWK010000058.1 GCA_017523615.1 Clostridia bacterium
TCGCAGGCGCCGCAGCCACCATCCTCGGCATCGCCGCCATCCTTCTGGGCGTGGGCGCCCGCAAGGGCGGACGCGGCATCGGCGCCATCGTCACAGGCTCCGTCGCCGTCGTCGCCGCCATCGCCATGATGTTCACCACCGTCTCCGCCATGAACCTGATGCACAAGGCCGCCCTGGAGACCGGCAAGGCTCCCGTTTTCGCCGAGTGCTTCGAAAGCCCCTACCTGGGTCTTTCCTCCGTCATCTACAAGGTCGCCGGGGACGAGGCCAAAACGAAGGCTCTGATGGACGAAATGGAAGCCCTGAAGGGTTACACCGCCCAGAGCGGCGCCGTCACCGTCAGCGTTACCACCACCTCCACCGAGCCCACGGCCCTGTAAAGCGGTACACTCCGATCTCATATGGATAATGCTTCTCCTGTCCCCGGTGAACGCCGCGGGGCAGGAGAAGCATTTTGTTATGAAGCCTGAGCGAAAAGATGTTTTGCAGGATTCTTTCTTTCCGCATGGAATATATAAAACCGGATCTGTACAGTCAGGATCCGAAGAGGTACGTATGCTGGACGATAAAGGATTTGATTTATGGGCGGACGGATATGATCGGGCCGTGGGCGTTTCCGACGATGAGAACACCTATCCGTTCGCGGGTCATAAAGAGGTGCTTGGGACCATTTATCGGACCGTGATGAAAAAGCCGAACGCGTCCGTGCTCGATATCGGGTTTGGCACCGGTACGCTGACGGCAAAGCTGTACGAACACGGCTGTACGATCTACGGGCAGGATTTTTCCCAAAAAATGATCGAACTGGCCTCCCGGAAAATGCCGGGCGCGCATCTCTTCCGTGGGGACTTCGCGCAGGGGCTGGCCGGACCGCTGCGCCGTCAGAACTACGATTTCATCGTGGCCACCTATTCCCTGCACCATTTGACAGATGAGCAGAAAACCGCTTTTCTCCGCGTCCTGTACGACCGCCTGAATGAGAACGGCAGAATCCTGATCGGGGACGTCGCTTTTGAGACCCGCGCGGAGCTGGACAGGTGCCGGCGGGAAGCGGGCAGCGAATGGGACGAAGAGGAGATCTATTTTGTGGCCGACGAGCTCAGAAGGGATTTTCCGGGCCTTGCGTTTACACGGGTCTCCTTCTGCGCGGGCGTTCTGACCCTGTCCCCGTAATTCCTGTCTTCCGATATGGTCGGAATATCGTTTTATTTCGTGTATGCTTATCCGGTTTTTTAAGGAGGGGGACCCATGACCGCCGATGAATTGATGGATCTTGTGAACCGTTCCCTGTTTGCGACCGTCGGTTATACGGACGAAATGGGAAGGCCCAGCGTCCGCAGGGTATTCTGCGTATGGCACAGGGGCCTTGGCAGGCATCTGATCTCGACAAATACAAGCTCCGCTCATGTGCGAAGCCTGCAAAAAAACCCAAACGCCTGCCTGTATTTCTCGGACGACACGGCTTTTGAAGGGCTGTGCCTGTACGGAAAGATCACGGCGCACTTTGAAAGGGAATACAGGGAACTCCTTTGGAACGAAGGCGACGAAAAATACTATCCCAAAGGCGTCGAGGACGAGGATTACTGCGTGCTTGAATTCGCCGCCGAAAGCGGGCGCTTTTACCGCTTCGACGGTAAAGGCGACCTTTCCCAGTCCGACATGGCGGCATTCGATGCGGGCAGGGACTTTGAAAACGGGTACAGCGCCGCGCATCCGAACGGCTGAAACCGAACGGACCGCAAACGCTGAAGAAACGCATCTCAACAAACGCCGCCGCGCAAAGCGCTGCCCTGTATCATTGAAACAACTCCCGTCCCCGGCATATGCCGCGGGGCGGGAGTTGTTTTCTGTCCGTCACGGAACAGGAACGAGTGGGAGCGCAAACCGTTTTTACAGGCAGGCGGAAACTGCCGTTTGTCAGCGGACAAGCTGTTCGCCTGATCGGGGTGCAGGGGCGAAGCCTTTGCCGCGGGGTTTGGGGCCGCGCAGGCCCCATCTGCCGCGGCCTGATGCCCGGAACAGAGAACCGCCCTGTGTCCTTTGACCTCAGATCCCCGACAGCAGGAACCGGAGGCGGTACGCTTTGTCGGAAGGATAGGTGTACTGCGGAAGCACCGGCGCGCCCCAGGAATCGTCGCCGCCGACGCCCCTGCGGAAGGCCGCCACGTCCAGGATGGTGTGGGTGGGGGCGGACAGCTCCTCGGGGTGGTGCTTTGCCATCAGTTCCTCAGGCAGGTAGCCGGTGACGGAGACCTCCAGCGGTTCATCCAGGGCTTCCACCCGGATCCCGTGCCCCTGATCGTCGGTCACATCCATGCGCCGCACGCCGAAGCGGCTGCCGCTTTCCTGGGGGCGGCAGTAGCGGGTGTGGCCCTCGTCGGCGCGGAAACGCCAGAAGCCGGGCATGGCGCCCGTGCGGCGGTCGATATAGCTTTCGTCGGGCCCGAAGCCGTAATAAGCCGCGTTCCTCAGCCGCGGATCCAGCTCCAGGCTCAGTCCCAGGGCGGCCAGGTCGCACTGTCCCACGGCGCCGGGGAAGTCCAGCGTCACAAGAAGGCGCCCGTCCGCGGTGGGGAGGAAGGTGAGGCGGATCTCCTTATCCCCCAGGACGGAGGCGCAGGCATACTTCACCATGATCTCCCCGTCCTCGTTGACGAAGGGCCCTTCGGGGAAGGCATACCGGGACACCATATGCCACACGCCCTGCCGAAGGGCGTAGCGGTTGCCCCAGTCATTGTCTGTGGGAGCGCGGAACAGGCTCAGCCTGGGGCAGGAGATCAGGGTCTCCCCGCCGCAGGCGTCCTTCAGGGAGGAAATGGACTGGGAGAAAAGGGCTTTCAGCCCCGGCTGCCGGACGCCCACATTGTGGTCGCCCCGGATGAGGGGCACGGAAGACGGAACGACGTCCGCAGCCCTGCGCTCCCTCAGGCAGGCCCAGCCCTCGGACAGGCAGGCGCCCTTTTCCAGGATGGGCGACGCCTCCTTCAGGCACATCCGCGCAGTCAGCATCACCTCGCCCTCCCCCTCGGGCAGGCAAAGGTCCAGCGGGAGCAATACGCTTTCGCCGGGGGCGAGGAAGGGGATCCCGAGGGTGCCGGAACGGACGGCCTCGCCATCAAGGAGCATCTCCCAACGGATCTCACAGTCGTCCGGAGATGTGAACAGCCGCCGGTTGGTGACCCTGACGCCGTCCTTCCCGGGTTCCAGGAAAACGGAGCGGAACACGTGCCGGACCTCCTGCACCTTGGGGGTCCAGGTGCGGTCCCCCAGGATGATGCCGTTGGTGTTGAAATTGTTGTCGTTGGGACGGTCGCCGAAATCGCCGCCGTAACAAAGCTGCGTCCGGCCGTCCGGCATGCGCACCCTGAGGGCCTGGTCCACGTAATCCCAGATGAAGCCGCCCTGGTACATGGGATATTTGTCCTCCAGCTCCCTGTACAGGTGCATGCCGCCGCAGGAATTGCCCATGGCGTGGGTGTATTCGCAGTTCATGAAGGGCTTCTGCGGATCGTTCTCCAGGTACTCCTCGATATCGGCTACCTTGGCGTACATCCGGGAGAAAACGTCGGTGGTGTCGGGATAGCGGGTGTCGTTGCGCACGCCCTCGTAATGCACCAGCCTGGAGGGATCGCGGCGGCGGAAATATTCCGAAAGTTCCCACAGGTCCTTCCCGCCGAAGGATTCGTTGCCGCAGCTCCACAAAAGGACGCAGGGATGGTTCTTGTCCCTCTCCAGCATGGACGCGCCCCGGTCCAGGACCGCGCCGAGCCATTCCTCCCGGTCCCCAGGGACCACCCGCGACATATCAAAAGGCCGGCGGGCCCAGGTGCCGTGGGTCTCGATATTGGTCTCGTCGATCACATACAGCCCATACCGGTCGCACATGCGGTAGAATTTGGGGTCGTTGGGATAATGGCAGGTGCGGACCGCGTTGACGTTCATGGCCTTTAGGTCGTGGATGTCCTTCATCAGGGTGGATAAGGGGACGCAGCGGCCGTGATCGCAGTCGAATTCGTGGCGGTTGACGCCGTGGAACACGATGCGCTTCCCGTTGAGGGTCATGATCTTATCCTTCATTTCGAACCGGCGGATGCCGCATTCGGTGCGGCAGACCTCCAAAGTCTCCCCGCCGTCCGAAAGAATGAAGGTAAGGGTATAAAGGTGCGGCGTCTCCCCGCTCCAAAGCATGGGTTTTTCCACGTCGAATGAAAAAGTGAGGGTTTCCGCCGCGTCCAGGGTCTCCCGGCCGATCTCCCGGCCGCAGGGATCCTCAAGGACACATTCCACCCTGCCCGCGGGCCGGTCGAAGGCGCACTCGGCTTCAAGGCGGGCATGGGAAAAATCATCGTTCAGGGGGGTATGGACGAACACGTCCCTCAGGTGGGAGAGGCCGTGGAATTCCAGCGTCACGTCCCGGTGGATGCCCGAGAAGCGCCAGAAATCCTGGTCCTCCATCCAGGTGCCGGTGCACCGCTTGAAGACGCGGGCCGCGAGGCGGTTGTCCCCCTCCCGTACAAGGGAGGTGATGTCAAAGCGGTGGGGCGTGAAGGAATCCTCGCTGTAGCCGACAAAGCTCCCGTTGACCCACAGCGCCAGGGCGGCCTCCGCCGCGCCGAAGCACAACACGATCCGCCCGCATTTAAGGTCTTCGCCCGACAGGTCAAAATGCTTAACGCAGGTGACCGTGGGGTTGTATTCTTCGCTCACCTGCGGCGGGACCAGATCCTCCACACCGTCCCAGGGATACTGGGTATTGACGTAATGGGGCGGATCCCAGGAGGGGTTTTCCAGCTGGAACTCGCAGGGCACCCGGATGTCCCGGAGGGATGCGTCCCCGGCGCCGTCCGTAAGTATCCCGTCCGGCGCGTCGGCAGGCCGCAGGGCAAAATGCGCCTTCCATACGCCGCTCAGGGAACGGACCCGGGAGGATCCGCCCCGGGCGGCTTCATTCGCGTCCGCGTAAAAATCGTGGTCGGAGCAGGGGGCCATCCGCCCGACGCTGAAGATCCTGGGATCCGAAAGAAAGGACAGGCTGAATTCCATTTTTGATCGACTCCTCTTTTTTAATTCGCGACGATATAGCGCTATACGGCGGGCACGACGCCCGGGATCATTTCCACCAGGAACACGGCGGCGCATGCGCAGGCCGCCACGAGGATCAGCGACCGGGTCCTGAAGGACAGGACGATCATGACCGCAAAGGCGACGGCGGCGCTGATGACGCTCCCGGTCTCCGACAGGATGGCGGGGAAAGTCATGACGCTGAGGGTCACATAGGGCATATAGAACAGAAAGGACCTGAGGAACGGGCTTTTGAACCGGCGGCGGATCAGAGTCAGCGGCAATGCCCTGACAAGATAGGTGACCCCCGACATGACAAGGATGTACAGGTACGGACTCATGCGTTCTCCTAATAAAACGGATCAAGTTTAAGAAAAGGCGTACTCTTATGATGTCCGGGCGCCGTTAAAGGCAGGAAAAACTTTACGGGCGGTTGTTTTCCGCCGCCGCGCCTTCGTCCCCGTCTTCTTCCCGCACAGGAAAAGCGACGGCGGCCGCGCCGGACAGCGCAACGGCCAGGATGATGATCCTGTAACCCGACGGCACAGCGGGGAAGAGCCGGGTGAAGGCCCAGCAGGCCAGCATCGACAGGGGCACCAGGAAAGCGAGGACGCGGTTTTTCTTTGTCGGCGGCAGCACCACGCCCATGAACATGGCATACAGCGCCACGCCCAGGGCACGGGTGACCGACAGGGGCAAAAGCTCCCCGGCCAGGGCGCCGACCGCCGTGCCGCCCACCCAGCCGGGCACCGCCATCACGATGGCGCCCAGCATATAGGTCCATTCAAGCGGCATGCTCTGCGCCGCCGAGATGCCGAAGATCTCGTCGGTAACGCCGTAGGAGGCGATCAGCCGTCCGGCAAGGGAAGCGTCCGGGGCCATCCTCTGGCTGAGGGCCGATGACATCAGCAGGTAGCGCAGGTTGATCAGAAGGGTGGTCAGGGCCATTTCCAACAGTGTCCCCGCCCGGGTGATCACATCCAGCGCCGCGAACTGGCCCGCGCTGGTCAGGTTGGTCAGGGACATGATCATGGCGGCGACGGGGGTCAGTCCCTTCCCCGCCGCCTGGACGCCGAAGGCGATGGACACCGAAAAGTAACCCAGGAAAATGGGGACGCCGTCCCGCAGGCCTTTTTTGAACGCATCCGGCATGTTGTTTTTCCTCCGGGACAAAAATCAACGGAGCTCGGCCGACACTTCGCCTCCGTCGCCGATGAACAGGTACGCGTAATGATGGTCCATGGCCGCCCCGGGATTAAGGATCAGGACGCCGTCCTCCTCCTTAAGGCAGGGCGTGTGGGTATGCCCGTACATGGCTACGCGGCATTTTTCCGCCATGGCCCGGGCCTTCAGGACGTCGGTCCCCTGCCGTACCCCCAGCATGTGCCCATGGGTCGCAAGGATCGGGACGCCGTTCAATTCCGCCGTCAGGATCATCCGGTCCTGGGAAATGTTCCATGGCGTCCGGTCGCAGTTGCCCGGTACCCGCAGAATGGGGGGCAGGTGCCTTTCGAAGGACCGCAGGTCGTCGTACCCGTCCCCCAGGTGGATGACGCCGTCCAATCTGTCCTCGGCCTCGGCCGCCATCAGGATCTGCTCCAGGACGCCGATGGCACGGTGGCTGTCGGACAGGACCAGGTAGCGGCGGATCATTGGATCTCCTCCCCGATGATGGGCAGCATCTGGGCCATGGCTTTTGCACGGTGGCTGATCTTGTTTTTGCTGTCGGCGTCCATTTCGGCGAAGGTCTCGCCGGTGACGGTCTCAAAATAGGGATCGTAGCCGAAGCCGCCCGTCCCACGGGGCTCAAAGGTGATCACGCCGGGGCATTCCCCGCGCACCACCCTTTCCTCCCCGCCGGGGAGGCACAGGGCCACGCAGCTGACGAACCGCGCGGTGCGCTTTTCGGCCGGGACGCCGGTGAGCCGGAAGATCAAAAGATCGTTGTTGGCCTTATCGTCGCCGTGATAGCCGCAGTAACGGGCGCTGTGCACACCGGGTTCACCGTTCAGTGCGTCCACGCTCAGCCCGCTGTCGTCCGCCAGGGCGGGGAACCCGGTGGCGTCCCGGACCGCCCGGGCCTTGATCAGGGCGTTTTCCTCAAAGGTCTCGCCGTTTTCGTCGATCCCGCCCTCAAAGCCGGCCTCGCTCATGGTGAGCACCCGGTATTTTTCGCCCAGCATATCCCTCAGTTCCTTCACCTTGTGGGGATTGTCGGAAGCCAGCACGATGGTCCGGGGCGGGGCGATCCATTTTCTGCGGTCCCCCAGGACCTTCAATTGCAGGTCCATCAGTTCCCGGCAGCCCACCTCGCCCAGGTCAGTCAGCTGGTCCATCTCGTCCCGGGAGAAAGTCCGGCCCTCGCCGGTGCCCTGGATCTCGGTGAAACGCAGCGAATCGTCCATGACGAAGTTCATGTCCACCTGGGCCCGGGAGTCTTCCTCATAGCACAGATCCAGGCAGGGCGCCTGGTCCACAACGCCGGCGGAGACCGCGGCGATCTGCCTGCGGACGGGGCTCTCCTTCAGCTGGCCCTTGCGCATCATCCGGTCCACGGCGCACACCAGAGCCACGAACCCGCCGGTGATGGAGGCGGTGCGGGTGCCGCCGTCGGCCTCCAGCACGTCGCAGTCGATGATGATGGTCCAGCCGTCCATCAGGCGGCGGTCCACCGCCTGGCGGAGGCTGCGGCCGATAAGGCGCGATATCTCCACGCCGCGGCCGTCCTTTTTGACGCCGTCACGGCTTTTGCGCTTCCCGGTGGATGCCGGCAGCATGGCGTATTCTGCGGTCAGCCAGCCCTCGCCCCGCCCGCGCAGGAACGGGGGGACCCCCTCCTCTACGCTGGCGGTGCAGATCACACGGGTGCCCCCGGTCTCGATCAGGCAGCTGCCCGCGGCGGTGCGTACGTAGTCGGGTATGATCCTGTGGAATCTCAGTTCATCCGGGGCGCGCCCATCCAGCCGTTCCATGTCCTCACCCTCCGTCGGTTTTTTTCTATTATACGCCAAATCCCGGGCATTGAACAGCTTTTGGCTTGCTTTTCCGGAGAAGATGAATTACTATGATGCTTAAGTCATTCCATCACGAAAGGCGGCGAAAGCTTTGAAATTCAAAGAGACCCTCCTCAGCGTTGTCAGAGGCATCGTCATCGGCGTGGCCAACATCATCCCCGGCGTCAGCGGCGGGACCATGATGGTCTCCATGGGTATTTTCGATACCCTGATCCACTGCATCACCCATATTTTCAAGGAATTCAAAAAGAGCGTCCTGACCCTGCTCCCCTATGTCATCGGGATGGGCATCGGCATCGTCGGGCTTTCCTACCCCATCAAGTGGGGCCTGCAGACCCAGCCTCTGCCCACGGCCTGCCTGTTCGTGGGGCTGATCCTGGGAAGCGTCCCGATGATCTGGGCCCAGATGAAGGACGAAAAAAAAGGCCTCCCCGGCCTTATCCTGTTCGTGATCTTCTTTGGTCTGATCGTGCTGCAGCAGGCCACAGCCGGCGTAAATAACGTGGCGTTCAGCCTGAGCTTCGGCGAGATGGTCAAGCTGTTCCTGCTGGGCTGCGTGGTGTCGGCAGCCATGGTCATCCCCGGGGTCTCCGGCAGCATGCTTTTGATGCTGGCGGGGTATTACGGCGTGGTCACCGGCTCGCTGCACCTGGAAAACGGCCTGGGCGAAGCCGCCGGCGTCCTCCTGCCCTTTGCGCTCGGCATCGTCTGCGGCATTTTCGGCGTGTCGAAGCTGCTGGAAATGCTGTTTAAAAAATGGAAGGGCCTCACCTACTGCGCCATCATGGGCCTGGTGCTGGCCAGCCCCGTAGCCATCGTCTGGACCGCCTTCCGGCCCGAGGAGGGCAAGGTAATGCCCACCCTGAACGCGGTCACCATCATCCTAAGCCTGGTCATGATGGCCATCGGCTTCGCCGTCGCCTGGTACATGGCCAGCCTGGACCGCAAAAACCAGCTGAAGAACTGATCGTTCCGGACATGCGGGGCGCCTTCGGGCGCTCCTTTTTTTGCATCAGATGCCGCTGCTCTTTTCGGCCTTGAATACGGAATAGCCGTAGACGGCGAGGGCAAGCAGCAGGGAGATCATGATCCCGGACATTGGAATGCCTCCTTTCGCGTTCGGTGTTCCGGTGATAGAACGACCGTTCCCGGATAACCGTTCCCGGATCCCTGTAAACAAATCGTGAACGAAAAATCCCGGCGCAACGTCAAAAACCGGGCCCCCGGAGCATTGCCGACGGCCATGCTCCGGGGGCCCGGATCATCGTTTTTCACTTTTCCGGCGCGTTCATTCCGCCCGCCGGATGCTTTCGATCACGGGCTGGTACCCTTGGGGGACGGTGCCGTTGCCGTCGGCCACCGGCGTGTTCCGGCAGATGGCGTCCACCACCTCCATGCCCTCAAGGACCCTTCCGAAGGCGGCGTACTGTCCGTCCAGATAAGTCCCGTCCGCGTGCATGATAAAAAACTGACTGGAAGCGCTGTCAAAATTCCTGGCGCGGGCCATGGATATGACGCCCCGGGTGTGGGACAGGGGATTATTGAACCCGTTGGCGGCGAATTCACCCTTCAAACGCACGCCGCTGCCCCCGGTACCGTTGCCGTTGGGATCGCCGCCCTGGATCATGAAGCCGGAGATGATCCGGTGGAAGGTGAGGCCGTCGTAAAAGCCGCTGTCCGCCAGGGAAAGGAAGTTGGCGACCGTCAGCGGAGCGATGTCCGGATACAGTTCGCAGGTGATGTCGCCGTAGTCCCTGACGGTGATCACGATCTTCACTTTATCTGCCTCCGCGGCGTCATCCGCCGTAGAGCAGCAGGGCGCGAGCGCCGTAACGGCGCATACGGCAAGGACAAGCAGGCGGGCACAGAAAGACAAAACGCCGTTTTTTTTCATTCCGTTCATAAAAGCATTTCCTCTCGGACATGTATTTTTTGTTTATCAGCCCCACAGAAGGGCCAGCGCCGGGACCATCTGTTTTTTGCGCGACACCACGCCCCTGAGGAAAGCGGTGTGGTCCCCCACCTCGACGCCGCTGAAAGCCTGGCGGATGATCTCCCTGTCCCCCAGGAAGAGAAGCTGCGTGCCCTCAAGCAGCACGTCGGTGATCATGAGCAGCACCATGTCATAGTTCTTTTCTTCCTGTATCCTGCCCATCTCCTTCAGGAATTCAGCCTTCCTTTTCAGCATATGCGCGGAATCCATGGTGGTGATCTGGCTGATGCCCAGGCGGTGGTCCGCCAGGTGGAACTCCTTGAAGTCGGTCTTCAGCAGCACCGAAGCGGGCTTATCGGCGGAGCTGGCGGAAAACACATCGTGCCCCAGGCTTTCCAGGTCCAGGCCGGCGATGCGGGCCAGGCGCTCGGCAATACGGCGGTCCCGGTTGGTGGTGGTGGGCGACTTGAACATGACGGTGTCGCTGACAATGGCCGCGGCCATCAGGCCGGCCAGCTTTTCCCCCGGCATCAGGCCGTGCTCCTGGTACATGGTGGCCACGATGGTGGTGGCGGAGCCTACGGGCTCGTTGCGCATAAAGACCGGATAGCCGGTCTGCACGTCCCCCAGGCGGTGGTGGTCGATGATGCCGACCAGCTCGGCCTGGTCCAGGCCGGGAACGGACTGGCCCACCTCGTTGTGGTCCACCAGCACCACCCGCTTGCGGTTGGGCCGCAGCAGATGATAGCGGCTCAGGGTGCCCACCACGCGGTCGTCCGCGTCCAGGATAGGGTAAGAACGGTAGCGGCTCTGCAGGACGGCTTCCTTTACGTCGTCAAGGAAATCGTCCAGGTGGAAGCACACCAGGTCCTCCACCGCGGCGATCCGGCTGACCGGCGTCGCCTGGTACAGCATCCTCGCCGCCTGCCAGGCGTCGCAGGGCGTGGAAATGATGCAGGTCCCGGAGGACATGCCCCTGTATTTTTCAGCCAGGTCGCTCTGGCAGAGGATCACGCAGTTGGCGCGGATCTGCAGGGCCTTCTCGATCACCTCCGGCTGCTGGCCGCATAGAATGACCGAGCCCGGGCCGATGCCCTTCAGGGGTTCCCCGGGAGTGGGCAGCGCGATGGTCACCTCGCCGGAAATGCTGTCGAACACGTCGTCGTGGCAGTTGATGACGTGCCCCTCCAGGGCCGAAAGCACGTTAAAGATCGGCGCCTCCCGCAAAATCGGGGAATGGATCGCCTGCATGTCGCTCTCGGCGATGCCGCCCGCCGTCACCATGCCGTACAGCGTCCCGTCCTCATTGGTGACGGGGAGGGAATTGAGAGAGGGATTTTCCCGAATGATCTTCCAGGCGTGGCTCACCGGCACGTTGGTGCCAAGCAGCGGCGGACGGTCAAAATCGATGTCGCGGACCTGGGTACGTACGGTGGAGAGCATCATCGGCGGCTGGAACCCGAACCGGCGGAGAAGGAAATTGCTCTCGTCGTTCAGGTGCCCCAGCCGGGCAGGAACATAGCCGTTGTCCCCCAGCGCGTTGCAAAGCGCGGCATAGGCCATGGCCGAAACGATGGAATCGGTATCCGGGTTGCGGTGGCCGCACACATAAGTGGTATTCACGCAAAGCCTCTTTTCCGGGGGGCGCAGGCGCCCGGTCCCTGGGATGGTGTGGATTTTAAGTATAATCGCACGAAACCGAAAAGTCAAACGCCTGGGGCGATGAGTCCGTAGACCCTGATGCCGTGCCAGGCGCCGTCCCGGTAGAGCTCCTCCCTCAAAAGGCCCTCCTGGTCGAAGCCGCATTTTTCAAGGCACCGGACGCAGGCATGGTTAAAATCGAAGGTTCGGGCGGTGATCTTGTGCAGGCCCAGTTCCTCAAAACCCAGGCGGCACAGCACCCGGACGGCGTCGGCGCCCCGTCCGCGGCCACGGCCCTCCCCCAGATGGATGGCGATCTCCCCGTGCCGGTTTTTCCTGTCCAGCGACGTAAAGCCGCAGCGGCCCAGGAACCGCCCGTCCTCCAGGTCCTCCACGGCGAACTGGTACACGCCACCGGAACGGGACGTCTGGTCCATGAGGATCTTTTCCACGTCGGCGGCGGTCGCAGGCAATACGGGCCCGTCAGTGACAAGGCGCATGGTATCCATGTCGTTCAGGTGGCGCCAAAGGTCGTTCAGGTCCGCCTCTTCCAGGGCGCGGAGACGGACCAGGGAGCCTGTGTACGTCATTTTTCGATCCTTTCCTGCCCCGAAGGACAGCTTTCCGAATAAAAAGGACCCCTCCGCTCATCAGAGGGGCCGATGGGCGCGGGAAGGCTCTGCCTTCGCACGCGGTCAAACAGCGTAAGGAACTTCATAAGCCGGCCTGATCCTCCGGGCGGGGGTTCAGTCCTCGTCTTCCTCGTCCTGCTCGTCTACGATCTCAAGGAATTTCTGGAACACGGCGTCGCTTATCCCGTCGTCATCCACCGAAGCGTACACGTCCTCGCCGTTTTCGTCCTTCTGGATCTCCAGGATGATGACCTCGCCCTCGTCGTCCTCCTGCTCCGCTTCCTCGTCCAGGAGCATCAGGACCACGTACAGCTTGCCCTCATGCTCCACGGTGGTCAGGTATTCAAACTGGCTGGTCACGCCGTCCTCGTCGGTCAGTTCGATGATCTGGTTGCCGTAGTCCTCGTCATCCTCGTCGTCCTCTTCGAACGCCGGATCCTTCCTGCCGGTATCGTCAGTCATGGGTTCCTCCTTTTCCGCCCCGGACAGGGCGGCCTTTTCATTGCTCGCTTTATCCAGATAGCGCTGCAGGATCACTGCGGCGGCCACCTTATCGACCTTTGTTTTTCGCTCCCCGCGGTGCACCCCGCCCTCCAGGAGGGCGTGCTCCGCCTCCACGGTGGAGAGGCGTTCGTCGGTAAATTCCACCGGCATGCCGGCTTTTTCGATCTGCAGGGCAAACTGCCGGACCTTTTCGGCCTGGAAGCCCTCGCTGCCGTCCATATTGCGGGGCAGCCCGCAGATCACCCGCTCCGCCCCGGTCTCGTCAAAGATTTTCCGGATGCTCCTGACGTCCGGCCCCCAGCCCACACGTTCCACAACGCTGTGAGGGGAGGCAAA
>JAFWWK010000059.1 GCA_017523615.1 Clostridia bacterium
CCCTCAAAATTTTGCGGAGGATCCGGATCGGTTCGCTTTATTATGGTCTCTTTAGGTTATGTCGTGATGCAATGACTGGCAAGAACCTTCCATGGCGGCTGATCTGCGGCTTTCTCATTCAAGGCTGAACAGTTCTTCCGCTACGCCGCAGGCCGCTCTGTCCGCACCGCCATCCTTTGAAGGGATATGGAGGGAATCCCTGCCGCAGAAAAGATACCAGTCGCCCTGTGACGAGGAATAATCGATGTATGACGCGGCACAGCCCGACATGCTCTCGCTGTCCCACACACGGACGCCGTAGGTTTCACCGTCCGCGGTGAAGAGAGGACCATGGGAACGCAGTTCCTCGGGCAGGGGACTGAAGCGGTCCAGATACGCGGCAGCTTCGCTTTCCGGCAGGATCAGCAGATCGCCGCGGCTGATATCCTCTCCGATCATCAGGTAGGAAAAGGGATGGCAGCGCACCATGCGGACAGAGGAGGGCATCCCCTGCTCGAGGGCATAGGACAGTTCCCGGTCCCGGAGGGCCGTATCCACGGAGCTGATATAGATGGTCACTTTGTCCCGGGGAGGGACGTCGGTGAGGAGATTTACGATAAAATTCCATATCAGGGCGCTTAACAGGGACCAAAGGACCATGCGGGTCATCAGCGAAAGGACGCGCTTTGCTTTATTCATGTCGCACCTCGAAGGCTGTGATAAAGCCGTCCGCCGTCATGACGCTGACAGCGCTTCCGGGCCCGGGAAACTCCCGGGAACGTTTTTTGCTGATCAGAAGGCGCCTGTTTCCGTCGTCGGTTTTCAGGATCACCTCGCGGATATCGATACTGCCGCGGATGCGCAGGGGAGCGGAGAGGCGTTCGACAACGCCCGAAAGGCTGGCGGGTTCTTTCTGCAGGATGCGCTCCGCGTGCCGGTATTCCGCCCGGACGGGGAACCAGTAAATGTCCGCGATCAGCAGGATGATCCATCCCGCGGCGGAGGAGATGAGGGTGACCTGAAGGCGAATGCTGCCCTCATTGAGGACATTTACCTCCGTGCACAGAAAGACGCAGGCGGCGAGGGCTGCGAGCGCCAGGAGAGCGGAAAGCATGGCGCAAAGGGACAGGCTTCGGCGGGCCAGCGCTTTTTCATGCGGATCGTAAAGCGGCGTCAATGGGATCGCATCCTTTCTTTGACCGGAGTTTTCTTGACAAACCCGGGCGGGGAGATTATCATGGTCATGGAATAAAAACGTAAAAAAATAACGAAAGCGGGTGAACGGCATATGAAGGTGAAGCGGATCATCGCGGCCGCAGCCGCGGGCTGGATGGTGCTTGGGTGCGCTGGAGCCGAAGGAGCCATGGACCTGAGCGAAAAGTATTACCTGAGCGGGACGGGAGAAGCGATCATTGACGACGTCGTTTTCCCCGAGGAAGCCCTGCCGGATGACAACAGCCGGGTTTTTTACGAGATATTCGTAGGCTCGTTTTCCGATTCCGACGGGGACGGGATCGGCGACCTGAGGGGGATCATCGACCGCATGGATTACCTGAATGACGGCGATCCAGCGTCAGGGCTGAGCCTTGGGGTCGAGGGACTGTGGCTTACGCCCATTTTCCGTTCCCCGTCCTATCACAAATATGACGTGACGGATTATTATACCATCGATCCGGACTTTGGCACAATGGATGATTTGAGGGAGCTGGTCTCGCTCTGCCATGAAAGGGGTGTCAAGGTCATCCTGGACCTGCCTATCAACCATACCGGCACGGAACACCGGTGGTTCAAGTATTTTAAGTACGCCCAGACAGTGCACGATGAAAGGCACGATTACTACGATTTTTATGTTTGGGCTCCGGATGGGGAAGCGCCCGCGGGGCGGAGTTTCAGCCATCTGGCGGGAACGGGAATCAGTTATGAATCTAATTTTGCCTCCTCCATGCCTGAACTCAATTTCGACAGTCCGCTTGTCCGCGGGGCCGTGCTGGACGTGGCAAAGTTTTATCTGGACCTGGGAGTGGACGGCTTCCGCTTTGACGCGGCAAAATACATTTATTACGGGGACACCGAATCGAGCGTTAAATTCTGGCAGTGGTACACGGACGAACTTCGCGCCGTCCGCCCGGACGTTTATCTGGTAGCCGAGGTGTGGGACAGTGACGGTGTCACCGGAAAATACGCTGTGTGCATGGACTGCTTTGATTTTACCGTTTCCCAGGCCGGCGGGCTGATCGCAGAAACGGCCAAGGCCGGGAATGTGGACAGGTATACAGCTTATGTTGAAAAATACATCGGCGGCATTTCCGACGCCCGGGAAGGCGCGATGTATATCCCCTTTGTGGCCAACCACGATACGGACCGTGCCTCGGGCTATCTGACCGCGGCCAGCGGCCAGATGAAGGCCGCGGCCAACCTGTACATCCTGGGGCCGGGCTCGCCGTTTATCTATTACGGCGAGGAGATCGGCCTCAGGGGTTCCCGCGGCGGCGCGAATACCGACGCCAACAGGCGTCTGGCCATGCGGTGGGGGGACGGGGATACCGTCCGGGACCCGGTCGGGACCACCTATGATCCCGCCAAGCAGACCGAATCCACCGTCAAAAGCCTGAAAGCCTACGGGGAAAGCCTGTACAGCTATTACAAGCGCCTGATCATGTTAAGAAAAGCCAACCCAGAGATCGCCCGGGGGGCCTATACCGCCGTCCTGATCCCCGACAGCAAGCTGGGAGGCTATATCGCCGAATGGAACGGGAAAAGGGTGATGGTGATCCACAATACCACCCTGCGGACCATTGAACTGGATCTGACGACTGTTGCCGGCGGCGAAGGCTTTATGGCTTTGCACGCATGCATCGGCGTAGGGGAAGCGGCCCTTGACGGGACGATGCTCCGCATCGAGGGCCAGACCAGCGTGATCCTGCGCTGAGGAATATCAGCCGGGCACGGTGGAGTGGAGACTCTTTATTCCCGGTGATTGACAAAGCGTCCGGGAACATGGTAGAATCGCTCAAGTCAGCACAAGCTGTCCGCCGTGCCTGCACAAGCAGGCCTATCAGAATCACTTGCTCCGGAAAACGACCGGCGCCGTCAAGACGCCGCAGGTCATCACAAGATGGCAGCCGGAGCTTTTTTGCGTACACGCGCGAAAACGACCACTTATCTGGAGGTGAAAAATGAATATCCTGAAGAAAGCTGTTTCAATGATCCTTGCTTTGAGCATGTGCCTGTCCTTTGCGTTGGCGGAGGGCACCGTCATTTCCTTTACGGACGCCCATGGCAACATCCTGGAACTGGATGCGACGCTCCGCGCCTATACGGGCTGCACCCTCCTGGGAGCGAACGGCGCGGCCCGGGGAGGCGAGACCAATCTCGGCGACCTGTGGACCGACGCGCTTCGATGGTTCGCGGTGTCCGGGACCATCGGGGAATACTTCGATGAGGACGACGTCACCGCGGGAAACACCTTTGTGGACGCCGGTGCGGACCATATCGTCGCCCTGTGGAACGGCGGAAACCTGCGCGCGGACATCGCCGAAGGCATTTTCGGCGCGGAGGAACTGGCGCAGGTCCTGCCCTATCCCAATAAGGTCGCCGTGGTCTATCTGACCGGCGCCCAGCTGCTTGAGGCGCTGGAGGCGGCATCCCAGGCCCTTCCGCTGACGGAGGGGTCCGAAGCGGCCTGCGCTTCATTCATGCAGGTGTCGGGCATCGTCTACACCGTGGATACATCTGTCGCGTATGACGCCGGGGAAGCCTACGGCGAACACTGGTTCCGTGCCGCGAGCCTGGGAAGGGTGACCATCGAAGAAGTGAACGGCCTGCCCTTCGATCCTGAAGCCGTATACGCGGTCATAACCAGCAACGCCAATTTCAACGGGATGGATTCCTCCTATGTCTTCAGGGAAGCCCAGGAGGCGGACCCAAAGAGCACGGTGACCACCGCTGTGGTCAGGGATGTAGTGTGGATGTATATCGGGAGCGAGCTTGACAGCGTGATCGGAGACAATTACTCCGAAAGCCAAGGACGGATCACGGTCAGGTGATCGTCCGGAGCGAACGGGGCGGCCTCGGGAAACCGGACCGCCTCGTATATCATGGGAAGCGCTTGGGGAGGCAGGCATGAGACGCAGGCTGGAAAAGGTACTGGACGAAGTAGAAAAAGCGATATCCGGCAAGCGGGAGACAGTCGAAAAGATCCTGCTGGCTTTTCTTGCCCGCGGGCATGTGCTTCTGGATGATGTGCCCGGCGTCGGGAAAACGACCCTGGCCAGCGCTATGAGCCGCGCCGTGGGGCTTTCCTGCCGCAGGGTCCAGTTTACTCCGGACGTGATGCCGTCGGACCTGGTGGGCTTTGGCATGTACGACCGCGGCACCGGCGGCTTTGTCTATCGGCCCGGGGCGCTTTGCGGCGTGAACATCCTGATGGGGGACGAGATCAACCGTGCTTCCAGCAAGACCCAGTCCGCCCTTCTTGAGGCAATGGAGGAAAAACAGGTGACGGTGGATGGGACCACGTATCCCCTTGAAAAGCCGTTCCTGGTGATCGCAACACAGAACAGCGTGGGGGCCGCCGGAACCCAGACGCTGCCATACGCGCAGATGGACCGTTTTCTGGTGCGCCTGTCCCTTGGTTATCCCGATTACGCCTCCCAGATGGCGATGCTGAGAGAAAGGCAGGACCGGGAACCGATGGAGGAGATCCGGTGCGTCCTTTCAGGGGATGAAGTGCCGCAGATGCAGAAAGAAGTGAGCGCGGTCAAGTCGTCGGAAGCGGTCCTGGATTATATCACCAGGCTCACCATGGCCTCAAGAGCGCATCAAGCCGTATCGGTGGGCGTCAGTCCCCGGGGAGCGCTGTTCCTGGACAGGGCGGCGAAGGCGAGGGCCTGGGCCGACGACCGGGATTATACGGTCGGGGCGGACGTAAGGGATGTTTTCCGGGACGTGTGCGCACACCGCATCCTTGTAAAGGAGGGAAGCGGGGAAACGGCGGAGAGCGTTCTGGAGGATCTTCTGAAAACGACGCAGTCTCCGGACCGGCGCAGCTTTCCAGGAAGGTGGAAAGCATGACAAAACGCCGGATCGGGTATTTTTTGTGGCTTTTTACCGCCGTATGCCTGTATTTTTTTGAAAATAACCCCGGTACGCGCATAGTCCTGTGCCTGACGGTGGGTTTCGCGCTGATCCCCGGTTTTCGGCGCGCGGTCCTGTGCCGACAGGGCAGGGAAGAGAAGATCAAAAAGACGGACATGGAAACGGATCCGTTATCCCCCGGGCGCCTCCTTTCGCAGGAAGCAGATCCGGGCACCGAGGTGCGTCCGTACGTTCCGGGCGATCCGTCCGGACGGATCCACTGGAAGCTGACGGCCCGGCATGACGAAATATGGACGCGGATGGAGGAACCGGAACGGGCGGAAACAGAAAAGGAAAAAGAAAAAACGACCGTTGAGTTTCCGGTGGGAAAGCGGAGAATGGCCCTCTGCCTAACGATCCTGTGGCCTGCGGCGGCACTGGTCTGCCTTTTGCTTGTTCCGTGGCTTCGCCATAGCGCAGGCGCTTTATGCAACCGGCTGTTTGAGGAAAGCGAAAGGGTGAACGCATACTTATATCCGCGTTTTTCCCATCCGGAGGGGGAGGGGATCCTTCCGGCGGCAGTCTGGCTGTGCCTTGCCTTTGCAGGGCCTGCCGCGGCCATGATCCGGATGCGCAGCCGGCTGATGGCCTTGTGCTTTATGATATTTACAGCCGCTTTTCAGGTGTATTTCGGCCTGAGCCTGCCTCCCCTGATCAACGTTGCCCTTTTTCTGCTCTTTGCGCTGTGGTGCGTGGGAGACCGGGAGGCGATCAGGAAAAACGCGCGTATCCTGGCCCTGGCGGTCCTTTCCGCCGTTCTTGTCACCGTTGTCTTTTTCCCCGGGGTGGATGCGGCCACAGAAACGGCGTCGGAGAAGGCAAGGGACCTGATGGCTGAGATCGCCGGGACGGACGCAGGCGCAGATGACGAACTGCCCGGATCGGTCACCGAGACGCGGCATACGCATATCCTTTCCCCTATGGAGGGCGAAGGAGGGGCAAGGACGGGAAAGGAATACCGCAGGGTCTCTGTCGGGGAGGAACAGATCTCCGGGCCCGACCGGACAGACTGGGCCGGGGCGGTCCTTTTGATCCTTCTGGCCTTTGCGCTGCTCATCCTGCCCTTCCTGCCGTTTGCTGCGCTGAACGCACGAAGAAAAAAAGCGCGGGAGACTGTGGCGCTGTTTGAATCCGGTGATACAGCCGAGGCTATATGCCTGATCTTCGGCAGGGTGATCGCATGGCTTGACGCGATGGATTGCGGGCAGGGCAACCTTCCCTGCCGGGACTGGGCGGAAGGCCTGACCCGGACTGTTTCGCCGGAGTATGCTCTGCGTTTTGCAAGGTGCGCCGCGGCCTTTGAGGAAGCGGCTTACAGCGGGCGTGCCCCGGGGGAAGAAAAAAGGCGGGAAGCGCTCGAGCTTTTGGAGGAGACCGGGAATGCCATGCTTCAGAGGGCGGACGGTTTCCGGCGGCTGAAACTGAGGTATATCGATTGCTTATGGGTATGATCAAACCGCGGTGTTTTAGAGCGCTCCTGCTTTTGCTCATGCTCCTGATGCTGACCGGATGCCGGGCGCGGACAGGGGGCGTTCGATATCCGTCTGAGACTGCTTCCCGAAGCGCGGGCGGACCGGCGTCCGATACCGGTACGTCCGCGGCGGAGGAAGGCCCCGGTGGAAAAGAAATCGACGAGACAGGGGAAAGAACGCAGGAAAATCCCGAATCGTCAAGAAAAGAGTATGATGAGGACGCTCCTGCTGAGATCCTGGCAGGCGGGGACAGTGATGTCCACACTCCCGGAGACGGACCGGGCATGCCTTTGGAAGCGGCTGAAGCGGCGGACCGGGTGTCCCGGCTGAACGACGGTGCGGAAGAGACGGCTACGGAGACCGTATCCGCGCCCGAAGCGGAGGACCTTGGGGTGTCAGAAGATGCGGAAGAAGCGGACTCCGCGCTGAAGTATTATACTGCGCTCCTTGAGGACAGGCTCGGGACCCTGTTTGAATGCAAGCGGGTTTACGTGTACTGGGAAACGCCTTCGGACAGGGTGACGGTGCACAGATCCTCTCCCGAGCATTCCCTGATCCTGGATGCCGGGGCATACGACGTATCCGCCCGGCTGCTGGAGGAAAACCTGCGGGTGGATGACGGCTGGGTGGCGCGGAAGGATCCCGGGGTCATCGTCAAGGCCGTCGAAAGCGGCGTCCTCGGCACAGGCGTGACGGATGTTTCCCGGGCGGAAACGGTTTTTCGGGAAATGGTTTCAAGAAAGGGCTGGGAGGGCATCGCCGCCGTGAAAGGCGGAAGGGTGCTTATCCTCTCTTCGCAGCTCCTTGAAGCGCCTTACCTGACAGTCGCGGCTGAACTGATCCTGGCAAAATGCGCCTACCCCGAACTGTTTGCCGATGAGGATCCGGACGAAGCGATCGCCCTGTTGTGCACGGAGGCCACGGGAAAAGCGCCCGAGGGTATATTTTATTATAAGACGGAGGATAAATGAATGAGGATCCTTGTGATCGACGGGCAGGGCGGACGCCTGGGCCGGAAGCTGACCGAAAGCATCCGAAAGGCCTGTCCCTCCGCTATTATCACGGCCGTGGGGACAAACAGCATAGCCACATCCGCCATGATGAACTCCGACTGTGCTGACCACCTGGCCACCGGTGAAAATGCGGTGATCGTCGCATGCCGTTCGGCAGATATCATCGTAGGTCCTCTGGGGATCGCCACTGCTGACGCCCTGATGGGCGAGATATCGCCCGCCATGGCAAATGCCGTGTCTTCCAGCCCGGCGTACCGGGTGCTGATCCCGATGAACCTGTGCTCCACCTATGTGGCGGGCGTGTCAGGGAGCTCCGCTGCCATCCTTGAGGACGCCCTGAAGCATATCCAAACGATTTGCGAGAAGGATAAAAATGACAAGAGGCAATAAAAAACAGGGACATACGGATACCCTGCGGCTAACGTATTCGGCGCTTTATCTTGCCATCGCCATGGTGCTCCCCCTGATCACGGGACAGATCCCGGAGATCGGAAAGGCGCTTTGCCCGATGCATATTCCGGCCCTTTTGTGCGGCTTCGTCTGCGGCTGGCCCTGGGGCCTGGCGGTGGGCCTGATCGCGCCCGTCATGCGGTCGGTGATCTTCGGCATGCCGGCTATGGTGCCCGGCGCTGTGGCGATGTCCTTTGAGCTGGCGGTCTACGGCGGCGTGGCGGGGTGGCTTCATTCAAGGCTTTCGGATAAGCCCGGCATGATCTGGGCGGAGCTCCTTGCGGCGATGATCCTTGGACGCGTCGTCTGGGGCGCCGCGAGACTGGTGATCGCGGGGGTGACTGGAAACGCCTTTACATGGGCCCTGTTCATTTCCGGCGCGATTACGACGGCCGTTCCGGGCATCATCCTGCAGCTGGTCCTGATCCCGATCCTGGTCATCGCGATGGAACGGGCGGGGCTTTCACTCAACAGCGGAAAACGGAAAAACATGGAATGACCTGTAATGCGGCGCATCGTGATTGGGAGGAGAGAAAAAATGAAAACGCTGTACCTGGAATGTGCCATGGGGGCCGCGGGCGATATGCTGATGGCCGCGCTGTCGGAACTGGCGGAGGACAAAAACGCGTTTCTTGAAAAAATGAATTCCCTGGGTTTGCCGGGCGTCAGGGTGGAGGCGGAGCCCGCGGTCAAATGCGGCGTGACAGGGACCCATATGAAGGTGACCGTGGACGGCGCGGAGGAGGAGTCGGAAGATATTCACGACCACGTTCATGACCATGATCATGACCACGGTCACGACCACGACCACGGCCATGCCCACGATCACGACCACGGCCATGTCCACGACCACGGTCACGGCCACGACCATGGACATGATCACGTCCATCACCATCACGCCTCACCTGCGGATATCGACAGGATCATCGACAGTCTGGACGTATCCGAAAGGGTCAAAAGCGACGCGAAAGCCGTATACGCGCTGATCGCGGACGCCGAAAGCCGGGTACACGGCCATCCGGTCAGCGAGATCCATTATCACGAGGTCGGTACCATGGACGCGGTGGCGGATGTAGTGGGCGTGTGCCTTTTGATGGAGGAGATCGGCGCGGATCGGGTCATCGCGTCACCGGTGCATGTGGGAAGCGGGCATGTGAAGTGCATGCACGGCATCCTCCCGGTCCCCGCGCCCGCCACGGCGCTGATCCTGACCGGCGTTCCGACCTACGGCGGGCAGGTGAAGGACGAATTGTGCACGCCCACTGGCGCAGCGCTCCTGAAGCATTTCGTTTCCGAATTCGGCGACCGTCCCGTTATGGCAGTGAAGGCAGTGGGCTATGGGATGGGGAAAAAGGATTTTGAACGGGCTAACTGCCTGAGGGCATTCCTTGGGGAGAGCGAAGGAAAAAGGGAAATGATCACCCGTCTTGAATGCAACCTGGACGACATGACCGGGGAAGAGATCGGCTTTGCCATGGAGCGGCTTTTCAGCGCGGGGGCCAGGGATGTGTACACACGGGCCATCGGCATGAAAAAAGGCCGTCCCGGGACGGAGCTGAACGTGATCTGCTTTCCGGATGATGCTGACGCCCTGGCGGGGCTGATGATGAAGCATACCACCACCCTGGGCATCCGCCGCCAGGACATGAGCCGGTATGTGCTTGACAGGAAGGTCGAAACTGTTTCCACACCCTGGGGTCCCGTGCGGGTCAAAACGGCGGAGGGCATGGGCGTAAAAAAGCGGAAAGCGGAATATGACGATCTGGCGGACCTGGCGCGGCGGACGGGGCTGTCCCTTGAAGATATACGCCGGGAGCTGGAAAAAGAATGACTGGAAAGGACCTGAAAGACAATTCTCCAGATGCTGCAATGTCCCGGGAAGGAATACAATCGGTTCTTAAGGGGATGACGGTGTCCTGCGGGGACGCCGTCGACAGGATCATCAGGGAGAAGGAGAAGAAAAAAAGGATCCTTGTGTCCGTGGACGGTCCCTGCGCTTCAGGCAAGACCACCCTGACCGGCGTCCTCGCCGGCCTGTTCTCAGCCGAAGTGGTCCATACCGATGATTTTGTGATCCCTCATTGGATGAAAACGCCGGAGCGCCTCCGTATTCCCGGGGGAAATTTAGACGATGAACGTCTGGTCCGGGAAGTCCTGGAGCCATGGGAAAAGGGCGAAAACATCATTTACAGTAAGTACGACTGTCATGGCGGGCGTTTTGTACCCGCCGATCCCATTTACGATGCGGAGGTGCTTTTTCTGGAAGGGAGCTACGCGCTCCTTCCATCCGTTCGCAGATACGCGGATGTCCCGCTTTTTGTGACAGCCCCATGGGAAGTAAGAAGGGAGAGGCTGATGAAAAGAGAGAGCCCGGAATCCTATAAACGGTTCACGGACCTGTGGATCCCCCTGGAGAACGCTTATTTGGAAGCCTATCACCTCCCCGACGGGGACTGCACCGTGATCAGCGGATAGCCGCATGTTCATCCTCCCGCGCAAAGCGGGAGGCTTTTTTTGATGGAAAAGAAGTGGCTGTATTTTTTGTGTATTTTTGAAGAGATCAAAAGAATATTATTCATCTTTATGGTAGAATAATCGCATCAGACGAGCGGATGGCCGCGAAAACGGATGCGGACCGGATGTTTTATTCAGGATGGGGTGCCTTCCCCGGTTGCCGGTCATGCCGCGCAGAACACATACACATGAGGAGGAAAGCCAATGAAGAAAATCCTATCCCTGATCCTTGTCTCTGTCCTGGCGCTTTCCATGGCGTTGACCGCCGCCGGCGCCGCGGGAACGACTTTTTCTGAACTGTACTCCAGCGAACTGCAGACCATCGACTATGTGGACAGCACCCTGACCGCTCTGACCACCTTCGCTATGAACTGCGAGCTGGGACTGGTCTATTTTGACAATTTCGGCCTTCTGCGCCCCGGAGTGGCCAAGAATTGGTCCATTTCCGAAGACGGCACTGTGTATACCTTCTACCTGCGGGATGACGTGTGGTGGGTGGACTGCACAGGCGAGAAGGTTGCCCTGGTGACCGCAGGGGACTTTGTGACCGCCGCGAAACACATCCTGAACCCTGACGATCCCAAGTCCGTGGCCAACACTCTGTACAATAACCTTGTCGGTGCGAAGGACTATTTCGACAAGGTGACCGATGACTTTGACACCGTCGGCATCAAAGCCCTTGACGACATCACCCTTCAGTACACCCTGATCGGACCCAGCGCCTATTTCCTGAGGATGCTGGGCAACAACGTGTGGTATCCTGTTCCCACTGATTTCCTTGCCGAACATGAAGAGACCTATGGCACCAGCTGTGAAGACCTGCTGTATAACGGCGCGTATTACTGCTCAAGCTACGAATACGAATATGAGCGCGTCATGGAGAAGAACCCCTATTACATCAACGCGGACCTGATCTCCATCGGGACCGTGATCTACCGTTACAATAAGGAAGCCACCGCCAACGGCGCCGAGCTCTTCCTGCGCGGCGATACCGACAAGGTGAGCCTGACCAACGACATCGCAAAAGAATGGATGGACGATCCGTCCCGCAGCGACAAGTACTGCACCGCGCCTCAGAACAACATGTCTTACTGGCTGATGTTCAATTTCGATCCCCGTTTCGAGGCCGAATATGAGCCCGACAACTGGAAGGCAGCCGTCAACAACGTCAATTTCCGCAAAGCTTTCTTCTATGGTTTCAACAGCTACACCTACAACGCGGTCCTGAATCAGTGGAACTATCAGGCCAACACCCAGACTACCTATTCCCGTGCCGATCTGGTTTCCGTCGGCGCGCTGGATTATCTGCAGCTCAGCGGCCTGGATATGTACTATGACCAGGACCTCCTCTACAACGAAGATCTGGCCCTCCAGTACAGGGACGCCGCGAAGGCCGACCTGGACGGCAAGGTGACCTTCCCTGTCAAGATCAAGGTGACCTACAACACCTCCGGAACTACCTCCAAGCGTTACCAGGTGCTCGAGCAGCAGCTTGAAAAACTGCTGGGGACTGATTTCATCGACATCATCCTGGTCCCCTACAGCGGCTCCAGCTTCAACAGCGACGTGCGCAACGCCGGCGACTGGGCCATGCTGGAACTGGGCTGGGGTCCCGACTACGCCGATCCCATGAGCCAGTTTGACCCCGTGCTCCTGACCTCCATCGGCAAAAACTGGGGCAGGCTCTATCTGGCCGAAGAATACTTCGACGAATCCGTCGGCTATGGCGATGTGGAAAAGAAGGCCTTGGAGGCCAATGCCATCACCAACGACTTCGACCTGAGGTACACCACCTTTGCCGAAGCTGAAAAGATCCTTCTTGACGAAGCGCTGATCATCCCCTGCTATCGCGGCGGCGGCGGCTTCCAGGCTACCCGCATCGTTCCCTTTACCCAGTGCACCGGCCAGATGGGTGACGGCGGTGCCCGCAATGCCATCGCGTTTGCGCAGATGTCCGATCATCCCATCAGCGAGGAAGAATATCAGGCTCTCAGGGAGCAGTACCTCATCGACCGCGCCGCAGCCCGCACCGCGTATGTGGAGGAAAGCGCCGCATATCAGATTCCGGTAAAGTGAATAAAAGGTCCCGCTTTGGGACGCGCAGGCTATTGACCGGGGTTCGGGTACATCCGAGCCCCTGTCGGGAGGCGCTGATCCCGGGACCCGTACCGGGGGACATGATATCCGGTTCAGCCGCGGCTGGGCTCCCTATCATGCCCCCCATTCAGTTTTTTCAAGGCATCAAAGCCGCGGTGGGATAACATAATGGTATCCGCCGCGCCTCCGGTTTTCATCTCACTGACAAAGGGGAGATCCCCATGATCAAATACATCCTAAAACGGCTCCTTCAGTCCCTTCTGACATTGTTCATCATCGCTACGGTGGTTTTTTTCCTGATGCGCCTGATGCCGGAGGAAGGATATTTCGGCGAGAAATACGATAAGATGGAGCCGGCCCAGATCGAAGCGGAGCTCAGGGCTATGGGCTTGAGAGACCCGATCCCGGTGCAGCTTTTCCGTTATTACGGACAGCTGCTGCACCTGAACTTCGGCAAATCCATCACCGTTCAGCCCAAGAAGGCCATCGCGGACATCATTGCAAAGAAAGCGCCCTATTCCATTCGTTTCGGGCTGATGTCCGTGGGAATATCCCTTTGCGTGGGTATCCCGATGGGAACGGTGATGGCGCTGTTCAAAAAACGGCTGCCGGATAAACTGGGCAATATGTATATCATTTTCATTCACGCGGTGCCTGCGGCGGTGTATTATCTGTTTATCCAGCTGTACGCTTCCGGACTGTTCAACGTTCCGATCCTGTATAATGCCCGGGATCCCTCGTCCATGTGGCTGCCGGTGATCAGCATGTCCCTGGGCGGGACCGCGTCTTACGCCATGTGGACAAGACGCTATGTGGTTGACCAGATGAACAAGGATTACGTAAAGTTTGCGCGGGCCAAGGGTGTGTCCGAGAGGCGGATCACCTTTGGGCATATGCTGCGCAACGCTCTCGTTCCCATGGCGCAGAACCTGCCGGCCAGCATCCTGCTGACCATCTCCGGTTCCATCTATATCGAATCGCTTTACTCCATCCCGGGCATGGGCAATCTGCTGCTTTCGGCAATCACCCGGCAGGACAACCCGCTGGTACAGGCGCTGGTGCTGATCTATTCTTCTCTTGGCATCTTCGGACTTCTTCTCGGCGATCTTTTGATGGTGATCTGTGACCCGAGGATCAAACTGGTAAGGGAAAAGGAGAACCGCTGATGAAGAAAAAGATCGAACGCCTCGAAGACAGCATCGACGAAAGGATCCGTGAGCTTGGCGGAGAGGGGGAAATGTTCTCTCCCGCGGCATACGATCCCACCCAAGCTGAAATGGGCGGATACAGCAACTATTCCTATTGGCGCAGCACCCTGAAATCCTTCCGGAAAAACTATGTGGCCATGTTCTGCCTGTGCCTGCTTGCGGTACTTTTGCTGTTTACGATGGTCCAGCCGCTGTTTCCCGGGCAGCTCGGCCCCACGGAGATCAACTGGCTGGATAACGGCCAGACGGACTCCAACCATGCGCCGGACGGCAGATTCATCTTCGGCACCAATTCCATCGGCCAGGATCTGTGGGCCAGGGTATGGAGCGGTACGCGCACGTCGCTTTTGATCGGTCTGTGCGTGGCGGCCTGCAACGCGGTGATAGGCATCCTTGTGGGCGCCCTGTGGGGATACGTCCGCAGCCTGGACCGCCTGCTTACAGAGGTCTATAACGTGATCCACAATATACCAAGGAATATCATCCTGATCCTGGTGTCCTATCTTGTCAAGCCCGGTATCGGGACGATCATCTTCGCCATGTGCGTCACCGGCTGGCTGCCCATGGCGCGGTTCATTCGCAACCAGATCGTTACCATCCGTGACCTGGAATACAACCTGGCCAGCCGCTGCCTGGGCACCCCCACCGGAAGGGTCATCACCAGGAATCTTCTGCCTTACCTGGTTTCCGTGATCACGCTCAGGATCTCCCTGGCTATCCCGCAGGCCATCGGCAGTGAGGTATTCCTGACGTATATCGGCCTGGGTCTTCCCGTGACCATCCCATCCCTTGGCAACCTGATCAACGAAGGCAGGGCCGTGATGATGGCCCCCGCTTCCAGGTATCAGTTGATTTTCCCGGCGATCATCCTCTCCGTCATCACCATCTCCTTCTACGTTATCGGGAATGCGTTTGCCGATTCCGCGGACCCGAAGAACCATGTTTGAGGAGGCGTCCATGGAAGAAAAAGAGGTCATACTGTCCGTAAAGGACCTGAGCATCATTTTCGACCTGCGCGGCCAGGTGCTGACGGCGGTGCGGGGCATCTCCCTGGACGTATATAAGGGCGAAAGCCTTGCAATCGTCGGAGAATCCGGCTCCGGCAAATCTGTATTCACCAAGTCGTTTATGGGCATGCTGGATAAAAACGGAAGGGTAAACGGCGGAGAGATCCTGTATAAGGGACAGGACCTGGCCAAATATACCACACAGGACGAGTGGCGAAAGATCCGCGGCAAGGAGATCGCCATGGTGTTCCAGGACCCCATGACGAGTCTGAATCCCCTGAAGACAGTCGGCAAGCAGATCTGCGAAGCGGTAAAGCTTCACCAAGGCCTGCGCGGCAGGGAGGCGAAAGAAAAAACCATCGAGTACCTGAGGGACGTGGGCATTACGATGCCGGAAATGCGCTATAACCAATATCCCCATGAGTTTTCGGGAGGCATGAGGCAGCGCGCTGTGATCGCCACAGCCATGGCCTGCAACCCGGAGATCCTTATCTGTGACGAGCCGACCACGGCGCTTGACGTGACTATCCAGGCACAGATCATCGAGCTTCTCAGGGATATGCAAAAAAAATACCGTCTGACCATCATCTACATAACCCACGATCTTGGGGTGGTCGCCAAGGTGGCTGACAGGGTCGCCGTAATGTACGCGGGGGACATCGTGGAAGTCGGCACCGCCTACGAGGTGTTCTACAACGCCAGGCATCCCTACACCTGGGCGCTGCTTTCATCCCTGCCGCAATTGGGTGTGAAGGGCGAAAAGCTGTATTCCATCGAGGGCACGCCTCCCAACCTGTTTATGGAGATCAGGGGGGACGCCTTCGCGCCGCGCAATCCCTATGCCCTGAAGATAGATCATGAATTGAGACCGCCGTATTTTGAGGTGTCACCGACCCACAGGGTGCGGTCCTGGCTGCTGGACGAGCGCGCACCGAGAATGGAACCTCCGGCAGTCATCCGAAGAATGCTGGAGAGGTGGAAGGAGGTGGATGTCCATGAGTGAGGAAAACAGGGAAAAGATCCTGGAGGTCCGGGACATCCACGTATCCTTCGGCAAGGGACGGAAAAAATTCGAGGCCATCAGGGGCGTCAGCTTTGACATCTATAAGGGCGAGACCTTCGGCCTGGTGGGCGAGTCCGGCTCCGGCAAGACGACCATCGGCCGTGCCATTATACGCATCAATCCCATCACCTCCGGCGAGATCCTCTATCACGGCAAAAGGATCAGCGGACGTATCGACCGGGAGACCAACAGAAGCATCATACGCAATATACAGATGATCTTCCAGGACCCGATGGCTTCCCTGAACGAGAGGGCCAAGGTGGATTATATCGTCTCCGAAGGCCTGTACAACATCGGCGGTTTTACGGACGAAAAGGACCGGAGCGAAAAGGTGCGCAAGGCCATGCTGGACGTGGGCCTTCCGCCGGAGTTTGCTTCCAGGTTCCCCCACGAGTTTTCAGGAGGCCAGCGGCAGCGCATCGGCATTGCCCGGACGCTGATCATGAACCCCGAATTGGTCATCGCCGACGAGCCCATTTCCGCCCTGGACGTATCGATCCGCGCCCAGGTGCTGAATCTTCTGATGGAGCTTCAGAAACAGTACGGCCTGACATACCTTTTCATCGCCCACGATCTTTCCATCATGCGCTTTATCACCAACCGCCTGGGGGTCATCTATAAGGGTGTGATCGTTGAGATGGGGGACACAGAGAAGATATTCCGGAATGCCGTTCATCCTTACACCAAGGCGCTGATCTCCGCCATACCCCAGCCGGATCCTCTGACGGAAAGGGACAAGCGGGTCTACAGGTATGATCCGTCGGTGCATCACTACGAGATGGATCCCCCGGTATGGACCCGGATCGAGGAGGATCATTACGCCTTGATCAACGGGGAAGAAAAACGGGCATATGAGGAAAGCCTTGCCCACGGCGAAAAATGAGGGATGCCGGCCGGAGACGGAAGCCGAATTTGAAAAGCAATTTACAAAACGGGGCTGTGAAAAAAGTGACAGACCCAACGGGAAGAAACAAAAAGTGCCTCTGACCTTTGAAAAAAGGCAAGGAGGCACTTTTTGTGGTATAATGTTCTTGTGATGAAACAATACCAGAGACAGTATAGTCCAAAGCAGGG
>JAFWWK010000060.1 GCA_017523615.1 Clostridia bacterium
TAAAAGCAAACGGAGGAATTCAAAGCATGATTACGGCGGGAGATTTCAAAAAAGGCATCACCATCGAATGGGACGGCGGCGTTTGGAACATCGTTGACTTCCAGCATGTGAAGCCCGGAAAAGGCGCGGCTTTCGTACGCACCAAGATCAAGAACGTCATGACCGGCGCGGTGGTGGAACGCACCTTCAATCCCACCGACAAAATGCCCCGCGCCATCATCGAGACCAAGGAAATGCAGTACCTGTACAACGACGGGGACCTGTACTATTTCATGGATCCCGAGACCTATGAGCAGATGCCCCTGGGCAAGGACGCGGTGGAAGACGCCATCGTTTTCGTTAAGGAAAACACCAACGTGACCATCCGTTACTTCAAGGGCCAGCCCTTCAGCGTGGAAGCGCCCAACTTTGTCGAATTGGAGATCACCAAGACCGAACCCGGCTTCAAGGGCGATACCGCTTCCAACACCTTCAAGCCCGCCACCTGCGAGACCGGTTACGAACTGATGGTCCCCCTGTTCATCAACATCGGCGACGTCATCAAGATCGATACCCGCAACGGCGAGTACCTGTCCCGCGCCTGATCTTACCGGCGGCAGCGCCGCATGGCGGGCTGCCCCGACCCGACCCGACTCTCTTTACAGGAGAAAAACATGAGCAATCTGTCCGAAGACGCTGCCAGGCTTCTGGGCCTCATCGAAGGCTGCGGACTGGACCTGGACAGCAAAGAAGGCAAAGTCATTTCCAAGCTGGCCGACATCGTCTACAAGATGGCCGCAGAGCTGGCCAGCCTCCGCAAGGACCACGAGGAACTGGACGATTACGTGGAAAGCATCGACAACGACCTGAGCGACCTTGAAGAAGCTTTCTTCGACGGCCAGGAAGAAGACGAGGACATGGAGGAGGATGAAAGCGAGGAAGACAACCGCACGGTGGAGTATTCCTGCCCGCACTGCGGAAGCGCGATGTCCTTTTCCATCGACGATTTCGACTTCGACGAGGATTACCTCTGTCCCAGCTGCCACAAGCCGCTGTTCCCCGAAACCCCCGAGGATGATCTGGAAGACGGGGATGACGAGGACGATCCCGACGAGAACAACTGATCCGGCTTAAAAAGCTGTGAGGAATCGGCGCACGCCCGCCCCTTCCGCACAGCTTTTTTCCTGACCTCAGGCAGGCAAGCAAGGAAAAAGGCGTTCTCCTCATGGGGCCCGGGAGAGGGTAATGACAGGAGATGATCACAAGGTCGTTATCAGGAAGGGGAAAAACACGATCGGCAATATCGCAGGAAAGCGCTGATCATTTTGGCGGTCCTGCTCTCTGCGGCCGTCACCTGTGTTTCGTCGTTTGCGGAAGGAGGAGATCCTGTGCGGAAAAAAGTTGTGATCCTCGCCACCGGCGGGACCATCGCCGGCGTGGGAGCAACTGCCAAGACCGCCGGGTACCGGCCCGGGAGCCTTACTGCCGATACCCTGCTCCAGGGCATCCCGGAAGTGGCGGAGGTGGCGGAGATCGAGGCTGTGCAGGTGTGCAACATCAATTCCGACGACATCACCGACGCCATCTGGCTTGACCTGGCGCAGACCATCAACGCCATGGCACAGGACGAGGACGTGGCCGGATTTGTGATCACCCACGGGACAGACACCCTGGAGGAAACGGCCTATTTCCTGAACTTGACGGTGAAGGCTTCAAAGCCCGTGGTGCTGACGGGCTCCATGCGGCCCTCCACCTCCATCTCGGCGGACGGGCCCATGAACCTGTACCAGGCGGTATGCGTCGCCTCCTCCGACGCGGCCGCAGGCAAGGGCGTCCTGGTGGTCTTTTCGGACCGCATTTATTCCGCCCGTTCCGTCACCAAGACCAGCACCTACCACGTCACGGCCATCGCCGCCGGCGAGATGGGAGCCATCGGCGTGGTCCGGGACGGCAAGGTATACATGTATGAAACGCCCGGCAAGCGCCATACCGCCGATACCGAATTCGATATTTCAGGCCTGAAAGCGCTGCCGAAGGTGTCCATCCTTTATTTCGCTGTGGACGCGGACCCGGAGCTCCTCCGTTTTGCCGCCTCCCGATCCAGCGGCATCGTGATCGCCGGCGCGGGGGCCGGGGAATTCAGCGAAAGCTACAAGCAGGTGATCACTGAGCTTTCCGTCCCGGTGGTCGTCTCCTCACGGATCGACGACGGCATCATCATCCCGGACAACCTCCTGTGCGAAAACACGGTCGCCGCCGACAACCTTTCGCCGCAAAAGGCCGCCATCCTCCTGCGCCTGGCGCTGACGAGGACCGCGGACCTGGACCAGATCCGGGAGATGTTTACCATCTATTGAAACTAATCTCAAATTGGTTTAGCCAATTTGAGATGCCGCGTGCTGCGCACGCTCCATGCAGCGCAATGCGCTGCATGACGTCCCATGCGATCTCATACGCGCCTTCGGCGCTATTAAAACAGCATTGGCTGTTTTAAAATGATATCCTGATAAAACAGCGCCGCCGCGTTTTCGTTTCGCAGCGGCACTGTTTTCCTTTGTCTTTTCCTTGTTCCCTGTCCTGATCTTTCCGCGGGCGTTCACCACGCCGCGGGACGGATCACCGCAGGATCGATTCCCTTTATATCCTTAGAGCCTGTGCGGACCATCATGGTCCTCAGCTCCGCGGTGAAAGAGGCGATCTCCCTCGCCATGCCCTCGGGGCCTCCGCGATAGAGGGGCTCCATCAGCGGCCTGCCCACCGACACCGCGTCGGCCCCCAGGGCCAGGCACTTGAAGGCGTCGTACCCGTCGGCAATGCCGCCGTCGGCGATCAGGCAAAGGTCGTCGCCCACCGCCCGGCGGATCTCGGGCAGCACCATCGCCGGCGGAACGGCCCAGCGCATCAGGGCGTTGTGGTGGCTGAGGACGACGCCCGCGCAGCCCAGGTCCCGGCAGACGAGGGCGTCATGGACGCTGAGGACGCCCTTGATGACAAAGGGCAGCTTCGTCGAGGAAATATAGCGTTTCAGGTCCGCCAGGGTCGGCAGCTTCATCGCGTATCCCGCCACGGTGGAATCGGCGTCGTCCCTTACGTCCACGCTGTGCTCCACGTCCATGCCCACGGCCAGGGCGCCGTTTTCCTCGCAGCAGGCGATGCGGCAGAGGATCTGGTCGGGATCGGCATAGGGTTTGATGATCCGGATGACTCCGGCGCCTGTCGCAAGAATGGACTTCAGTTCCTCCGGGCTGCCCATGCCCACAAAGCACGGGGCGTCCGCCAGTTTGGCGCCTTCGGCAAAGGCAGCCATGCCGCACTTTAAGTGACTGAGTGCCCCGGTGGCGATGGGGGTGGAAAACTCACGGCCGAACAGCACGGCACGGGTGTCGGGATGCTCCGCCCCGACGATGCGCCCTTCCACCAAAAGACTGTCCAGATAACGGCGGTTCAGCTCCACGCTGTCCCCCCGAAGGGGACGCTCATTCATTTGGTCCATCGTATTCTCTCCCCTGACAGATAAATATAAGATCGTCCTGTTTTCAAGTATACGATATCCGCGGACGCTTTTCAATCCCGCTTTTTTGTGCTAGAATCTTCCCAGAAGCATGAGTTTTATGACAATTTGACATTGGAAGAGGAGGAGTCCGCCCATGAGTTCCTTCCGCTACGATCCCGCCGCCGCCGTCGCCGAGACCGACCGTGGACCCGTCCGGGGCTACGCCTGGCACGGCGTCAACATCTTCAAGGGCATCCCCTATGCCGCGGCACGCCGTTTTCACGCTCCGGAGCCGGTAAAAAAATGGGAAGAAGCGCTTGACTGCACTTCCTTCGGCTTCGTCTGCCCGCTGCTTTCCCAGGAACGGCCCCGGGGAGAGATCTATGTGCCCCACCGTTTCTGGCCCGCGGACGAAGACTGCCTGAACCTGAATATCTGGACGCCGGGGAATGACTCAAAGCGCCGCCCTGTATTGGTGTGGCTCCACGGCGGCGGCTACAGCGCCGGATCCGCCATCGAGCACATCGCCTACGAGGGCGAAAACATGGCGCTTTACGGGGACTGCGTGGCCGTGTCGGTCAATCACCGGCTCAACGTCCTGGGTTACCTGGACCTGTCGGCCTTCGGCAAGGAATACGAAAATTCCGGCAACGCCGGCGGGGACGACATCATCGCCGCCCTGAAATGGATCAAAAACAATATCGCGGCCTTCGGCGGCGACCCGGGCAACGTGACGGTATTCGGCCAGTCCGGGGGCGGCGGCAAGGTGACCACCCTCCTGCAGTCCCCCGCGGCCGACGGCCTGTGGCACAAGGGCATCAACATGAGCGGCGTCCTGGACGGGCTGATGGCCGACGAGACCCACAGCGGCGAAGCCTTCGTCACGGACCTGGCCCAGCGGCTGGATCTTCCCGGCGTCCGCTGCCTGGAGGATATCCCCTATCCGCTGCTGGCAAAAGGTTATATGGAGCTCAGCCGGGAATACGCCGCCGCGGGCGGGTACACCGGAGGCCGGCCCCACCGGAACCGCTTCTACCTGGGCGATCCGTCCCAGGCGGGCTTCCGGAAGGAAACGGCGCACATCCCGCTGATGGTCGGAAGCGTGTTCGGGGAGTTTTCCTCGTTCCAGCCCTTCGCCTTCGACCGGTCCCTGAAGGATGCCGAGGCCCGGGAGACCATCGGGAAGCTGTTCGGCGGTGACGGGACGGACGAAGTATGCGACTTGTTCCGCGCGACCTACCCCGAGAGGCCCATGATGGACCTTCTGAACCTGGATACCGTTTTCCGCGGCCCGGAGATCGGATACATCCGCAGCCGTTCCGCCCTGAACAGGAGCACCTGGTCCTACATGTTCAACCAGGACATGCCCGTGGACGGCGGACGCACCCCCTGGCACTGCGCCGACATCCCCTTCGTGTTCCGCAACACTTCCTTTACCCCCTATACGCAGATCGACGGCGTCACCGAAAAGCTGGAGAACCAGATCTTTGACAGCGTGATGGCCTTCGCCCGTAACGGGGATCCGAACCACGCCGGCATCCCCCATTGGGCCGCGTCGTCACCGGAGGAGGAGGTCATCATGATCTTCGACGCCGACACCCGCGCCAAAGTCAATTACGACCACGCCCTGATCGCCTCTGCCGCACGGGTCCAGGCGGAGTACTTCAAAAAAATGAACGAAAAAGAAAAAGCGCGGGACAAGAACATCCAACACTGATACTATTCTCAAATTGATATTATCAATTTGAGAATCCGCGTGCTGCGCACGCTCATGCCGCGCAAAGCGCGTCATACCGTCTCATGCGATCCTGAACGCGCCTTCGGCGCTATAAAAAGGCATTTAGCCTTTTTAAA
>JAFWWK010000006.1 GCA_017523615.1 Clostridia bacterium
AAATAGATAAAGAGCGGCCCTGCATCACGAAAAAGAAACACCTGTCCGGCTGAACGCCAGCCGAAACGGCTCCTTTCCGTGCAGTTCCACTCTTCGTTAAACCCTTCTTTCGTCGTGTTCAGGCGGCAGATACATTGAGACTTACACATTTTATCACAGTGGCAAAAAAGTGTCAAGTGTCGAAAAAAGCAAAGCGCGGCCGCCATGGCTCAGGAATGAATGGTCTCCGTGCTTTTTCAGGGGTTCAGGCAGGATCGGTACGCCCCCCGTTTGGATCCGGCGTCACGAATATATGTTTCAACATGTTCCGCGCGATACCCCGTTCTTCTGTCCCGGTCCGTCCGGCTGCAACAGGCCTTGCCGGAAAGCAGCGCCTTCATAGCCGTTGGCAACGCAGGACCGGGAAAGGATCAAAACCGACGCTGTGACGGTGTACTCCGCCTGCAAAGCGATCCGAACAGCATCTCATGACGTTTGGCCGCAGGCAAATCCCGGGAAAGCCTTCAGCTGCTCCGCGGCCTTAACGTCGGCCGGGCAGAGCTTAAGCCTTTCCAGGTCCGCCATATCCGCCCACAGGATCCCCTCATGTTCGGTCGCCACCGGCTCCCCGCCGGGAAGGAAGGCCGTAAACACATCCATATCCAGGCGGAAAAGGGGATAATCGTACACCACGCGGCACAAAAGCTCCCCGGGTTCGATGCTGATCCTCAGTTCCTCCATGATCTCACGGACCACGGTCTCCCGCGTGTTCTCCCCCGGTTCGCACTTTCCGCCGGGAAATTCCCAGAAACCTTTCAGGTCCCCATAACCCCTGCGGCACAGGAGCACCCGTCCGTCCCTGATGACCGCCGCAGCGGCTACCCTGACCGTCTTTCTTTCCATCACGTTTACCTCTCTTCCCCTATCGCATCGCCGCGATGGCGGGGCATGTGTTTCCCGACAGCGTATCCATGCCGGAAACAAGCATTTTTCCGCAAACCCGGTACCCGTCATAGGGAAAATGGCTTTCCCGGAGAATTCTATATTAACAGAGTTCAAAAAAAGGAGGCTGCCATGTCATCTACACGCTCATTTTGGGTCAGCGTCATGGACGCCGTTGCCCGTCCCGTGCTTTCCTCTCTCGCCCGGGACAGCCTTAAGCAGGACCTTCCCGTCCGGGGCAAGCTCCCGCCGGAAGACCGCATGCAGTATACCTACCTGGAAGCCCTCGGCCGCGTCCTGACCGGCATCGCGCCGTGGCTCGAATCCGACGCCCCCCTGTCCCGGGAAGAGGATGCCCTCAGGACGGAATACCGCGAAATGGCGCGCAGGGCCATCCATTTTGCCGTCACGCCCGGTACCAGGGACCGGATGAACTTCTCTTCCGGCCAGCAGCCCATCGTGGACGCCGCCTTCCTCAGCCATGCCATCCTGCGCTCCCCGCGCCAATTGTGGTCCCTCCTCCCCGACGAAGACAAAAAAGCCTTGACGGACCGGATGAAGGAGACCCGCACCCGGAAGCCTTATGTGTGCAACTGGCTCCTTTTCAGCGCCATGATCGAGGTGTTCCTTCGCATGGCCGGCTGCGAATGGGACAGGATGAGGGTGGACCTGGCCCTGCGGATGCATTTTGACTGGTACAAGGGCGACGGATTTTACGGCGACGGGCCGGAATTCCACATGGATATGTACAACAGCTTTGTGATCCATCCGATGCTTACCGATATCCTGGACAGCGTATGGAGCGAAGACGCGGAATGGGAAAAAATGCGCGCTGTCCAGAGAAAGCGCGCATCAAGGTTTGCCGCGGTGCTTGAGCGTCTGATCATGCCCGACGGGAGCTACCCGGTGTTCGGCCGTTCCAGCACCTACAGGTTCGGGTGCTTCCACATGCTTTCCCAGGCCGCGCTGGAGGGGCTGCTGCCCGGGGACATACCCCCGGAGTCGGTCCGCTGCGCCCTCAGCGCAGTCATCGAAAGGACCATGGCCTTTGACAATTTCGACGAAAACGGATTCCTTTATATCGGCATCTGCGGCCGGCAGGAAGACATGGGCGAGGAATACATATCCACCGGCAGTCTGTACCTGTGCGCGGCGGTCTTCCTCCCCCTGGGCCTGGATCCCTCCCACCCCTTCTGGTCCGCGCCGGATGCGGCTTGGACACAGAAGAGGATATGGCAGGGAGATCCCGGTGTCCGGGCGGACCATGCCCTGTGACGGGGTCACTCTTTCCTGAGTTCCTCGCCGGACAGGGGAATGTACTCCAGCTTTCCGTCCCGCACCGTGATATTCACGCTGTCCCCGAGCCTGATCTTACCGAGCAGCAGCCTTTCGGACAGGTCGTCCTCCACGGTACGCTGGATCAGCCTGCGCAGGGGGCGGGCGCCGTACTCCTCGTCCGTCCCTTCCTTTGCCAGGAAGCTGACCGCCTCGTCGTCGTAGGTCAGAAGCACGCCGTTTGCGGAGATCCTGCGGGCTACCTCGTTCAGCATCAGGGCCGCGATGGCGCGGACGTGCTTCTCCTCCAGCTTGTGGAAAACAATGATCTCGTCCACACGGTTGAGGAATTCGGGCTTGAAAAGATTGCGGATCTCGCTCATGATCCTCTCTTTCATTTTTTCATAGTCCAGGGCCTGGTTGCCTCCCGCACCGAAGCCCATGGTCCTCGTGATCACCTTTGCCCCGGCGTTGGAAGTCATCACGATGACACAGTTCCGGAAGGACACCGTGCGCCCCATATTGTCGGTCAGCCGTCCGTCCTCCAGGATCTGCAAAAGGATATTGAACACGTCGGGGTGGGCTTTTTCGATCTCGTCGAAAAGGATCACGCTGTAGGGCTTCCTGCGGACCGCCTCGGTCAGCTGCCCGCCCTCGTCATAGCCCACGTAACCCGGAGGCGAGCCGACCATGCGGCTGACCGTGTGCTTTTCCATATATTCGGACATATCCAGGCGGATCATGGCGTTTTCATCGCCGAACATCGCCTCTGCCAGGGCACGGCACAGTTCGGTCTTGCCAACGCCCGTGGGGCCCAGGAAGATGAACGACCCGATGGGGCGCTTGGGATCCTGCAGGCCGGCACGTGCCCTGCGGATGGCCTTGGAAACGGCGCTGACCGCCTCCTCCTGGCCGATGACCCGCTTGTGCAGCGTTTCCTCCAGGTTCAAAAGGCGTTCCGCTTCGGACTGGGTCATGCGGCTGACCGGGATGCCTGTCCAGCCCGAGACCACCTCGGCGATGTCATCGGCCCCCACGGTGTCCTTGGCCTGGCTCTTCTGTTTCTCCCATGCGCCGCGCTTTTCGTCGATCTCTTTCCTGAGGGAAGCCTCCCTGTCCCGCATGGAAGCTGCCTTTTCATAGTCCTGGCGGTCGATGGCCTCCTGCTTCTCCCTGCGCACGCTCTCCAGTTCCTTTTCCTGCTCCTTGACGTCCGGCGGGGCGGTGAAGGCGTGGATCCGCACCCGGCTGGCGGCTTCGTCCATCAGGTCGATGGCCTTGTCGGGCTGGAAACGGTCGGGGATATACCGATTGGACAGCCTCACCGCCGCTTCGAGGGCCTCGTCGGTGATACGCACCCTGTGATGCGCCTCATACCGGTCCCGGAGGCCCATCATGATGGCGAGGCATTCCTCGTCGGTGGGCTCGCTGACCGTGACCGGTTGGAAGCGCCGGGCCAGGGCGGCGTCCTTTTCGATGTTTTTGCGGTATTCGTCCAACGTGGTGGCGCCGATGCACTGGATCTCGCCCCGGGCCAGGGCAGGCTTCAAAATATTGGCGGCATCCATGCTGCCCTCGGCTTTGCCGGCCCCTACGATGTTCTGGAGCTCGTCGATAAAGAGCACCACGTTCTTCTTCTGCCGCACCTCGTCCAGGGTGCTTTTGAGGCGCTCCTCAAATTCTCCCCTGAACTTGCTGCCGGCTACCATGGACCCCATGTCCAGGCTGATCAGGCGCTTGCCGGTCAGGTTTTCCGGCACGCTGCCCGAAACGATCCTTTGCGCCAGGCCTTCGGCCACCGCGCTCTTGCCAACGCCCGGTTCACCGATCAGGACCGGGTTGTTTTTTGTCCTTCGGCTGAGTATCTGGATGATCCTCTCGATCTCGACGGTCCTGCCGATCACGGGGTCCAGTTCGCCTTTGGACGCCGCTTCGGTCAGGTCACGCCCAAAGCAGGCCAGCGGGCTCTTCCCGCGGGACTGGGAGGCCTGCCCGCCCTCCTCGCTCTCCGAAGGCTGGCTCATGGCGCCCAGAACGCTCTCCGACAGCCTGTCGACATCCAGTCCCAGGTTTTTCAATACCTTCACGGCTACGCTGTCGCTTTCCTGCAGGATCGCCGCCCAGAGGTGGCTGGAATTGACGTAAGGATGGCCTTTCTCGCGGCTGAGGCGGATAGCGTTTTCCAGCACCTTCTTGACCCTCGGGGTCAGTTCCAGCTGATGGGGCGAGTCCGTGCTCTCTCCGGTCAGCTGGATCACCTGCTCCTTGACTTTTTCCGCCGTCACGTCATCGGGAAGGTCAGGAACATCCCCTGAAGCCTCGCGGACCAGGGCGATCAGCATATGCTCCGTCCCCACATATTTACGGTGCAGTTGGAGCGCGGCCTGCTGGGCTCCGGTGATCACCTTTTGCGCGCTTTCGTTGAATCTGCCGAAAATGGCCATGTTCTACCTCCAAACTATTGATCTTATATATCTTCATCCGACGAAAGCCGGTCCCGGATCCTCCGGCGGACCATGGCGGACCGCGCCTCGCGTATCTCCCGTTCTGTCAGATCGCGTCCGGCAGCGCGGCAGAGATGCGCGTCCTGCGCCTCAGTCAGAAGCGCATCGCATTCCCTGACGTCCATCGGCAGCCTGCCCATGGCCGCGCCGACCCGCAGCGCGGACCAGAGGGGATAAAATTCCTTCAGGTCCATCATCCTTGCGTACTTCAGGGTGCCAATGGCCCGGGAGATCCGGTCCTCGAAGGCCACAGGGTCCTCCCGGAGGGCCTGGAGGCGTTTTTCCTGTTCCATCCCGGCGATCTGCGCGGCCACGGCGCTGACCGCGTCCGTCAGTTCGTGCTCTGTTTTGCCCAGGGTCACCTGGTTGGACAGCTGGTACACGCAGCCCAGGGCTTCGCTGCCCTCGCCGTAAATACCGCGCATGGTCAGGCCCAGCTTGGCCGCCAGTTGAGTCACCTGCCCCATGTTCTTTTTTGCGGTCAGAAGGGGCAGATGCAGCATCACGGACGCACGCATACCGGTGCCGGTATTGGTCGGACAGGCCGTCAGGTATCCCAGCTGCTCGTCAAAGGCAAAATTCAGGGATTTTTCCAGGACATCCTCGGCCCTGTAAGCCAGGCCTGACGCGGTCTCCAGGTCCAGCCCGGGGGCAAATGCCTGGATGCGCAGATGGTCCTCTTCGTTGATCATGATGACCACCCGGCCGTCGGCGCTTATGAGCGCGGCCCCCCGGTCGTCCGCTTTAAAAAGATCGGCGGATATCCGGTGATCCTCCACCATCGCGCGCTTTTCAATGGGGTCGATCCCCCGCATCGGATAATAGCGGAAATCGTCACTGTCCCCACGCAGCGCTTCCAGCACCCGGTCAATGCATTCATCGGCTTGGTCCTGGGTCATCTTGGGGCGGAAATTCATATCCTTCAGGTTACGCGCCACGCGGACCCTGCTGGAAAGGACGATCGCGCTTTTGTCCCCCCGGGCTCTTTTTTCGGTAAAGGATTCCGTCACTCCCCCGCACCTTCCTTCGCCGGTTCCTCAGTGCCGCCCTCCTGCAGCTTTTTCAGTTCGTCCCTCAGCCGCGCGGCCTCCTCGAAAGCCTCCTCGCTGACGGCAGCCTCCATGGCGCGGCGCAGCTTCATGATGCGGTCGCCGCGCTCCAGGGCCGCCGGATCCGTATGGGGACGCCGTCCCGCGTGCTGGGTGCGCCCCTGGATCCTGTTCAGCATCGGGTCCAGTTCGCTGCGAAAAGTCCTGTAGCATTCGGCGCAGCCCAGCATGCCCGTTTTGTTGAATTCCTCAAGGGTCATGCCGCAGTGGGCGCAGCTTTTGCCGCTGCTGCCGCGGGCTTTGTACATGCTGGACAGGATCGCCGCCAGCAGTGCCGACACGTCACCGCCCTTCTGGTATTTTTTTACGCATTCCCGGCAAAGGTTCCGGGAGGTGCTTTCGCCGTTGATGACCGTGGTCACGACCACGGCGGCTTCCCTTTCACCGCATTCCTCGCAGAGCATATGATCCTCCGTTGGGGTTAATCTTCCTCCGCGCCGCTGTCCTGCGCCGCGGGACGCTGCCGGGCAGAGGCGATCAGCATGGATTTGAGTATCCTGGCGCGCAGCACGTTTTTCAGGTCTTCAGGCACGGGAACGCCCAGGGCGCCCCTGGATACGGCGGCGCTCATGATCTCTGCCTCACGGTCAGATATCGTCCCCTTTTCCTTCAGCTGCCGGCAGATGATCAGGGCCCGCTGCTCGTCGATGCTGTCACCGATGCGTTCGTTGAGATAGTACGTAAGCCTGTCCACCCGGGAAGCCTGGATGCGCACGATCCGCACATAGCCTCCCCCGCCCCGCTGGCTGGTGATGGAATACCCATGGTCCGGCGTAAAGCGCGTGGAAAGCACATAATTGATCTGGCTCGGGGCGCAGTGGAAATATTCCGCCAGTTCATTGCGCTTCAGCTCACAGGCCTCCTGGTCCTCCCGCATCATTGTTTTGATAAATTCTTCGATCGTATCGCTCAGACGCATTCGGATCCCTCCTTGACACGGCCAAAGTAATTCCTGACTTACTTTGACCAATAAGAGTATATCATACCTTTCGTCCTTTTGCAACAATCGAATACCGCCGGGAGATGTAAAAAACATCGTAAAAGCAAAAACGCGGGCGCCTTTTTCAGGAAACGCCCGCCGATTGCAATGATGTGGTTTTCCGGTGTGCCTTAAGGTTCTTATTTCAGCCTGATGCGGATACCGAAGGCGGTGAATTCTCCGTCTGTAAGGAATTCGTCGGCAAAGATGCCCATATGGCCTTCCACCGCCAGGACTTCCTCATATTCCGGTACCGCGCCGACGGCCGGGCTCTGCGGAACAAGCACCGCATCCCCGGAAAGCGCGCCTGCGACCGCGGCGTAAAGGTCCTTCCCCGCTTCGACGGTCCTGACGGACCAGGAAGCCGTGCCGGCGTCGTACAAGGGGATATCAACGGCTTGAGTCCCGGCTTTTACGTGCGCCGCGATCTGGACGCCCACACCGGCGTACTGGCTGAAATAGGTCTCCGTCAGCGGGAAGAAGATCAGCTCTACCGTTTCAGCCTCAAAGATGCCTCCCTTGGCGGCGCTGAACTGAGCAAGGCATTCCATCAAGTCTCCGGAGCGCACACCGCCCAGGGTGAAGATGATGTCCGTCATCAGGATGTTGACGCGGAAGCTCCCGTCTTCGTCCCGCATGGTATAGCCAAAGTCATCAAAGAAGCAGTCTTCCTGCCCGATATAGGCGTTCATGATCAGATCGGCCATCGCGGAACAAACGCCGTTGTCGTCCTCAGCCCCGGCAAGGACCGCCCTGATCTCATCCAAGCCCATGTTTTCAGCGCCTTCTACGCCGGAAGCGGCAAGGATCGCCTTCAGGTCGTCCAGGTCCGCCCAGTCCACATTATTCAGGGAAATGTTCGCTCCAAAGTATCCGTCCGTGGGCAGATACACAGTCTCGGCATCGATCGGGGCAGGCATTCCTTCCACCACAGGATCGGGAGCAGGCGTGACCTGCCCCACCTGGAGCGGAAGACTGCCGACCAGCGTTCCGTCCAGGGTGATCACGATGTCGGTATACCCGTCGGCAATGCCCCGCAGGGTCATCACGTCATCGTCGATGGAAAGGGATACGATATTCCTGTCATAGTCGATGGAAAGCCTCGCCACATCGGATGCCGTCAGGCGCCTGGAGATGGACACCTTCCTGGTCTCGCCGGCGCTAATCTTCACGCTGTCCGGTGTGAAAGCCATGAAGCCGCCGTATCCCAGGCCGATGACCTTGACGCCGCACTGGGTGCACTGTCCGTTTTCATAGGTGTGGGTATGTCCGGCGGGATAGGGCACCGTGCCCGGATCGTCCGGGGCCGGGTAAGCGGGGAACGGCGTGACATAGGATACGCTGTCTTCCCAGTAATATGCCAGAGTCCCGCTCCTGACAAAATAGTAATTGCTGCCCCAGATGATGTAATCGAACCCGTTCAATTCGCCCTTGAGGGTCACGGCCGTGCCCGGCGTCAGGTAATGGTTGCTGTGATATCCTTCCTCCGGCCAGGAATACAAGAGGGTCAGCGGAGTCGCGTACATGGTCCTTTCCGCCACGGAGGAGGGGGAAGCGATGCGACCGGCCAAGCGGATGGGATTAAAGGTCGTGCAGAACTCGATCTTATGGATGCCCCGGGAGAAGACCAGGTCGATCTGGTGGTCCCAGGTCCCGAGGGTATAGGGTTCCGTCCGGACATACCCGACGGAAACCTGTTTCCCGTCGATATAGACGAGGATCACATCCGATGCCGAAGCAGTGATCACATGGAAGGTGCGGGTAAAGCCCGCGGTGCAGTAGCGGTATTTCCCGATGACCTCAGCCTTGTTGTGCAGTACGCTGATAATGGCGCTTCCGGCGGCTGTGACCGTCAGGGGCACTTCCACGGTAGTGTCCCTCATGCCGGGACAGGAAACGGTAAGGGCGATCCAGTACGTCCCGACATCGTCAAAGAAAGCACCGGGTACGATCACGCCTGTTTCGGAAGTTGAAAAAACGATCTCCGTCCCGTCGGGCGAGGTCACAGTGACGGTATACACCGCGTCTGCGACGACAGCGCTCCAGGTGACAGGCACGTCGGTCCCCGCCTGTACGGAACCGGGGACCTCGATATCCGGGTCGGGGGCGTAAGGCGGAGGCGTAGCGTCGGGATCAGTGGGTCCAGGCATGGCCTGCGGTGTGGATGTCGGGACGGATACCGCCGTAGGGGTCGGCTCCGTGATGGAGGTAGGCTCCGCGGTGGGCGTCGGTACTGCGGTGGGCGTGGGCTCCGCGGTGGGCGTCGGCGAAGGCGTGGTCACAGGCGTAGGCGTAACCCTGTGGCTGTGGGTCCCGGCGCTGTCCCTTTCCTCCGCCGCCGGCGTTTCCTCCGCATATGCGGCCGCGCGGAAGTTCGCCGCGCCGAAAAGGCCCGTGGCCATCACAGCGCAGATGATCAAAGCAGCTATCCGTTTCATTTTTGTCCTCCAGTTCATCGCCGGCCAGAACCGGCCGATTTTGTTCTCCCTATTTATCAGACGATACAAAGCACAAAAATATCCCGTCAATTTAAAATATTTTTTCGAAATGAGGATCCTTCCTGCAAAAAAGCCCTTCCGGTGCCGGGAGGCAGGCAGACGCAGGAAAAACCGCATGTCACCCGGCCCGCACGGAAAGCTTGCGGGAGATCCCCGCACACGTTTTACTGGGAGATCACAGGCCCGTTTTTAAGGATCACGTCATGGCTCCCGCCTTCAACGATCGAGGTGGAGGATACCACGGTCAGCCTGGCTTTGCGCTGGAGCTCCTCTATGGACAGAGCGCCGCAGTTGCACATGGTTGAGCGCACCTTGTAGAGCGTCAGGTTGACACCTTCCGCCAGGGGGCCGGCATAGGGAACATAGCTGTCGACACCCTCCTCGAAGCTCAGCTTCTCCGCCCCGCCCAGGTCATACCTCTGCCAGTTGCGGGCGCGGTTGCTGCCCTCGCCCCAGTATTCCTTGACGATGTTGCCGCCGATACGGGTCTTGCTGGTGGGGCTCTCGTCAAAGCGTGCGAAATACCGGCCAAGCATCACAAAATCCGCTCCCATGGCCAGGGCCTGGGTGATGTGGTAGTCATGCACGATGCCGCCGTCGGAGCAGATCGGGATATAGACCCCGGTCTCCTTAAAATATTCGTCCCTGGCCTTCGCCACCTCGATGACCGCCGTGGCCTGGCCGCGGCCGATGCCCTTGGTCTCGCGGGTGATGCAGATGGATCCGCCTCCGATGCCGATCTTGACGAAATCCGCGCCGGCCCGGGCCAGGAAAAGGAAGCCCTCCCGGTCCACAATGTTCCCGGCGCCCACCTTGACGCTGTCGCCGTAACGGTCGCGGATCCATTTCAGGGTGTCGGACTGCCACTGGCTGAAACCCTCGGAGGAGTCGATGCACAGGACGTCCACTCCCGCCTCCACCAGGGCGGGGACGCGCTGGGCGTAGTCCCTTGTATTGATACCCGCGCCGACCACGTAGCTCTTGTTGGCGTCCAGCAATTCGTTCCGGTGTTCCTTGTGGCTGTCGTAATCCTTGCGGAACACCATGTATTTCAGGTTGCCCTCATCGTCCACCAGGGGAAGGCTGTTGATCTTGTTGTCCCAGATAATGTCGTTGCATTCCTTCAGGGAAGTGTTCGCGGGGGCAGTCACCAGCTTGTCCAGGGGCGTCATAAAGGTGGATACGCTCGCGTCCTCGGACGTGCGGGAAAGACGGTAATCCCTGCTGGCGACGATGCCGAGCAGCCGTCCGTGGGCGGTGCCGTCCTCAGTGATGGCGACGGTGGAATGCCCCGTCTTCACCTTCAGGGCCAGCACGTCCTTCAGCGTCGCCGTCGGGGGCAGGTTGGAATCGCTGGTCACGAATCCCTTTTTGTATGCTTTCACCCGCCTGACCATGGCCGCCTTGTCCTCGATCGTCTGGGAACCGTAGATAAAGGAAACGCCGCCCTCCTTTGCCAGCGCGATGGCCAGCTTTTCGCCGGACACCGACTGCATGATAGCGGAAACCATCGGGATCTTCATGGTGAGCGGGCAGGCTTCCTCACCCTTCCGGTACCTGACCAGCGGCGTGGACAGGTCCACCGCCGAGGGGATGCATTCGGAAGACGAGTACCCCGGCACAAGAAGATATTCACCGAAGGTACGGGACGGTTCCTCAAAGAAATAAGCCATGGCGAGAGCCCCCCTTTGAATGAAATACGCCGCGTTTAGCGGTTTGTGATATTTTACAACGTCAGGCCGAAATAAACAACCGTAAATTGACTGTTGTCTTGAATTATTTTTGATTTGGGCTTATGATAACGATATGCCTGCCTTCTCCGATGCCGATCCGGCCCCGGGCAGCGGGCGAAAGGTTTTTCCCTGTTTACCAGCCTCCGCATCGGCAGGGACCGTCCGAGCCCAAGACGGCTCCCGTCAAAGATTATCATAGGGAGGACAACATGACGACCCTGTCGCGAGAACGTCTCCTTGGCCTCTGCACCGATTTCAGGTGTCCCCGTCTGCCCCTGTGGGATGAACTGCCCGGGATACCTTTGTACATGGATCAGGTTCTGATCCTTCTCAACGGCTTTCTTTACCCCGAAAACGAGGGTGTCCCGGACAGCCGGGCCCTGACTCCCTCGATGATCAACAATTACATCAAGTTCAGGATCTTCCCGCCCAGCGTCAAAAAAAAGTATTACCGCCATCACCTGGCCGCGCTGATCATGGTCTGCCTTCTGAAGGAGACCGTGTCCATCGGCGATATTCCCAAGCTCCTGCCGGGCCTGGACAGCGTCGAAGGCATCCGGCCCTGCTACGAGCTGTTCCTGGACATCTATTCCAACACCTGCGGTGATTTCAGGGCTTTCGCCGCCAAGACCGTCAGGGAACATTCCGGCGAAGACGCCGATCCCGGCCGAATCGTCCTGCGCATGGCCATTGCGGGCAGCCTGTGCAAGGCCCTGACCGACAGCGCCCTCCTGACAGGGCCCGACGAGGGCCCCCAGGCCGGAAAGCGGCGGAAACAGTCGCTCCCCCATCAAGACAAGCAGTAAGGAGATATTTGCTTTGCCCAAGGAAAACCAGACAAGCATGAATTTTGAGGACCTGGACCTCTCCAAAGAGATCCGCAGCGCCCTCAGGCAGATGAACTTTTCAGAAATGACCCCGGTCCAGCGGGAAACCATCCCGGTGATGATGGCGGGGCACGACGTGATCGCCATCGCACCTACCGGCACCGGCAAGACCCTGGCCTTCGGGATCCCGATGCTGGAATATATCAGCCTCAGGGACAGCCGCATCCAGGAGGTGGTCCTGGCCCCCACCCGGGAGCTGGCGGTCCAGATCGGCGAGGAACTGACAAAGCTGAGCGCCTTCATCCCTGAATTGAGGCTGTGCGTACTCTATGGAGGCCAGCCCATCTCCCGCCAGCTGGATAAGCTGCGCCGGCATCCCCAGGTGATCGTCGCCACACCGGGCCGACTGCTGGACCATTTCCAGCGGGGCACCGTCCGGCTGGACGCGGTGCATACCCTGGTATTGGACGAGGCCGACGAAATGCTGGATATGGGCTTCATCAAGGACGTGACCCGCATCATCGAGGCCATTCCCCCCGCCAGGCAGTTCGTAATGTTTTCCGCCACCACCAACCAGGACGTTTTGACCATCTCCTGGAAATACCAGCACGATCCCGTGGAGATCACCATCGAGGCCACCGAGGAAAACCGCCCGCAGATCACACAGTACGTGATCCCCGTGGACCGGGGCAACAAGTACGACAGGCTTCTGTACCTGCTGGACAGCGACGAATACCAGCGCGTCATGATCTTCACCAACACCAAGGACATGGCCCGCCGCCTCAACGACCGCCTGAGCAAGGCCGGGTACGAATCCGAGGCGCTCCACGGAGACATTCCCCAGAGCAAGCGCAGCCAGGTGATGACCGCCTTCAAAAAAGGCCGTTTCCCGATCCTGGTGTGCACGGATGTAGCCGCCCGCGGCATCGACGTATTCGACGTCGAAGCGGTCATCAATTACGACCTGCCCAACGAAAACGAGTATTACCTGCACCGCATCGGCCGCACCGGCCGCGCGAAGCGCCACGGCGTCGCCTTCACCCTGATGGATTTCAGGGACAGCGTCCGCATGGATGAGATCCTTCGCTACATGAAGACCGCGCCCACCCCCCTCCGCTTCAGCGAAAACGAGATCCTGTGCACCGAAGACGGCGAGCCCTTCTTTGATAATATCTGACCCGGAATCCCCGGGCAACGCGTCGGCGGGCCGGATGACCGGCCCGCCGATTGTTTATTTCTTTTCACACCAGGCGCAGGGACGGCACCGCGTTCAGTTCGAGGTCGGCGATCTCCCCCCGCATCAGACGGAAATAAGCGGCCGAAGCGATCATTGCCGCGTTGTCCCCGCACAATTCCATCCGCGGCAGGTAAAGCTCGATGCCCTCCCGTCCGCACAGGGCCGTCATTTCCCGGCGCAGAAGGCTGTTGGCAGAAACGCCGCCGGCAAGCGCCAGGCGGCGGATCCCCATATCCCTGGCACAGGCCATGGTCCTGTCGGTGAGGAAATCCACAACCGCCTTGCGGAAGGACGCGGCCATATCCTTCGGCTCCGGGGATATCCCCTTTTGCGCCATATTATGCGCCGCGTTGATAAAAGCGGTCTTCAGGCCCGAAAAGCTGAAGTCGTATTTCCCTTCGGTATGGGGCCTGGGCAGCTTCAGGAAATCCGCGTTTCCTTCCTCCGCCAATCGGTCCAGCCGCGGACCTCCGGGATAAGGCAGGCCCAGCACCCGCGCGGCCTTGTCGAAGGCCTCCCCCGCGGCGTCGTCCCGGGTGCAGCCCATCAGACGGTATTCCCCATAGTCCTCCACCATCAGGATATGGCTGTGCCCTCCCGAAACCACCAAGCAGAGGAACGGGGGCTCCAGGTCAGCTCTTGTCAGGTAATTGGCGCAGATATGTCCTTCGATGTGGTTCACCTTCACCAGGGGCTTGCGGGCCGCGAATGCCAATGCCTTGGCGCAGGTCACGCCCGTCAGAAGCGAACCCACCAGCCCGGGGCCGTAGGTCACGCCCACCGCGTCCACGTCCTCAAGGGCGCATCCCGCCTCGTCGAGGGCCTTTTCCACCATCAGGTCCACCGTCTGCACGTGGGACCGGGAGGCGATCTCCGGCACCACGCCGCCGTACAGGGCGTGAAGGTCGATCTGCGAATACACGGCGGAGGATTCGATCACCCGCCCGTCCCGGACCACCGCGGCAGCCGATTCGTCACAGCTGGATTCGATGGCAAGGATGCGGACGCCCTTTTTGTTCTTTAGCGCCTCGCATTTCCCGATACATTCCGAGTAATAGGTCATTTGCTTTCCATTTCTCCCGTCCCTTCGGCCGATGACGCCAAAGGGGCGTTTTTCGATCTGATATAAAGCGCGGGGAAAACGATCATGATCATCAGGCACGGCAGCAGGGCCACCAGCATCCGTCCCGCGTACTTCACAAAAAAGTCAAAGGTCATCAGCTGGACCAGCAGGTCCTTTCCGGAGTCCAGCATCCACAGATCGTTGCTGAAAGCCACGCGATGGAACGCAAGGAACAGCGAATCAAAGTCCGCCAATCCCCAGATGGCCAGCGCCAGGGCAGCGCCGAGCACCGCCAGGCAGGCGGCGGCCATGCAGAACGCCGCTTCGGACACAAGCGCCCGCACCTTTTCGGCCCCCAAACGAACACGGATATAAAGGCCGGCGACCAGAGCAATGACCAGAAGCGCTATAAAAACGCCCCGGAAGGCCAGCATGCCCCGGATGATACCGGCGCAGTCCTTCAGATGGAGGTTCTCCCTTTCGGAAAAAAGCAGTTCGCCGTGAAGGGCCGGGATATCCTTTTCTTCGCCCGACCGGAGGTATTTGATGATGGCGGCTGCGATGGCGGGATAATCGTCTTCCGTCACCTCGTCGTGCCCCCGCACCTCAGCGCATTCCAGGAACAGCGCCGCCATGTTCCCCTGGTCGATCCTGGACAACGCCACGGAATCGATCATGCCCAGGAGCAGGACCGCGCACAGGATCCCCAGTAAGACGCGTACAGCTGCTTTCATATCACTGCATCTTCAGGTAGGCCGTGACGAAACCGTCCAGGTCCCCGTCCATCACGTCGTTGATCGCCCCCGATTCGTAGCCGGTCCGGTGGTCCTTCACCATGGTGTAGGGCTGGAACACATAGGAGCGGATCTGGCTGCCCCATTCGATCTTTTTCATCTCGCCCTTGATGTCGGCCATCTCCTGCTCTTTTTCGCGCTCGCGCAGCTCCAGCAGGCGGGCCTTGAGCATCTTGATACAGGTTGCCCGGTTCTGCACCTGGTCGCGCTCGGTCTGGCAGGATACCACGATGGTCACGTCGTCCTTCACATAGGTCATGCGG
>JAFWWK010000061.1 GCA_017523615.1 Clostridia bacterium
CTTCCGTCATTCCGGAAAACGACCCCACCGTACTGTTTACCACCGCGGGCATGCATCCCCTGGTCCCCTATCTGCTGGGCCAGAAGCACCCATCCGGACGCCGTCTGACCGACGTGCAGAAATGCATCCGCACCGGCGATATCGACGAGGTGGGCGACATGAGCCACCTGACCTTCTTCGAAATGCTGGGCAACTGGAGCCTGGGCGATTACTTCAAAAAAGAAATGATCCCCTGGTCCTGGGAATTCCTGACCAGTGAAAAATACCTGGGCATCGACAAGGACAAACTGGCCTTCACCGTCTTCGCCGGGGACGAGGACTGCCCCCGGGACGAGGAAGCGGCGGACCTGTGGCGTTCCTGCGGCGTAAAGGACGACCACCTGTTCTACCTGCCCAAGGAGCATAACTGGTGGGGCCCCGCCGGCATTACCGGTCCCTGTGGACCCGACACCGAGATGTTCATGATCGTCAAGGAGCCCTGCGGACCCAAATGCGGGCCGGACTGCCATTGCGGCGCTTACCTTGAGATCTGGAACGACGTATTCATGCAGTACAACAAGCAGCAGGACGGCACCTTCATACCGCTGAAGCAGAAGAACGTGGACACGGGAATGGGCCTGGAGCGGACCATCTGTGTCCTGACCGGCAAAAACAGCGTATACGAGACCGATCTTTTTGAAAACATCCTGTCCAAGATCTCCTCCCTCTCCGGCAAGGAATACATGGCGGACGAGGAGACCACCCGCGCCTTCCGCATCATCGCGGACCACCTGCGCACCGCCACCTTCATCCTGGGCGACAACCGCGCGGTCACGCCCAGCAATGTGGACCAGGGCTATATCCTTCGCCGCCTGATCCGCCGCGCCGTCCGTTTCGGCATGCAGCTGGGCCTTAAGGAAGGCTTCACCGCCGAGATCGCCGACGTCATCATCAGCCAGTACAAGGACGTCTATCCGGAGCTCCTCAGCCACCGCGATTTTGTGCTCGAGCAGCTGCTCCTGGAGGAAAAGCGCTTCCAGAAGACCCTTGGGCAGGGCATCAAGGAATTCAACAAGGTGCTCGGCAACATCACCCGCACCCGCGGCCTGGTCGAAAACGTGCTGTCCGCCCTGGGAAAGGGCGGGGAAGCTTCCGCGGATGAAAGCGCGAAATGCGCATCCGCCCTGCGTCCCACTCCCGAACAACAGCCCCTGATCCAGACCCTGAAGGACTACGCCGCGGGCGTCATGGGCAGCGACGCGGTCAAAACGGCCTGCTCTTCCTTCCTCTCCGCCCTGGACACCCTGGACGGCCGCAGCGCCTTCAAGCTGTACGACACCTATGGCTTCCCCATCGAGATGACCAAGGAACTGTGTGCCGAGCATGGCCTGAAGGTCGACGAGAACGACTTTGCCGAGCGCTTCAAAAAGCACCAGGAAACCAGCCACGCCGGCGCTGAGCAGCGCTTCAAGGGCGGCCTGGCGGATTCCGGCGAGCAGACTGCCTGCCTGCACACCGCCACCCACCTCCTGCACGCGGCCCTGCGCAAAGTGCTTGGCAATGAAGTCCACCAGAACGGCAGCAACATCACCGCCGAACGCCTGCGTTTCGACTTCACCTTCGGCCGTAAGATGACCCCGGAAGAGATCGCTGAGGTAGAAAAGCTTGTCAACGAAGCTATCCAGGCCAAGGTCCCCGTCACCCTGGAAGAAATGAGCCTGGAGGACGCCAAAGCCTCCGGCGCCATGGGCCTGTTTGAAAGCAAGTACGGCGAGCGCGTGAAGGTGTACACCATGGGCTCCTATTCCAAGGAGATCTGCGGCGGGCCCCACGCCTCCAACACCGGCGACCTGGTCTCCTTCAAGATCCAGAAGGAGGAATCTTCCTCTGCCGGCGTCCGCCGCATCAAGGCGACCATCGGCCGCCAGGCCTGAAACTGAGCTTTCAGGCATCTATGGACCCGAAAGAACGCGGAGGCGGCGAAAGCCGTCCTCCGTTTTTTAAGGTGAAGCTGTCATAAAGTCCGTAAAGCGGGGCCGGACGCCGCAAAAGCAAATACGGAAAGGAAAGTATGGTCTCAGCTTCCGGAAAGGCCATACGGGATCCCGAAATGAGCGATGTGATCGGAAAACTCGCCGCGGATTATCCGCAGTTATACCTGGACCCCGATGCAGATACCTGGGAAAGCTACCGCCGCGTGGTGCTTCAGGGTGAGGAACCGGATACAAAGAGCCTTGCGCACTACAGGGGCAGCCTGTTCGACCGCCTGGAAACGATCGACTCCCCCGCGGGGCCGGTGAAGGCGGTCACTCTGGGGGACCGCCGGGATTTTGAAATTGTCCTGCGCGGCATGATGGCAGCGAAAAACGGGCCGCTGGCCCCGATCCCGAAAAGCCAGGGGGCGGCGATGCTGACGGTTTTCAACTGGCCGCGCATCCGGGCGCATCTCGAAGCATTTCCGGAAGATGAACGGGCGGCGGAGTTCAGGCGCTTCACCGGGGACAAGGCCAATTACACGGACATGCTTGTGATCCTCTCCCGCGGGCCGTACAGCAATGTAGGCGCCGCGGCTTTAGGCCTGTCGGAAGAAGAATGGCTCGGCCGCTCCGATATCATCCGGCGTTTTCACGAAATAACCCATGTCGTCTGTCGCCGCATGTAACCGGGCGACGTGGACCCCGTCCGGGACGAGGTGATCTCCGACGCCATAGGGCTGTACGCGGCCTTCGGATGCTTCGATCCCGAAAAAGCGGCGCTTTTTCTCGGGATAAAAGACGGTCATTATATCGGCGGCAGGCTCGAAAATTACACGGACGAAACTGAAAAGCAGGCCGCGCAGGTGGGGATCATGCTCGAAAACGTCAGGAAAGTCCTTGAACTTCAAAGCGCCGCAAATGTCTTTGACCTGATCCGGCCGCTGATGGAGGCTTCCCTTCCTTCGCCGGCGTCCGGATCCCATGACACGCGTCTTAAATTGGTTTAGAAAATTACAGATACCGCGTGCTGCGCACGCTTATGCCGTGCTTTGCGCGCCATGACGTCCCATGCGATCTCAAACGCCCCTTCGGCGCTGTAAAAACAGCTTTGGCTGTTTAAAAAAGCAGTACGAGGTCTCTTGCCGGACGGCTCGCCCCTCACCCCATGATAATAAAACAGGCAAAACGCCATGGTCCCGTACCGGTCTGCCGGACCGGAAACAGGATACCCGCCGTTCGCGGCTGTATCCCCGGAAAAAATGCCCCACGGAAAAAGCGCGCTTTTCCCGTGGGGCATTTCTCTATTTCCCACCGTCCGGAGGCTCCCTCTGCGTCATTCGCAGGCGGATGGCGGCCCGGATCCGCGAACAGCCGTTCGGCTCCCTGGGACGTGGACCCCTGCGGCGGGTCTCGGGGCCACGAAGGCCCCGCAGATTCTGCATATCACGCGTATCGATCGATGATCAGCGTCAGTTCCCGGCAGTAAGGAAGGAGGTGACGAACCAGGCGACCAGGTTGGCCGTCCAGGACGCGCGCACGCTCTCCAGGTCGCCCGCGGTCATGGAATCGATGCGGACCGGGGTCTCGGTCAGGTCGCTGATCAATGTAGGCGCCCACTTGGAAGCCGTCCTGAAGGTGGCCTCCATGCCGATGTAGCCGCCCAGGTCCTGGTCGGTAACGGTGGCGGACAGCGCCACGTTGGTCGCCGCCGAACGCCGGGATTTGGAGGACAGCACCAGGTCCATGGACAGGGAAAGGGTATGCAGGCCGGAGGTGTCGCCGGGCATCGGCCGGATGGTCAGCGTCAGGCTGCGTTCCCTGACGCACAGATCGTCGGAAGCGTTGTAGGTCTCCTCCCCGGCGTCAAAGCCCAGGGCGAACTCGGCCTCCATTTTGCCGATCTCCGCGGTCTGTTCGTCCACGGTGAATTCCTTGTCCGCGGGCAGGGGATATTCAACGGAAAAGGAACCGGTATAGATCCCCTCGGTTCCCACAGGGATCAGGGCGATCATAAAGGGATACAGTGTGGCGGCGTCATCCTGATCGCGGTAGGCGCCGGTCAGGGCATATTCCTTTTCCGTATCCACGCCCTTGGTGCTGATGGTCACATAGGCAAGGCGGGTGTTGGTCCCGAAGGGCAGGGTCACGCTCTCGCTCAGACAGCTGCCGTGCCCGTCATACACGCGCTCGATAATGACGTCGGAATCGATGTCGATGCCGTCCAGGACGGTGAAGAAAACGTTCATCATGCCGGGATGCAGATAAGCCGCGCTCTCCTCGGGGGTAAAGACCTCCGCCAGCAGGCCCAGCATCTCCTCATCGCTGTACAGGTCCACCATCAGCTGCTTCATTTCGGCTTTCAGCTCGTTCCCGGAGATCTCCCATTTATGGGTCACCCGCATTTCGCCGTCCTCGGTCCCGATGGTGATCTTCTGGCTGCTGGATACCCAAAGGCCCAGTTTCACCATATAATTGGAAGCCGCTCCAGAAACGCGGGCTTTCCAGCTTTCGTCCGCGCTGGCCAGTTCATAGAGCATGTGCCCCAAAGCCGGCCATTCCCCGCCGGCGGAAAACAGGATCCTCGCCGGGTCCGCGTTCTGTCCTGCGGCATACCAGGTGCCGTTCCCGATCATATCGCCGGAAAAGACCACCGTTTCCCCGTCCTGAAGGATGTCGGCCTGCCCCGCGGCGGCTCCGTTCCTGTTGACCGTTATCTGGGTCTCCCTGTCCGGACGGCTGTCGGAAACCACCGTGGACGTCGCGTTGACGGTCACCTGGGGCAGGATCTCCCTGAGCATCAGCCACGCGGCGTCGTCGATCCCTATGAATCCGTCGCCGTCGGCGGTAAAGGACACCGTGCCCCTCAGGCCGGAGGAGGCGACCTGTTTTTCCAGCTTCTCCTCCAGGGTGTAGTCGGTCGCGGCGGCCAGCGCCCCGCCGGCCAGCGTCACGGCCAGCACGGCCGCGCACATGGCGGAAACGATCTTCTTCATCATTGCGATTCCTCCTCAACGCTCCATTCGTTCTCCTGCTCGGTCGGCGTCCGCTCTTCCGGCGGATCGGCCGTCACAGGGCCGTTCATCCAGCTGTCGTTCCTCAATATATGGGCCAGGCTTTCCCTTTCCTCATAAGTCAGTGCTTCCATACGGTACAGCCACACCCTTAAAAGCGGCATCGCCTCCAGTGCGAGGAGAGCCTCCCTCTCCTCCTCCCCCAGGGCAGTCATATCCGTTTCCCCGGAATGATCCGCGGCACCGATATCTCCGCAGGGCGCGATCGACAAAAGCACAGTCAGGTCCGTGTCGGTCTCCCCCGCGGTCGATACGGTCAGACGGATCTTCCCCGCCGCTCCGTTTTCGCCGACGGCGATCTCCGGCCTCACCGTCCAGCCCTTCCGTATGCCGTAGATCCGGCCCGAAAGGGTCACCTTGCCGCTGATCTCGCCCTTTTCCCCCAGGGTCTCCTTCACCGAACCGTCCAGGTCCAGACTGACCGTTCCGCGGCCGTCCGTCCTGGATACACGGCCGTCCAGGGTATAGGTGACGCGGGCGGACGTCGACTTCCTGGCGGCGATCAGCTCCCATCGGTCGGAAAGGTTCCCCTTCAGTGCCGGCATGTTCAGGCTGAAATACAGCGCGGAACCCCGCATGAAACCGATGGTCAGCGTCAGCTTCCGTTCGCTGCCGTCCCCGGGGCGGCACCTGCCGGTCACCTTGATCCCCATGTCACGGCCGTCCGCGTCATAGAGCCTCGTCACCGTGACGGCGTCCGTAAAGATGAGATCACCAAGGTCTTTCGCGGCATTTTCAGCAGCCATGGTCCGATACGCCAGCATCGCGGAGCTTCCGGCGGCAAAGAATGCCGTCATCCCGGGCCACAGGAGGTTCGCACCGTCCGCGGAAAGGACATAAACCGTCTGCATCGGGGATGTGCCGACGTTCTTGACCCGGACGGAGGCCGTTTCCTCTGTGATCTCTTCGGCACCTCCCGAAACGATCTCATAAAATCGGGGGATCAGCCTGAGGGCAAAAGCCTGTTCCCAATCTGTTGAAAGCACGGGAATAGAATCGTCCCCCGGCATGCCCTCAAGGAATGAAAACTCTCCCTCCCGGGTGCGGTAAGCCCGCCCGCTTCCGGGAAAAACGGTCACTGTCCCGTCCCCGGTCCTGATCGTCCGAGCCTCCAGAACGTCGATACCGTCGAAGGTCAAAAGCGCGTATTCCCTGTCCCCGTCATCCCCGCGCTGCGCGCGGACGGTGATGCCGCTCCGGCTCAGCCAGCCGTTCACCTTTTCAAGCAGGGCGGCGTTCATCCCCGGGATCTGTTGGAGATTTACCTCCGCCCGCAGCTCCATGGCCTCGCCGTTTTCGTAGCGCTCCGCCAGGGAGGAAAAACCTTCCGACGCGGCAAAGGGGATCGGGCGAAAAATCAGGGCAAAGAGCAGAGCCAGGCAGACCAGGCCCTTCCCCCGGGCGCTGGATCCGAAAAGAAGTCCCTCACGGCGCGCGGGTCCCGGTGAAATCAAGAATAGCCTCAACGGCATCGCTCCAATCATCAAACGTTTTCCCGGTCCTGTTTCTTCCCGTAAAAAATCAGCCGTGGTAAAGTTTTTTGACCTGATACTGGGGATCCTGGGTCACCCGGATGCCAAGCCTGCGGTAAATGTCGTCATCGATGTGCGGAAGGATGACGGTGGAATGGGCCTCGGTGTCCTTTAGCCGCGGCAGCGCCACCATCGCTTTGGCCGCATTCGGGTCGTTGGCCGCGCTGATGGAAAGGGCCAGCAGCACCTCGTCGGAATGGAGCCTGGGGTTATGGTTGCCAAGATAGGTGCACTTCAATTCCTGGATGGGACGGATGACCTCGGGAGAGATCAGGTGGACCTCCTTGGGGATGCCCGCCAGCACCTTGACGGCGTTGAGCAGCGCCGCGGCGGAAGGTCCCAGAAGCGGCGATGTCTTCCCGGTGATGATCCTGCCGTCCCCCAGGGCGATGGCCATAACGGGCGCGCCGGTCTCCTCATCCCTCTTCCTGGCCGCGCCGATGACCGGCCTTAAGTCGTCGCTCAGGTTCATCTGGCGCATCAGCAGGCGGAGCTTTTCCGCCTCGGCGGGCGCCGAGGTCCCTTGCAGTATGCCGCACCTGGCATTATAATAGCGTCTGATGATCTCCTGCGCCGAGGCTTCCCGGCACGCGTCGTCGTCGGTGATGCAGAAGCCCACCATATTCACGCCCATGTCGGTGGGCGACCGGTAGGGGCTGTGCCCCATGATCTTGACAAACAGCGCGCTGAGCACCGGGAATATCTCGATATCCCGGTTATAGTTCACCGTCGTCACCCCATAGGCCTCCAGGTGGAAGGGATCGATCATGTTCACGTCGGCGATGTCCGCCGTCGCGGCCTCGTATGCCATGTTCACCGGATGCTTGAGGGGCAGGTTCCAGATGGGGAAGGTCTCAAATTTAGCGTAGCCCGCCTGCACGCCCCGCTGGTTCTCCTGGTATAATTGGCTCAGGCACACAGCCATCTTTCCGCTGCCGGGGCCCGGCGCCGTCACCAGTACCAGGGGCCGGGTGGTCTCCACATATTCGTTTTTGCCAAAGCCCTCGGGGCTGACGATCTTTTCCACGTCGTAGGGGTAGCCCTCGATGGGATAATGCCTCCATACCCTGACGCCCAGGCCCTCCAGGCGCTTCTGGAAAGCCGCGGCGCTCTGCTGGCCGGAAAAGCGGGTCATGACCACGCCGGTCACAAGCATTCCAATGCCGCGGAACGCGTCGATCAGCCGGAGCACGTCGGCGTCATAGGTGATCCCCAGGTCGCCGCGGACCTTGCTCTTTTCAATGTCGTTGGCACTGATGGCGATGATCAGCTCGCACTTGTCCTTCATCCTGAGCAGCATGGATATCTTGCTGTCCGGCTTGAACCCGGGGAGCACCCGGGAGGCATGGAAATCGTCAAACAACTTGCCGCCCAGTTCCAGGTACAGTTTGCCGCCGAATTCCCCGATCCTCTCCAGGATCCTTTCCGACTGCATCCGGGTATATTTGTCATGATCAAATCCGATCCTCATACCGCTTTCCTTTCATCCTGACATTAGCATACACCCGCGATTATACCATAGATTCCAATTTGTCGACCGCTTTTTAATAGTTTTTTTAAAATTCGTTTTCTTTCTTCCCCGAAATCTCCGGAGGTGGAATATGATCGACCGCATCAGGATCGTCAAATCCCAAAGGACCCTGGAAGCATATGAAAACGGCCGGAAGGCCTTCTCCTTCCGTATCGGCCTCGGACGCTGTCCCGACGGCCCCAAGCAGCGGGAAGGGGACGGGCGCACCCCCGAAGGCGTATACCGTGTATGCCTCAAAAATCCCTCCGGGCGGTTCGGCCCCTCCCTGGGGCTGGATTACCCTTCCCCCGCCGACGCCCTGAAGGGCGGGGCAGACGAGCGCCTTCTCAGCCTCATCGAAGAGGCGCACCGGCTGGGGAACCGGCCCCCTTGGGGTTCTTTCCTCGGTGGGGAGATCTGCATCCACGGAGGCGGAGCAGGCAGCGACTGGACCGCGGGGTGCGTCGCCCTGGACGATCGGGACATCGCCCTCCTCTTTCCCTCCGTCCCCCTGCACTGCCCCGTGGAGATTTTGCCATAAGGAAGGCCCCGGGCCGCTCATCCGTAAAGCTTTCCCGCGCACAGGCCCCCGCAGTAGAACCTCATCCACCGCCTTGCGGCGGTCCCCCTTTCCCTGAAGGGGAAGGCTTACGGGGTCTTCCCTGCCGGTTGAAGGTATTTGGAGCACTATGACTGATACTGAAGCCCCTACGCCGCGCATAACCCTAATGGGAGGCGGCAGCCCTTATTGCCTTCCCCCCGCAAGGCTTGTCATGGGGTGTCGGCATTAGCCGACGGGGTGTCCCATGACCTCCGCAGAGGAAGGGGGACCGCGAAGCGGTGGATGAGGTTCCCCCCTCCACCTGTGCCCGGCCTCCTTATCCGGAGGGAACCCCCCTTTGCCTTCCCCCCGCAGGGGGAAGGGGGACCGCGGAGCGGTGGATGAGGTTCCCCTCTCCACCTATGTCCGGCCCCCCTATCCGAAGGGAACCCCCCTTTGCCTTCCAAGTCGCTTGTTTTCGCGCGCTGCAGGAGAACCTCATCCACCGCCTTGCGGCGGTCCCCCTTCCCCTGAAGGGGAAGGCTTACGGGGTCTTCCCTGCCGATCGAGCGAATATGGAGCAAAAAACTGATACTGCAGCCTGAGCTGTGCATGCATATTAAGAAGGGCATCAGCCCCCCATCCCCCCGGAGGAAAACAAGCTTCACTCTCCACTCTTTACTCTCAACTCTCAACTCTTCTTTTTTTGTTGCGCGTCAGGCTGTTTCCATTTATAATATTGCGGAAAAGGCTTTTCCTGCATCTCGCATCCAGTCATTCTGGAATGTCGCCTTTCATCATCCCATCCGATGTTCTTATTCAGGAGGTATTCCCCATGACCCCATCCAGCGCCATGCGGCTCTTCAGCTGCGTCTTTGCCCTGATGCTCCTGTTTTCATGCGCCCATGCCGAGATCGTGCCCCTGCCCATCGACCTGTCGGGCGGCATGCCGGTGAGGGAAAAATATGAGCAAGGCAAAATGGAATATGATGATCCCTCCATCCACGTCACCCGCGAATGGGTGCAGAGCGAGGAATTCTACTGCACCTATTACGTGGCCTATATCACCATCGCCGACGCCAGCCAGCTGAGGACCGCTCCCGCGGGTTCCTTCAATTCCTCCCAGCGGGTGGAGGCCAGCGTCATCGCCAAGCGCGTCAACGCGGTGGTGGCCATCAACGGCGATTACTACTGCAACCGGGACAACGTCTACGTCCTGCGCCAAGGCGTACTCTACCATGACAGCGTCACCACCCACCAGGATCTCCTCCTTATCGACGAGGACGGCGATTTCCATATCATCCTGGCCGCCGAGGATCCCATCCACGCCGATAAGACCACCGTCAACGGCAAAAAAGTCATCAACGCCTTCGATTTCGGCCCCGCCCTGATCCGGGACGGCGAGGTCTGCTACGTCAAGGAAAGCTGCCAGCGCAACACCAAGCCCCACGAGCGCGCCCAGCGCATCGCCATCTGCCAATTGGGCGACCTGAGCTACATGGTGGTGTGCTGCGCCAGGTATGGCCTGGACATGGAAAACTTCATCAAACTGATCCAGTCCCTGGGCGACGTGAAGGTGGCCTATAACCTGGACGGCGGAAACTCCTGCCAGCTGATCTTCCTGGGCAAAAAGGTGAACAACACCGGCGCCCAGAATATCCGCGCCGTTCCCGACATCATCTATTTTGCTTCGGCCTACCAGCCTGATTGAGAGGTAAACCATGGATGAACTGACGATCCTCGACGGATACCTTTATTTCCTTCTGGGCGGTGCCCTTCTTTCCGCGCTGCTGTTCGTGCTGGTGCACATCAAAAACAGGCCCTTTGCCTTCGCGGCGGCTGCCCTCGTCCTGGGAGCGGCTTTCGGCGCGGTGCTGTCCAAGGGAATGTTCATGATCTGCAAAATGACCTACACCCTTTCGGAAGGCGTCGTCGGGACGCTGACCGACATGCACCCCAACCGCTTTTCCTTCTTTGGCGGCGCCCTGGGCGCGTGCATCGGCGCCGTCATCGCCGGCAGGACCTCCGACCTGACCATGGGCGAATCCCTGGACGTTTTTGCTCCCTGGGGCGTCCTTACGGCCGCCGCAGCCCGGGCCGGCGAATTCATGCTTGGCACCTACGGCTGCGGCCGGTACTTCGACCCGGAGGAAAATCCCTTCCTCTGCCGCCTGCCCTTCTGCCTCCCCGTGAACTATGGGGACGACTATGTGGAATACTACCTGGCCGTGTTCATCATGGAAGCGCTCTTCGCGTTTATCGTCTTCCTGGTGTCCGTCCTCTATTTCCGCAAGCACCCCCACTGCTTCACCCGCAGCGTCTTCTACCTGTGCCTGGGGCAGATCCTTTTCCAGAGCCTGCTGACCGAAAACTACGTCTGGCACGAATTCGTCAAGGTGGAGCAGCTTTTCTCGATGCTTGTGATGGAAGGCGTGCTCCTTTGGCACTGGCTCTTCAGCGGCAAAAAGCGCGGCACCGGGCTCCCGCCCATCCTGGCGCTCCTTTCGGCCGGCATTTTCGTGGCCTGCGAGTTTTTCCTGGACAAGCCCATCCCCTTCACGGACTACTACGAGCTCCCCCACCTGGCCACCTACGGCATCATGCTTCTGGGCATGCTCCTTCTGGCCTGGTGCGAGCACCGCGCCTACAAAAAGCACACCGCTTGACCGGACCTGACCGGAAACAGCGCACGCAATCGGGTAGGAGGGGGTGACTAACCCCCGTCCTCCCACACCACCGCTCATGCGGTCCCGCAAGCGGCGGTTCAGTTACTGGCACGAGGCAGCACGTTTGGTTGGAAATCAGAGCGCTCCGCGATCCTGCCATACCTTC
>JAFWWK010000062.1 GCA_017523615.1 Clostridia bacterium
CCGGCGACACACATCCGGCTGTATCCGCCTGAACGTAAACACACGGCAGCATACCCCTCCCATAGGTAAGCCCGTCATGCTCCCGGGTCCTCCGCGGCCCCGGACCCCGCGGCAGGGGTTTTGCCCCTGCACCCCGTTCCGGCGATGGTGCCGGAACCATATGACCGGCTTCTTCCCGCCTGTCCGGCATTTCCGCAAAGCGAGCTCCCGGGCAAAGGAAAACGGCTGGGCCGCCGAAGGGAAAATACGTTTTCCCCCTTCGGCGGTCCAGCCGTTTTCCAGGCGCGTTCCGCGCCGTGGGCGGCCCCGCCGCCCGCCCGGGAGCGTCTGCCGGCGTCAAAAGATCGTGGGTCCAGGGAGGTCACCTCCCTGGTTCGGGGGCTTGGGGCTGAAGAAGCCCCCAAACGCACCTTTCCCTCGCCCCCAGACCTCCCGGGGACCCCTCCCGGCCATTAAACATCACCGCATTTTTTTGATCAGTTTGTTTATCTGCGCCGCCAGCTTGTTCCTCTCCCTCTTGGTCTTCACCGCGGCGATCCGCCTGCCCAGTTCGCGGTAGACCTCATCCAGGTATCCGCGCGAGGGATCGTCCTTCCGTTCCTCCTCCGCTTCTTCCGCAGCTGCCTCGGTTTCTTCGGGAGCGGGCGCGCCCTTGACGATCTTCTCCCTGTTCCCGGGCGCGGTCATGGTGTCGGATGAAAGGTCCCACTGCTCCCCGGGGTAAGGCGCCTCGGCGTTCAAATGCAGTTCGTCCCGCAGCCGGGCGGCGAAAAGATCCGTCACGGTATCCTCGCCATGTACCACGAACACCCTTTTTACGCCCTTCACGGCGCGTATCCAGTCCATCAGCCCCGCGCTGTCGGCATGCCCGCTGACGCCCTGCAATTGGGCCACCCGTGCCGCCACGCGGATGTTCTCCCCGAAGATCTCCACCGACTCGGCGCCGTCGAGGATCATCCTGCCCAGGGTGCCTCCGCTCTGGTAACCGACGAAAAGCAGCGTGCATTCCCTGCGCCACAGGTTGTGCTTCAGGTGGTGCTTCACCCTTCCCGCGTCGCACATGCCGCTGGAGGAGAGGATCACCTTGGGCTCGGGATCAAAGTTGATGGCCTTGCTTTCGTCGGCCGTCACGGCGGTCCTGAGTCCCGGGAAATACAGCGGGTTCACCCCGGAGCGGATCAGCGCCGAGGTCTCCTCGTCAAAGCATCCCAGGCTGTCCTGCTGGAACACGCCGGTGGCCTCTATGGCCATCGGGCTGTCCAGGTAAACCTTGAAATCCGGATGCCGGGGCACCAGCCCTTTTTCCTTGATCTCCCGGAAAAGGTAGAGCATCTCCTGGGTCCTGCCCACGGCAAAGGCCGGGATCACCACGTTCCCGCCCTTGTCGAAGGTGGAATTGAGGACCTCCGTCAGGGCCGAAAGGTAATCCGTGTCCTCCCCGTGGCTCCGGTCCCCGTAGGTGGATTCCATCACCACCCAATCGGAATGATCCACCGTCTGCGGGTCCCGGAGGATCCTCTGGCGGTAATTGCCTATGTCTCCGGAAAAGGTGATGGTGTCCTGTTTTTCCCCTTCGGTGATCTTCAGCGTCACCGCCGCGCTGCCGAGCAGATGCCCCATGTCCGTCAGGATGAAGGAGACCCCGTCGAAGGCCCTGATCTCGCTGCCATAGGGACAGTCGACGAACAGCGCGCAGCACTTTTCGGCGTCTGAAGCGTCATACAGCGGCTCAGCCGGCTCCTTTCCGCCGCGTTTGGCCTTCCTGTTTTTCCACTCCGTCTCGCTCTCGAGGATGCGGGCGCAGTCCATCAGCATGATGCGGCACAGGTCCGCCGTCGCTTTGGTTGCGAAGATCGGGCCTGAGAAGCCCTGCTTAACAAGCAGCGGGAGCCACCCGGAATGGTCCACGTGGGCATGAGTCAGGAACACCGCGTCCACGCTCTGCGCGGAACACGGGAGCGGCGGGTTTTCGTACAGGTCCGCGCCCTGCTCCATACCGTAATCGACCAGCATCCTTTTGCCGCAGGCCTCCACCAGATGCCTGCTTCCCGCCACCTCATGGGCCGCGCCTAAAAACGTCAGCTTCATTCAAACCACCTTCACCATTCCAAAACTTCACTCTTCACTCTTCGCTCCGCTCCGCCCTGCCTGCCGCCGCCAGGGCGCCTCCACGGCTTTCGAACACCGCCAGGAACCGCGCCTTATGGCAGAAAACGGCGCCTTCGATGCCGCATTCGTCCCGCAGCGCCTCATCCCTCAGCCCCGCCCAGCTTTCGGGCAGGTCCTTTTCGGCCAGGAAGCTTCCCTCTTCCCGGGGAACGGTCTGCAGGTTCCACTTTCCCCGGCCGTCGGGATAGACCACGAACAGCTTTTTATCCTCCGGGCATGCCTTATTGTGGGCGACGACGGTCCCCCGCCAGGGATAGCGCGCGTCGAGGACCAGCGTGCCCGCGCCGCGGCATTCCTCCAGGGCCCGGGCCACCCTCCGCCGTGCCTCCGCCGCGTCGCGGCAGGCGGCGACGGCCCTTTCCAGTACCGGCAGGGCGGTGTCCGCCGCTTCAAGGAAAAGCCTGTCTCCTTCCCGGGCGTCCTCCCGCCAGGTCGGGTTCATCACGTCGACAAAGCTGAAGATATGCCCGCCGGGGAAAAGGTCCTGCCCGTTGTCCTCGGCCTCCAGCGCGTTCAGGAATCGGGAGCGCATCTCCTCCAGGGTATCCTTTTCGTCGGCGAACATCAGGTCCATCAGCTTGCCCAGGGCAGAGGCCTTCACCCCGTCCGGGCGCACCATGGACTCCTTCTGGTGATGGTCCAGGCATACCCTGTCCTCCGTCACCAGGTCCCTTTCCCCCACGTCCAGCACATACATGCACCTGTCCAGCGCGGCCCTGTCCCGGGTGCGCGTCACCCGGACGTTTTCCCGCCCGTAGGCCAGGAAAAGCAGCGCGGCGCAAACCGCGTCGTCGGCATGGAACGGTCCGTCGTGCACGCCCACCGTCACCTTCCCGTCTTCTCCCGGCGGGATCAGCCTGATCATCCTTTTTCCTCCGTCCCGGCAAAAAAGTGCGCCGGCACCGGGGAAAACCGGCGCCGGCCCCGGATCAACCCATCCGGTCCTTCAATTGCTCCCCGCCCATGATATGGATGTGCCAGTGTCCCACGCTCTGGCACGCGTCGGGACCGCAGTTGGACACGACGCGGAAACCGTTGTCCAGTCCCTCCGCCCGGGCCACGGATTTGACCGCCCGCAGCATATGTGCCAGGGTCCCGTCGTCCAGGCGCTCGGAGGCGTCGCATACGTCGCTGACATGCGTCTTCGGGACCAGGATCACGTGCACCCGCGCCTGGGGATTGATGTCCCTGAAAGCATAGCACTTTTCGTCCTCATAGACCCTGGACGAGGGGATCTCTCCCCGGATGATCTTGCAGAAAAGGCAGTTGTCCATGTTCGTTTCCTCCTGTGTATGTAAAGTCAGATCAGCGCCTTGCTGACGGCGTTTTCCGCCGCGCTCCCGGCGCCGTGATCAGTCCACCACGATCAGCTTGTCCCGTCCGACCAGATCGGCCAGGGTCTTTTCGTTTTTTTCCAGTTGTTTTTCCCACTCGGTGTTTTCCCGGCTGCCTTCCACCAGGATCTCAAAACGCGCATCGGGATCCCCCGCCTGCCAGAGGCATTTGTCAACAATATTGACGGTGTCGTTTTCCTCCATGATCTTCTTTGCGGCGCCGCCGGGCAGCAGCCGTATACGGTATTCGTGCCCGACGCACCCGCCGTAGACCTCCGCGCTCACCAGGCCGTAGACCATCGGCTCCTTTTCCCGCAAAAGCTTCATGGCCTTTTTCCACACCTCGTTTTCGGTGGGCGGCTGCCTGCGGGGCGCCTCCGGCTGCGGTGCGGAAGGCCCGTCCTGCGCTTTTTTGTCCCCGCCGGCGCGGGCGGGCAGGGCCACGCCCTCCCTGCGCAGGGTCTCCACTTCCTTTTCCAGTTCCGCCAGGCGTTCCACCAGGGCGTTCACGTCGCCTCCCGCTGCCTTTTCGCAGGCGGAAAGCACCGCGATCTCAAGGACCGACCTTGCGGAGGACGCCCAGCGGGTATCTCCCTCGGCCTTCATCATGATCTCCATCACCCGCATCAGCCGCTGGGTCGTGAATCTGTCCGCCAGGGCGGCCATCCTTTCGGCGTCCTGTACGGCGCTGTCCTTCCCGCACAGCGATATGGCCGCCAACTGCCTGAACAGGGCCGTCAGGTCCTTCAGGAACACCTGCACGTCCCAGCCCTCTCGCATCACGCGGTCCACCGCGCGCAGCGCGCCTGCGGCGTCGGAGGAAGCGATATGCCCGGCAAGCTCCATCAGGCTCTCCCGGTCGGCGCTCCCCAGGGAAGCGCGCACCGACGCTTCGGTGATCCTTTCCCCGGTGCCCATGCACATGTCCAGGATGGAAAACGCGTCGCGCATGCCGCCCTCGGCGGCCCGGGCGATGTACATCAGCGCCTCGTCGTCCGCCTCGGCCCCGGCCCTGTCCACCGCCTCCCGCAGGCGTCCTGCGATCTCGTCTTCGCCGATGCGCCCGAAATCGAAGCGCTGGCATCGTGAAAGGATGGTGGGCAGCAGCTTCTGCGGCTCGGTGGTGGCCAGGATGAACACCATGTAATCCGGCGGCTCCTCCAGGGTCTTGAGCAGCGCGTTGAAGGCGCTGTTGGAAAGCATATGGACATCGTCGATGATATAGCCTGGGGCTCCGCCATCCTGGTGCAGGGCAGCGTCTCCCGGAATCTC
>JAFWWK010000063.1 GCA_017523615.1 Clostridia bacterium
CTCTCCTGCGAAAACGACACCCTGACCATCGGCGCCGATTACAACGAAGAGAAGAAGGACGAGAAGACCTGCTACTCCGAGCGCCGGACCGGCCATGTGGAGCGCTCCTTCAGCCTGGAGGGCGTCGTGCAGGACCAGATCAGCGCCGAATACAAAAACGGCATTCTGTATGTGACCTTGCCCAAGGAACAGCCCGCCAAGCAGCCCGGCCGCAGGCAGATCCCCATCGGCAAGGCCGCCGGCGAAGATCAGGCGAAGATCGAAGAGTAAAACCGAAACCGCATTTATTCCGCAAAGGCATAGGACCGGCCCCGGGGCGAACGCTCCGGGGCCGGTTTTTGTTTTGCGTTATTACGAGGGCCCGGGATATCCGGCGCTGCCGGGGCCGTGCGCCGCAAGGCGGTTTTGCGGGGGTGTCGCCTCTCCCCCGCGCCGCGCCGATTGTCGCGCTTCCCGGGGCCTCCGCGGCCCCGGACCCCGCGGCATGGGCGTTTGCCCCTGCACCCCGATTCGGCGATCGGGCGGACTGAATACAATAAGCAGTCTTCGCCTGAATGAGAATGGGTAAAGCTTTCACGTTGATGCACAGGGAAAGGTTGTCCTTACATACCTGCACGGAGACGGAGAACCATCACTGTGTTATTCCCCATGCGGGACCTGTCCACGCCGGGACGAGGAAGGACGGCGGAAATACCGTTTTTCCCCGGGGCTCACAGGCATTTGCGCGCTGCGGCACGGAACAGGATAGGAAAAAAGCGATCGCGAACGGCCGGTCAGTCGTGCCTGAGAATCTTTTGGGTCTCTTCGCCGAGGTTGATACGCGACCAGAAGCTGAAGCCCTGTTGGATCCGGAAGTTGTTGAGCATGAAGTATATCCGTACCGGGAGCACGTCAAGATAGTGGGACATGCAAAGGGCGATCTGATCGGCATTGCTCTCGGGAGTGGACGCCTGCCCGACCTGCTCATTCATCAGGTCGTCATAAAACAGGACCATGCCCCGGAGCGCCTTGTCTTTTGTTTCGGGATCGAACGAACGGAACATTCGGACGGCCATGTCCGCGCCTTCAGCCAGCCCCGCAATCATCAAACGGATCCTTCCCGGCCCGCCTACCGGTCCGATGAGGTTATAGCCTGACACGGAGTTGTTCAGATAAATCGGGTCGATTCCTGTGAGCCGGGAGAGCCTCGCATTTTGCAGAACTCTCGGGGCAAGCTTTCCGACATATCTTCGCGTGAGGCGTAATTGCCCGCCTTCCCGTCTGACCGCATCCTCAAGAGCAGCCGACAGTTCATCGCACCAGGAGCGTATTCTCGTAAAGACATCCGCGAAAGCATCCAGAACATCTTGCTCGTCCTTCTCCGAGATCACGTTCCGGACAGGGACCGGCCTTTTGGTTTTCCTAAAGAGCTGCCGGATACCATAGAACAGGACGGCCATAGCGGCCAGAGAACCGAAGCCCAGGGGAACGTGCACTGCCTGTTTCGTGATAAATTTGGGGTCGATCTGATCGCTGGTAAGGCTCCACCAGGCAGCGGTCAACGTGCCCAGACAGAGCACGATGCCGATCAGCACCGCCGGCTTGCTGTACCTGTGGCGTGACGACAGGAAGTGATAATAGCCGAGGTTTGCGTAAATGATCAGGCCGGCTCCGGCGGCATTGGCCAGCATCAGCAGGGCAAAAATGATGCCGAACCTTTTCGTATTCCGCTGGACGGCGAATTCACGGTTCCGTTCGGGTACGTCTCCGCCCGTTCCGGTAATCCTGTTCAGACTCCTGCAATTGAGAAAAGCCTCAGGGTGGATCGCGGTCGATCTCCCCAGAACGGTGACATCCCGCAGGGCCGTGCAGTCCTTGAAGGCATGATAACCGATCTCAGCCACGCCGGCGGGGATCGTTACGCTGACCAGTCCGGAGCAGCCATCAAACAGATCATCTTCGATCTTGGTCATACCATCCGGGATCGTAACGGCAGTCAGGCCTGAGCAGTCTTGGAACGCGCCTGAACCAATCTCCGTCACACTGTCCGGAATCGTGACGGCGGTCAGGCCCGTGCAGTCTTCGAACGCATGGTATCCGATCTGCGTCACGCTGTCCGGGATCGTGACAGCGGCCAGGCCTGAGCAGCCTGCGAACGCGACTGAACCGATCTCCGTCACACTGTCCGGAATGGTAACGCTGACCAGGCTGCCGCAGTTTGCAAATGCACCTTTGTCAATATCTGTGATGCCGTCTTTGATCACAACATTTTTGATCAAAGACGAATGTTCATCCCATGACTGACCAAAGGAATACATCCTCCCCGAGCCTCTGATCGTCAACGTTCCTGCCTCATCAAGAGTCCATGATATATCAAGTGAACGCCTTCCTGACGCAATAAAGGCGACGCCGCCGTTGTTGCTGCAGACAATGTTTGCGTCGGTCAGGCATTTGTTCCCTGTTCCTATGGCAATGTCGTTCCACTGCTCTATGGATCCGGTATAATCCACCGTGCGCAGCGCGGAACAATATTTAAAAGCGTCGTCTTCGATCTTTGTGACGCCATATGGAATTGTAATGTGCTCCAATGCCTTACATCCGTAAAACGCGAACTGGGAGATCTCGGTCACGGCAGGGGGAATGGTGAAGTCGGTCAGACTGCTGCAATTCCAGAATGTGGATGACCCGATCCCGGTCACCCCTTCTGGGATCACGATTTCAGGTAGACTGCTGCAATCCTCGAATGCGGCATAACCGATCCCTGTCACGCTTTTCGGGATCACGATAACGGACAGGCCGCTGCAGCCGGAAAAAGCACCGGAACCGATCTCTTGTACGGTATCCGGCAGTCTGATGCTGTTCAGGCTTTTGCAGTTGCTGAACGCATCGGAAGCAATTCGTGTCACTCCCTCCGGTATTGTGTATGCAGCGATCGTCGATCCGGCCGGAAACAGCACCAGAACAGAACCGTCTTTGCTGAATAGAACACCTTCCTTTTTGGCTAATGTGCTGTGCGTATCGGATACATGGATCTCCTTCAGATTTTTGCAGAACCCGAAAGCTCCTTCTGTGTCTGTCACACTGTCCGGAATTGTGACGCTGGCAAGGCTGATGCATCCTCCGAAAGCATTATATCCAATACTTGTCACGCCGTCAGGAATATCCACTGAAATCATTTTCTCGCAGCCTTCAAATGTCTGGGATTCGATGTGGGTCACCCCGGCGGGAATTTTAACAACCGTGAGGCTGCTGCATCCAAGAAAAGCGGCTTTGCCAATGACGGTAACACTGTCCGGGATAGTTATGTTCGTCAGGCTGCTGCAGCCGTTGAAAGCAGAACCGCCAATACTCGTCACGCTGTCTGGGATGATAATGCCCGTCAGGCTGCTGCAGCCATGGAAAGCGGAACTGCCAATGCTCGTCACGCCTTCTTCGATCACCACCCGATCCATCGCAGCCCCCCATGGTGCAGTGGTGATCAAGTCGTTTGATTTCAATAAAACAGTATCATAATCAGGCATGCTTCCCGTCCCGGAGATCGTCAGCACCCCGTCATCCGTAAGGGTCCATTTCAGGTCTTCCCCGCAGGTCCCCGTTGTTTCCGCCATTGCACAGCCGCACACGATGAGCGCCGCCATCGCAACGATCAGGCCGATCCACAGATTTTTCATTTTGTTTTTCCATCTATCCTTTCAATGATCACAGGAGGCATTTTTACTTATATATTCTACCCCGATAAATATTATTATTCAACAGTCGAAAAGGGTCAAACAGGAGACGGTTCTTGTTTGAGGATTGTCATGAAATGCGTTTCACTGTTTGCAGCGGTGATACAAAACATGCCCGAAGCAGCAAGAAAACTGCGGATACCGGGATCTATCAAAAGTGAGGGGGTCGTCCCTTAGCCGGATCTCCCACCTGACAGGCAAGACCGTATGCAGGATCTGGATATACCTTTCAGATTTGAAACCGTCCTCTCTCTGTTTGATTTGAAAATCAAAAAGCCGGCCGAAGCCGGCTGAATGGTTATATGAATAATCGTTTTTTCCGGAAATGACCCAGGTGGTACCGGCCTAACGAAAAACCGCCTTTACGGAGCGTAGAACTCCGTCTGGGTTTCGTTGGCTTGGATCAGCACAGAGCTCTGGCGGAATATTTCCACCATCTCCGCCGCGGCCTCATGCACCAGGTCCAGCGTTGTATCGCTCAGGTATATCACCAATGTGTATTCCTGGTAAATGATCCCGTTATCGACCCAGCCGCCGTGTGCCTCCTGAATGGTATATCCGCCAAAGTATTTGATCAGGATATCCTTGGCCTTCTCCAGGGCTTCCGCCTGGGTAAATACCGGCTTGTTGGTGTCCTTGTCGTTGGTGCCCAGGAACAAAACGTACTGGATATCCTTCTTTTCTTCCGCTTCAGGCGCGGGCGCCTGTGAGCTGTCAGCCGCCGCGGGCTCCTCCGCGGTCGTCTGGGGATCGGCAAACTCCTCCAGCCAGTGGAAAGTGCCGGTCTTTTTGACGTCATCCCCGTAGATCGTCCGGAAGTCGTCCTTCATGGAGATCACGTAGTATCCGCTTTCTTCCCACTGCTTCTTCAGGGGCTGCACCTTTTCCGTGTTGCCATAGTCCCGCGTCTCATCGTCGGCGATCAGCATGAAAGCGGCGCTCCTGTATCGGTTGTTGAAGATCGTGTAATTATGCATGCTCACATCACCGCTGGAATTCCCGAAGGAGAGCACCGGCTGGCGGCCGATCTCCTTGACGATCGCCTTGACTTTGTTCATTTTCAGGTTCTTGATCAGCAGCCTGTCTGTCCGAATAATGCTGTCTTCCTTGGTGTAAACGTACTTCAGCCCGTCGACGCCGTCCTCATTGGCCGCTTCCACATCCACGTCCATACCGATGATCTGCTCATAAGGGACATCCAGCACACCCTCGATAAACGTCCGGCAGAGAAAACGGTCGCTGCCGCTGACAACATATACCTTGAAGTTGTGGTCCTGCAGGTATTCCACCACTTCGATCATCGGGAGATAGAAGCTGTTGGCATAGGTCATGCCTTCAAAGCCGTCCGCTTCCCGGACCAGCTGCACCGTGACAAAGTCATTGAACTGGGTCAGGCTCATGCCGGCATAAGCCTTTGCGGCATGGGTCGCATGAAGCACGTCCATGCCGTCCGGGAAGGATTTGTCCAGCGCGTGATCCCTAAGGGTCCGGCCAAACTCCAGCATTTCCTCATCCGGATGGTAACTCGGATCGCAGAATATCCTCCGCGCCAGCATATAGTATTCCAGGTATGTGGGATACAGCTCGGCGCACAGGGTGCCATCCATGTCAAAGGTGGCGATACGGTCGCCCTCCGGGATGTAGTTTGGCGAAGCTTCATCCGTCACATCTTCCACATATTCGATCAGGGCTTTCAGCGCGGGCGCGTCAGGGTTCCAATCCGCAAAATACGCCTCGCCCTCCTCCGCCAGCACCGGAAGCACAGCCAGCGCCATCATAAGCGCCAGCAGGGCCGCGATCCATCTTTTCATTTCATCTTCCTCCTCATGATGTTCGGAGCAGGCTCAGGGGATCACGGACCGTTTTTCGCCGGCATATGTCCCTCTTTGCCTTCCCGGATGAACAGTAGTATATCATAAAGCACGCGGTTTGGAAGGGTGCAGGGTGTACAGGATGGTTCCTTGTCTGTCACGGACGGATAGGGCATCCATTCGAGGACCGGTTCGGAAGCGGGCCGGCGGATATAGACAGCCATCTGCTGACCGTGCTGCGAAACATCCCCCATTGCGATTCCTGTCCGGAATTCCAGGCCCTTGGACAAAGCAAACGCGTCCGATTGATCGGGAAAATGAAAAGAGAGGGGTTGTCGCTTCGCCACATCTCCCGCCTGACAAGGAAAACCGTTTACAGGATCCAGAAGTGCCTTTTGAACAAGGAACCGCCCTGTTTGCCTTTTTCAATCCACTCACCCCGCGGGGGGTGAGACGTGGGAATCCTACATCAATACGCTGGAGCGGACCGTATTTCAATCCACTCACCCCGCGGGGGGTGAGACTTGGGCAAGGCCGTACCCGGCTTGGTCGTTGCAATTTCAATCCACTCACCCCGCGGGGGGTGAGACAAGGACCCGAAGCAGGACCCGCCCGGCGCCAAAGAATTTCAATCCACTCACCTCGCGGGGGGTGAGACGGGTCCTTGATATAAAACACGCCCTGCGGCAGATAATTTCAATCCACTCACCCCGCGGGGGGTGAGACGCGGGAGACGCATCCTGTGGCTGGTGATGCAGAGCGGATTTCAATCCACTCACCCCGCGGGGGGTGAGACCCGATTTGCGTGATTCCGTTTACAAGGCACAAATATTTCAATCCACTCACCCCGCGGGGGGTGAGACCTTCGAGACTTTGAAGGTTTGTTTCAGCGTTTCCTATTTCAATCCACTCACCCCGCGGGGGGTGAGACAAAAGTCCTGACAAGCATTGACATGATTGTCGATATTTCAATCCACTCACCCCGCGGGGGGTGAGACATTCCCCGTGTTATTTCCTTTTCCGGGTCATAAGATTTCAATC
>JAFWWK010000064.1 GCA_017523615.1 Clostridia bacterium
ACCTCCTCGTTGAGGTGGTCCACTTCCTTCTGGGTGCGCCCGTCGTTCCAGAGGATGGCGGGACGGATGACCCGGTCCTCGTCGTCCAGGACCACCAGGCCGTGCATCTGTCCGCCGGCGCCGATGCCCCGGACCTGGGAAGCGTCAAAGCCCTTCAAAAGCTCGGGGATCCCCTCCAGGACCGCCTTTTTCCAGTCGTCCGGGTCCTGTTCTGACCAGCCGGGATGCGGAAAACGCACGGGATAGGAGCGGGAGATCTCGTTTTTGATATTGCCGTTTTCGTCCACCAGTTCCAGTTTGACCGCCGATGTGCCCAGGTCCACGCCGATATAAAGCATTGTTCTTCATCCTCCTGACGTTTATGTTTCGCATTTCCTACAGTTATCGGTTGATCCGCTGGCTGGAACAATCATACCATGCGCCGGGGAAAATGGCAAACGGGAATTTAGTTCGGAACAGCGTTCGCCGCCTCATTTGCCGGAGGAAACGATGTCGCTGTACATGATCTTCCCGACGCAGCCCAAAGCCGGATCCCCGTTTTCAATAATGGAATCCCGCAGGAATTCCTCCGACGGGTTGACCCGGACGATCAGCTCGATATCCCCGGTCCGGATGGTCACGGGACGGGACACGTCCACAAGGGACGGATTGAAGAGGATGGCGAAGTCGCCGTTCACCTCCGCGTCCTTCTCCACGGTGATGGTGTTGGAGGCGGCGTCGTATTCGGCGGTGATGACGCCCCGGTCGACGGACGGGTCGGCCTCCAGCCAGTAAAAGCTGTTCTTCTCCCGCGTCCGCGCCCGGGTCAAAAGGTCCCAGACGATGCGCGCCGGGGCCGGGTCGCGGGTAAACTGCGACACGTAAGCCACCGCATTGGTGTTTTCCGTTTCCGTCTCCAGGCCCAGGGTCTCGGTCACGGCCGCCGTGATGCCGATGTCAAACACCTCGCTGTCCCCGCAGGGATAATAGGAAAGCTCCGAGACGTCCCGGCCAAGGCCGCACTCCTCCAGCACCTCCAGGAACACATTCAGCGCGTCCGAGTCCGCCGCCCGCTCGGCAAATTGGGCGGGAGAGGCCAGGACAGCGGAGTCCCTGTCCTCGTTATCCGCATAATTGTGCCCCGCCGGGACGTGGATGAAGACCCTGTGTTCATATCCGAAGCCGTATTTTTCCCGGAAGCCGGACAGGGTCTCGTCAAACTCCGCCGCCCGGACGGAGCGCATGGCATCTTCGTCGTACCAGTCCCGGATGCCCGCCTGCAGGCAGATGGGGCAATTCGCCAGATTCAGCAGCGACACGTCGTTGGGATGCCCGGAGGACATATTGACCGCCGCGAACCGGTCCGCCAGCCTCGGGGAGACCTGATACACGCCGTCTCCTCCCGCCGAGAAGCCGAGCAGGTACACCCGGTCCGGATCCGCGTTGTGAAGGACGATCATGGCCTCGATCAGACGGTCATACAGCGGATAGGAGTCGTCCCGGAAGTGAAGGTCCCATGTGTCGGTGATCCCCCGGCAGGCGACGTAGATCCCGCTGCCCACGGCGCCTTTATAATAATACGACATGGTGATCCATTCGTCGTTGTTCCCTTCCTCAGGGCCGCCGCCGCCGCCGTGCAGCGTGATATACAGCGGATACCGCCCGTTTTCATCCGGCTCCCCGATGATCTCCATAAAAAAGCGCATGCAGTTTCCTTCGTGGGTCAGGATATAAAATTCCCTCTCCTCGGCCTCATAATTCGCGGTCGGCAGCACCTCCGACCATGATTCGATCTCCGACGCCAGTTCTTCCCTCAGACCGCTGTCCTGATAAAACGCCTCCCGGGCGTCCTCCGTCATTGCGCGGACCTCCTCCGCGGTCATCGGACTCGCAGACGGATTCACCGTGAACGCCTCCGTTTCCTGCGCGAGCGACGCCGCCGGCAGGATCAGCGCGGCCGCCAGAAGGACCGCGGATACCATACGAACAGTTCCCGTCATTTTTTTCATGATGACACCCTTTTTTATGCGGTAATTTTTTAGGCTCACGGATCGATGCTTTTTGTTCGGCCGCCGGGCGGGTCAGCTTTCAAGGACCCGGATGACCTCCTGCGCGAAGCGGTCGGGATGGTCGTTGATCAGCATATGGGTGCTGTCCTCAAAGGCGACGGCGTGGTAAGGCGCGCGGACATGCTTTGCGTACCAGTCCGCCAGGGCGGGGGAGAAGAGGGAGCCCGGGACGGCGTAAAAATAATGCACCGGTACGCTGATCCTTTCCACTGAGTCCCTGAAGTCCTTTTCTTTCATGGAGCGGGAAAGGGACCTGAGGACGCCTTCGTCGCAGGCCGCAAGCTTATCCTTCAGCGGCTTTTTTAAAAGGAAGGCGGGGATTTTGCCCAGCTTCGGGACCGCGCCGACGGCGAACTCCCTGTACAGCGGATAAAACTCCTTCCCGGCGTCCCGTTCCATGTCTTCCTTTGTGTACTTCCCCTGGTACAGGCCCAGCTTCCAGTCGGCGTCGTTGATCTGTTTGGGCGTCATATCGCACAGGACCACCCGGCGGAGGGCGCCGCAGCCATAGACGGAGGTATAATCCATTACGACGCCCGCCCCCATGGACCAGCCCAAAAGGGTCACTTCCCTGAGTCCGAGCCCGGTGAGCAATTCGTTCAGGTCCCCGGCGAGCGTATCCATGGTCACCTGCTCCCTGTTGGCTTCCCTGCTGCCCCCGTGGCCCCTGTGATCATAGGTGATGCACCGGGCCTTCCGGCTGATGGCGGGGACACAAGGCGCGAACACTTCATGGGAGCTCGTCCAGCCGTGAAGCATGACCACTGTTTCCTCTCCTACGCCCGTATCCTCGTAATAAAGCTTTTCGCCGTTTTTCAGCGTAAAATAGCTCATACCTTTTCGTCCTTTCTCAAACCGGACACCCGCCATAAAGGCAGCCATTGATCATATTTGTTCTGCGGGCATTATAGCACGGCAAGAGTCCAAAGACAACAGGACGCGGCGCGGCATAAGCCGCGGGACCGGGGAGATACTCCCCGGTCCCGCGAAGCATGGGGCCTGATCGGGCCCGCGTCATACCCTTTTGAATACCGGCATGTCGTCGATGGGTGCCGGAACACGGACCGTGACGCCGCCCTCCAGCGTATCATCGCTTCCTTCACGGCGCCATTTTCCTTTGGGAAGGTAGACTTCCCTTTCGAATTCGTCAAGGCGGAGGATGGGCGCCACCAGGTATTCGCCGCCGAACATGTACTGGTCGTAAATCTCCCAGCACTTTTTGTCCTCCGGGAATTCATAGAACATGGGCCTGATCAGGGGGCTGCCCGTCTCATGGGCTTCTTTATATAATGAAGCGATGTAGTCGTGCATCGAAACGCGTATGTCGTAATATTTGCGCATGATGGCGTAGTTGTCCTCGCCGTAGGACCACATCTCGTTGTCCTGACCGGTGTGGAGGTAGCCGCCGCCGAAATCCCGGTCGTCCAGGGGCGGGATATTATAGGGTCCCCGGTCGCCGTGCAGGCGCAGCACCGCGCTGTACACCGCAAACTGGAACCAGCGGATGAGGAGCTGGCGGAAGGCGGGGTCCTTCACGTCGTCGGTCATGAAGCCGCCGATGTCGGTGGTCCACCAGGGGATGCCCGCCAGGCCCATATTGAGGCCGGCCTGCAATTGGTCCCGGAAGGCGGCGAAGGTGGAGGGCACGTCGCCGGACCAGACCACGTTGCCGTATTTCTGGCTTCCGGCCCAGGCGCAGCGCAGGAGGTTGATGGGGTCCTTCCGCCCGTCGGCTGCCATGCCCTCGTAAAAAGCGCGGCTATACATCTGCGGGTACAGGTTGGAGCAGCTCAGGGCCGGGCCCTGGGAATACCGGTAATGGTCGAAATCGTACACGCCGTAATCCGGTTCGCTGTTGTCGAGCCAGAAATAATCGATGCCCAGGGAAGCGTAGTTCCTGCGGCACACATCCCAGACGTACTGCCTGGTCTCGGGATTGAAGGGATCGATCTCCACGCAGTCGCCCTGGTAATCGTAGGTCTGTTCGGCGCCGCGCTCGGTGCGGATGAGCAGCCCGCGCTCCAGCATAGGTCCGAAATTTTCACTGCGCCGGTCCACGCTGGGCCACACCGATACCATCACCTTGATGCCCATCGCGTGCAGCTCGTCCACCATGGCCTTGGGATCGGGCCAGTATTTTTTGTCGAACTTCCAGTCGCCCTGGACCGTCCAGTGGAAAAAGTCGATGACGATCAGGTCGATATGGATCCCGGCTTTTTGGTAGTCGCGGGCCACGGTCAGCACCTCTTCCTGGGTGCGGTAGCGCAGCTTGCACTGCCACAGGCCCATCATGTCCTCGGGGAAGAGAGGGGCGCGGCCCGCGGCGGCGGTGTAATTGCGCAGGATCTCCTTCGGCCCGTCGCCAACGGTGATGTAATAGTCCATCTGCCGGGTGGATGCCGCTTCCCATTCGGTGATGTTTTTCCCGAAGGTCACCTTACCCACCGCCGGGTTGTTCCACAGAAAACCATAGCCCAGACTGGATACCATGAAGGGCACGCTGATCTGGCTGTTGCGCTGGGCCAGCTCAAGGACGCAGCCCTTCAGGTCCATGTCCGACTGCTGGTACTGGCCCATGCCGAAGATCTTTTCGCCCTCGTTCGGGTCAAAGCGCACGGTGAGCTGGTATTCGCTGCCCCCGATGACGCCCTTCCAGGCGCGGTTGATCACCTTGAGGCACCGGGAACGGTCGGACAGCGTGCCGTCGTACATGCGGTAATATTCCCTCAGGATCAGCTTGTCGTCCCTGTAAAAGGAAATGACGCCGACAAAATTGACCACGGCGCTGACGCGGCCGTTGACGATCTTTCCGAATTCACGCTTGTCCACGGTCCCGTCGCCCACCCAGTGGTCTTCCGTGCCGACGGACACTTCGGCCCGCGTCTCCTCCGGCGTTTCGGTCAGCGCCCAGTCCTCTCCCCCTACCGGGCCCATGGCGGAGCGCACCCTCAGGGAATCCCTGCCCCAGGCTTCGATGCGCAGCGTTTCCCCCCTGCGGCGGCAAACCAGGGCGTTTTTTTTAATAATAAACTGCATCTGTCCGTCCTCCTTCGCTGGTTGTGCAAACGTTTTCATTGCCATTATAGGTAGCCCATCGGCCCCTGTCAAGCCCGCCGGATGGGGAAACCGGCCTTTTTTCGGGCATTTCCGCCCACCGCGCGCCGCTTCCCCTCCGCGGGAAAGTACAGTCCCGGCCCGAAGCCTCCGGCCGGCGGAAGTGAATAAAGCTTTGAAGGGCAAAAACAGGTCAAAATTGACTAAAACGTTTGCGCTCCATTTTCCATGTGTGATCCGGCCGGTTTTTTCTCAAATACCGCAAAACGGAAAAATGTCAAAAAAATATTCAAAATTCTATGGACAATTCACAGCGTTCATGGTATTATGTCAATGTCTCAGTCGGTATAAATCCGGTATGAATCGCCATGGAACCGGTTTTCCCATCAAATCAGCAGGGTGAAAGGTCTTTTCGGAAGTGTGCCGGCTAAAACGTTTTCGTAAGTAAGCAGCCCGCATCGGCTGCCGAAATATCCGCGGATGACCGCGGAAATCAAAAAGGAGGATCCCTTGCCATGAAGAAACTCGTATCCCTTCTCCTGGTCCTGATGCTGGCTCTCGGCTGCGTCGGCTTTGCCGGTGCCGAAGCTGGAAAGATCAAGCTGGTCGTCTGGTCCTTCACCAACGAGCTGCAGGGCATGATCGAAAAGTACTATCTGCCCAACCATCCCGAACTTGA
>JAFWWK010000065.1 GCA_017523615.1 Clostridia bacterium
CGGCGTACACCGGGGTCTGGCTGCTGATGAACAGCGTGCCGCGTTCCTGGACGTAATACAGGGCGTACTGGGTGGTCTCACCGGTCTCGTAGCACACCAGGGCGCCGACGCTGCGGTGGGGGATATCCCCCTTGAATTCCTCGTAATGGTCGTAAACGGCGCTCATGACACCCTCGCCGCGGGTGTCGGTCATAAATTCGCTGCGGTAGCCGAAAAGGCCGCGGGAAGGCACCATGAATTCCAGCCTGACCCTGTCGCCGCCGTCCATGCTGACCAGGTTGCCGCGGCGGCGGCCGATCTTTTCGATCACCGCGCCGGCGTAGGCCTGGGGAACGTCGGCCACCATCAGTTCGACCGGCTCCATCTTTTTGCCGTTTTCCGTTTTGAAAATGACCTCGGGCTTGCTGACCTGGAATTCGTAGCCCTCGCGCCGCATGTTTTCGATAAGGATGCTCAGGTGCAGTTCTCCCCTGCCGCACACCTCGAAGCAGTCGGGGGTGATGCCGTCCTTCACACGGAGGGAAACGTCGGTCTCGATCTCCCGGTAAAGCCTGGCCCGCAGGTGGCGGCTGGTGACAAAGGATCCCTCCCTGCCCGCGAAGGGGGAATCGTTGACCGAAAAGGTCATGGTGACGGTGGGCTCGGTGATGGCCACGAAGGGCAGGGGCTCCACCCGGTCGGGGGAACAGACGGTATCGCCGATCTCGATATCCGGGAGGCCGGTGAGGGCCACGATGTCGCCCATGGACACCTTTTCCGCGCCGACGCGCTTGAGGCCGTCGTACAGGCTCAGGCCGGTCAGGCGCCAGGGGGGCGTCACCTTGTCGCTCAGAGCGTTGCAGCGGACCACCATCATGCCCTCGGTCAGGGTGCCGCGGGCGATGCGGCCGATGCCGATGCGGCCCACGTATTCGTTGTAGTCGATGGTGGAGATCAGCACCTGGGCCGGGCCCTCGGGATCGCCCTCGGGCGCGGGAATATAGCGGACCACCGTTTCGAACAGGGGACGCATGTCGGTGCCGGGAACGGACAGGTCCAGCGTGGCGGTGCCCCTGCGGGCGCTGGCGTACACGATGGGCCTCTCCAGGGTCTCCGGGTCGGCGTCCAGCTCGATCAGAAGGTCGATGATCTCGTCCACCACTTCCTCGCACCTGGCGTCGGGGCGGTCCACCTTGTTGATCACGATGATGACGGGCAGCTTCAGGCTGAGGGCCTTCTGGAGCACAAAGCGGGTCTGGGGCATGGGGCCCTCAAAGGAATCCACCAGAAGGAGCACCCCGTCCACCATTTTGAGCACACGCTCCACCTCGCCGCCGAAATCGGCGTGGCCGGGAGTGTCCACGATATTGATCTTGACGCCGCCAAAACGGACGGACGTGTTTTTGGCCAGGATCGTAATTCCGCGCTCACGCTCGATGGCGTTGGAATCCATGACCCGGTCCTCCACCTGCTGGTTCTGGCGGAATACGCCGCTCTGGCGGAGCATCTGATCCACCAGGGTGGTCTTGCCGTGATCGACGTGGGCAATGATCGCAATGTTTCTGATATCCTCGCGAACCATGAAAAAAACTCCTCTTTACCGCAGAATAGGCAAACAAAAACAAGATATTTTATACCCGTACACACCGGATTGTCAAGGCGGCGTTTGATTGACAAAAAACGATCAAAAGCGTAAAATATAACCGGAAAAACGATCAATATATCCGCCGGAAGGAGGCTGCGTCCATGTCTCACCGCATCATCACAATCAGCCGTGAATTCGGGTCCGGAGGCCGCACCATCGGGAAAGAGGCCGCCGAAAAGCTGGGGATCCCCTGCTATGACCAGGAATTGATCGAGAAGATCGCCGAGGATTCTGGGCTGAACAAGGATTTTATCCGGGAAAAGGGTGAATACGCCCCCCGCGGCTCGCTGTTCGCCTCTTCCTTTTTCTATGACCGTTCCTACACCGGCTTCAACGTGCAGGACCTTTTGTGGCAGAGCCAGCGCAAGGTGATCCTGGACCTGGCCGAAAAGGGCGGATGCGTCATCGTGGGCCGCTGCGCCGACTACATCCTCCAGGGAAAACACGACCTTTTGAAGGTATTCGTGTACGCCTCCATGGAAAAGCGGGAGGAACGCATCCTGAAGGTCTACGGCGAAAACGAGGAAGCCCCCAGGAAGCGCCTGGAGGACAAGGACAAGCGCCGCCGCGCCTATTACCGGCTGTACACCGACATGGAATGGGGACAGGTGCAGAACTATGACATCGCCCTGAACAGCGGGGAGCTGGGCATCGAAAAATGCGTCGACATCCTGACGATGCTGTACTGATACTCAAATTGCTTTAACCAATTTGAGATGCCGCGTGTCGCGCACGCTAATTCCGCGCAATGCGCCGCATGACATCCCATGCGATCTCATACGCGCCTTGGCACTGTTAAAACAGCATCAGCTGTTTTAACATGATCAGTATGAGACCGCAGGGCCAAAAAAACACAGGAAAAACAGGTCTCCCCCGTCCGGACGCGTCCTCCGCGTTGACGGGGGAGGTCTTTGCGTGTTATCCTTTCCCCCGGGGACCGCTTTTCCGTCGGTCCCCGTTTATCGTATGCATTTGAGGAGGACGGACCATGATCGTGATCCTTCGGGACGACCCGAATGAAAAACAGCTGGAGAACCTGGTCAACTGGCTGCGCTCCATGGACCTGAAGATCCATGAAAGCCGCGGGGAGAACCACCGCATCCTGGGACTGGTGGGCGACACCTCCCGGGTGGATATCGACCTGATCAGCGCCCTGGACATCGTGCAGGAGGTTAAGCGCATCCAGGAACCCTATAAAAAAGCCAACCGCAAATTCCATCCCCTGGACACGGTGGTCCCGGCGGGGAAAGCCGCATTCGGCGGCGGGCATTTTGCCGTCATCGCCGGCCCCGGCGCCGTGGAAAGCGAGGAGCAGATGTTCCTGGCGGCCCGGACCGCCCTGGACGCCGGCGCCGACATCCTCTACGGCGGCACCTTCATGCCCCGCACCTCCCCCTACTCCTTCCAGGGCCTCAGGGAGGAAGGCATGGGCATCCTTCTGAAGGCCGGGAAGGAGACCGGCCTGCCCGTCGCCTCGGAGATCACCGACCTCCACGAGCTCAGCTGCTTTGAAGGCGTGGATGTGATCCAGGTGGGCGCCCGGAATATGCAGAATTATGAGCTTCTGCGGGAGCTGGGCCGCCTCAGCAAGCCGGTGATCCTCAAACGCGGCCTCTCCTCTACCTTGCAGGAATGGCTGATGAGCGCGGAATACATCCTGGACGGGGGCAACGAAAACGTGATCCTGTGCGAACGGGGCATCCGCACCTTTGAACCGTCCTCCTACGCCTGCATGGACATCTCGTCCATCCCCATCCTGCGGGCCCTGACCCACCTGCCGGTGATCGCCGATCCCTGCGGGGCCGCGGGCAGGTCCTCCCCGGTGCCGGCCATGGCCGCCGCCGTCGCGGCGGCCGGGGCCGACGGCCTGGCGCTGACGGTGTCGCCGGATCCCCAGCACGCGCGGGCGGAGGGCCCCCAGAGCCTGACCGGCGCCGAAATGAAAAAAACCGTGGACACGGTCCGCCGCGTCCGGGAAGCGCTGAGGGAGGAGAAGAGCGATGGGTGAAACGGACCGTTCCTCCCTGACCGTGGGCATGGTCGGCCTGGGGCTCATCGGCGGTTCACTGGCAAGGGCGGCATCCGGCGCCGGATACCGGGTGCTGGGCCTGGACATCAACAAAAGCGTGGAACTGAAGGCCAAACTGCTCGGCATCATCGCGGATATCCTGACCCGGGACACCCTCGAAAAATGCGACGTGATCCTCCTGGGCATCTATCCCAGGGACACCGTCGCCTGGTTAAGGGAAAACGCCCCGTTCATCCGGAAGGGCACCGTGGTGATGGACACCTGCGGCGTGAAGAGGGCGGTATGCTATCCCTGCTGGGAAACCGCGGCCGAATACGGCTTCACCTTCGTCGGCGGCCACCCGATGGACGGGGCCGCGAAGATCGGCTTTGACCATTCCAGCGACAAAATGTTCAAAAAAGCCTCGATGATCCTATGTCCCCCCCGGGACCTGATGATCGAGGACATGAAAAAGCTGAAGGACGTCCTGGACAGCGCCGGCTTCGGCCGGTACGAGATCACCACCCCGGAACACCACGACGAGATGATCGCCCTCACGAGCCAGCTGCCCCACGTGCTGTCCTCCGCTTTCATCAAGGCGCCCAATTCCCAGCGCCACCGGGGCTACAGCGCCGGCTCCTTCCGGGATATGACCCGGGTGTCCTACCTGAACGAGGTCATGTGGACCGAGCTTTTCGCCGAAAACCGGGAAAACCTGCTCCGGGAAGTCTCCGGGCTGATCCGGGAGCTTCAGAAATACGAAACGGCGCTTCGTGAAAACGACGACGGCGCCATGATGTCCCTGCTCCGGGACGGGCGGCTGAAAAAGGAATCCGCCGACAGGGAGGTGCGCAAGTGAAGACCGTCGTCATCCCCACCGGGAAACCCTACGAGGTACTCATCGGCAGGGGGCTCATCGGCAGGGCGGGGCAGGAGATCGCCCGGGTGCACGCGCCCTGCAGGGTCTGCGTCGTCAGCGACAGCCGCGTATCGGCCCTGTACTTCTTCAGCCTCGAAGCCGCCCTGAAGGCGGCGGGCTTTGAAAGCCGACTTTTTACCTTTCCCGAGGGCGAGGCGTCCAAGACGCTCCAGACATTCGGGGAGGCGGAGGCCTTCCTGTTCGCCTCCGGCCTCACCCGCTCGGACCTGGTGGTGACCCTGGGCGGCGGCGTCGCCGGGGACCTGGGCGGCTTTGCCGCCGCCTGCTACCAGCGGGGCATCCCCTTTGTGCAGATCCCGACCTCCCTTTTGTGCGCGGTGGACGCCTCGGTGGGCGGCAAGACCGCCGTGGACCTTCCGGGGGGCAAAAACATGGTAGGCGCGTTCCACCAGCCCATCCTCGTTTTGTGCGACACCGCCGCCTTCTCCACCCTGGACGAAAAGCGCTGGGCCGACGGCGCGGCGGAAAGCGTCAAACACGGGCTGATCCGTGATACCGCCCTGTTTGAGCGCATGTCTTCCCCCCTGTGGCGGGAGGACGTCGACAGCACCGTGGAAATGAACCTGGAAGTGAAAAAAAGCTTCGTCTGCGGGGACGAAACGGACCGGGGCAAGCGCCAGCTGCTCAATTTCGGCCACACCGTCGGCCACGCCGTGGAATCCCTGAGCGGTTTTTCCCTCAGCCACGGCCAGGCGGTGGCCATCGGCATGGCGGCGGAGATGCGGGCCGCCCGGCGGATGGGGATGAGCGCGGCTGGCGAAAACGACGTAATCCCGGTGCTGCGCTCCCTGGGACTCCCGACGGAATGCCCCTTCGGGTACCGGGAGGTAGTTGAGGCGGCCCTGGGGGACAAAAAGCGTGCCGGGAACACCATCACCTTCGCCGTCCTGGACCGGATCGGCCAGGCGCGCCTTGAGAAGACGGACCTTGATACCTTTGCCGAATACGTACGCCTGGGGGTGGAATGATGCGCGCCCGCCTGAAGCCCTTCCGCGCCCGGGGCACTGTGGACGCCCCGGTAAGCAAAAGCGCCGCCCACCGTCTTTTGATCCTGGCGGCCCTGTGCCCGGAGAAATGCCGCGTTTATCTGTCCCGAGGAACGGATCCGGAAAAAAGCGATCCTTCACGGTGTTTGAGCGCCGGTGAAGACAGAAACAAAATTGACGGCGTCAGCGACGATATCCGCGCGACCCTCTCCTGCCTTTCCGCCCTGGGCTGTGACTGGACGGTGGAAAACGGGGTCTGCACCCTTCCGCCCATCGCAAAAAGGGCGGGGACGCCGGTCCTTGACTGCGGGGAGAGCGGCAGCACCCTCCGCTTCCTCCTTCCCGTGGCACTGGGCCTCGGGGGGGCGGAAATGACGGGCCGGGGACGGCTGCCCCTGCGCCCGATGGACGATCTTCTTGACGCCCTGGAAAAGGAAGGGGCTGTTTTTTCGGCCCGCCGCCTGCCATTCAAAGCGGAGGGGCGGTTCGGCGGAGGCGAATTCCTCCTGCCCGGAAACGTTTCCTCCCAGTACCTGACGGGCCTGCTCCTGGCCTCGCCTCTGGCGGAAAAGGACACCCTGATCCGCCTGAAATCGCCCCTTGAGAGCGCGGCGTATGTGGACATGACCCTGGACGCCCTGGAGCTTTTCGGCATCCGGTTCGTCCGCGGCGCGGACTTTTTCCTGGTGCCGGGCTCCCAGCGCCTGAAAGCGCCCGAGGGCGGCGTCCGCGTGGAGGGCGACTGGAGCGGCGCGGCCTTTCCGCTGTGCCTGGGCGCCCTGGGCGGGGACGTGACCGTGCGGGGGCTGAAGGCGGATTCCCGCCAGGGAGACCGGGCCATCCTGCGGATCCTTTCCGATATGGGAGCCGTGACCGAAACGGACGGGGACCGCGCCCGGGCCGCCCGGGGCGGGCTTCACGGAACGAACGTCGACGTGAGCGGCATCCCGGACATGGTGCCGGCCCTGGCGGCGGTGATGATGCACGCCCGCGGCGAAAGCCGCCTGTTCAACGCCGCCCGCCTGCGCCTGAAGGAGAGCGACAGGCTTAAGACCGTATGCACCATGGTGAACGCCCTGGGAGGCGATGCCGCGATCAGGGACGATTCCCTGATCATCCGCGGCAGGGAAACTGTCCCCGGGGGACGCGCCGACGGGGCTGCGGACCACCGCATCGTGATGGCCGCCGCCGTGGCCGCCAGCGCCTGCGCCGGGGAAAGCAGCGTCTCCGACCCCGGCGCGCTGAACAAGAGCTATCCGGCGTTCCCGGATGATATCCGCCGTTTGGGAGGGATCTTTGATGTCGTCGACCTTGGGTGACCGCGTACGCATCTCTATATTCGGCCAGAGCCACGGCGAAATGATCGGGGCCGTCATCGACGGGCTCCCGGCGGGGGAAAGGATCGACCCCGACGCCCTTAAAGCCCTGATGGCCCGGCGCGCCCCCGGACAGGCCCTCACCACGCCGCGCAGCGAAAAGGACGCCGTGCGCATCGTTTCCGGCCTGGTGGGGGACGTGACCTGCGGCGCGCCGTTGTGCCTGCTGATCGAAAACACCGACGTGCGCTCCGCCGATTACGAGCGCCTGCGCCGCCTGCCCCGGCCCGGACACGCCGACCTGCCCGCCCACATCAAATGGAACGGCTTCAACGACGTGCGGGGCGGAGGGCATTTTTCCGCGCGGCTGACCGCGCCCCTGTGCGCGGCGGGGGGCATCCTGATGCAGCTTTACGCCCGCCGGGGGATCCGCATCGGCGCGCACCTGTACGAGGCGGCGGGCATCCGGGATACGCCGATGGACCCGATGCGCGTCAGCGAAAAGGACCTGGACGCACTGCTTAAAGCGCCGCTCCCGGTGTTTGACCGGGAGGCCGGCGAAAAAATGCTCTCCGCCGTCGCCGAGGCGCGCCGTGAGGGCGACAGCCGCGGCGGCATTGTGGAATGCGCCGTCCTCGGCCTGAAGCCCGGCCTGGGCGAACCGATGTTCGGCGGACTGGAAAACCTGATCTCCCGGGCGGTGTTCGCCGTTCCGGCGGTCAAGGGCATTGAATTCGGCGAGGGTTTCGGCGCCGCCCGGCTGCGGGGCAGCGAAAACAACGATCCTTACCGCATGGGAAAGGACGCTCCCGCATCTGTCAGCAACCACGCGGGCGGCATCCTGGGGGGACTTGCCACCGGCGCGCCCCTCGTTTTCCGGGCCGCCTTCAAGCCCACCCCCTCCATCGCCCTGAAGCAGGACACCGTGGACCTTGCGGAGATGAGGGACGCGTCCCTTGAGATCACCGGCAGGCACGACCCCTGCGTGGCCCTGAGGGCCGTACCCTGCGTGGAGGCCGCCGCCGCCGCCGCCCTGGCGGACCTGATACTTTGAGCCCGGCCGCGGAAGGACCGCGGACCGTCATACGCCTGATAAAACAAACGGAGGCCCCATGGAAATAGAAAAGCTCCGCGCCGAGATCGACCGGGTGGACAGCGAGCTGCTGCCGCTCTTCCTGCGCCGCATGGACCTGTCCGCGGCCATCGCCGGGGAAAAGGCCCGCACCGGCACCGCCATCCGGGACCGGGCGCGGGAAAGGGAGATCCTGCGTACCGCGGCCGAACGCGCCGGCGACAAGGCCGAATACGCCCGGCTTTTGTACAACGCCATCCTGGAATATTCCCGTTCCTACCAGCGGGACATGATCACCCCCGACAACGATCCAGACCTGCCCGCGGAGTGCGACGAAATGTTTCCCCGGGCCGCGACGGTGGCCTGTCAGGGGGTGGAGGGGGCCTATTCCCAGTCCGCGGCGGACCGGGCCCTGCCCTTTGCCGACATCACCTTCATGCGCACCTTCGAGGGCGTGTTCCAGGCGGTGGAGAGCGGCCTGTGCCGCTTCGGCGTCCTGCCCATCGAAAACAGCGCTCACGGGTCGGTCACCCAGGTGTACGACCTGATGAAGAGCCACCGGTTCTTTATCGTCCGGTCGGTCCGGCTGCACATCAGCCACAGCCTGATGGCCCTGCCGGGGGTCCGCCTGGAGGACGTCCGGGCGGTCGCCAGCCACGAACAGGCCATCGGCCAATGCAGCCGCTTCATCTCCTCGCTGCCGGAGGTCAAAGTGCGTCTGAGCGAAAACACCGCCGTGGCGGCCCGGACCGTGGCGGAAAGCGGAGACCGGACCCTGGCGGCGATCTCCCAGGAGGAATGCGCCGCGCTCTATGGCCTGAACATCCTGCGCAGGGCCATCCAGAACACCGACAACAACTACACCCGCTTCATCGTCATTGAAAAGCAGCCCCGGATCTATCCCGGCGCCAACCGCATATCGATGCAGTTCTCTACCTCCCACACTCCGGGCGCCCTGGACGGCGTGATCAGCCGGTTTTCCGCCATGGGCCTGAACCTGACCAAGCTGGAAAGCCGCCCGGTGGAGGGCAGCGATTTCCGATACATCTTTTACGCGGACCTGGAAGCGTCCCTCAGAGACCCGGCGGTGAGGCGCATGATCCTGAGCCTTAAAAAGGACCTGCCGCTGTTCACCTTCCTGGGCTCCTATCAGGAGGTATGAAATGGACGGCCGTTTTTACCTGATCGGGCACCCCCTGGGCCATTCCTTTTCCCCGTCCCTCCACCGTCTTTTCGGGAACGACCGCTACAGCCTGAAGGACCTTGAGGAGGACGAGGTGGGTCCGTTCCTGGAAAGCCGGGAATTCGACGGACTGAACGTGACCATCCCCTACAAGCGGAAGGTGATCCCGTACCTTTCGGAGCTCTCCCCCCGGGCGGAGGCCATCGGGGCGGTGAACACCGTCCGGAAGCGTCCCGACGGCAGCCTGTACGGCGACAACACCGACGCCGCAGGCTTCCTGGCCCTCGCGGACCGCGCCGGCGTTTCCTTTGCCGGAAGGCATGTCGTCGTCCTCGGCTCCGGCGGCGCCTCCCGCACGGCGGTCTGGGCGGCGAAAAGCCGCGGAGCCGCGTCGGTCACCGTCGTATCCCGATCCGGACCGGTGGATTACGATGCCCTTTATTCTCTCACGGACACCGAGGTGCTGGTCAACGCAACGCCTGTGGGGATGTTTCCCTCCGGGGACGCCATGCCCGCGGATCCCGCCCGTTTCCCAGCCCTGAAAGGCGTTCTGGACCTGGTATACAATCCGCTGCGCACCCTTTTCGTGCAGGCCGCGCGAAGTCTGGGCGTACCCGCCGCCGGCGGGCTGTACATGCTGGCGGCCCAGGGCAGCGCCGCCAACGCCGTTTTCACTTGCCGTGAGGAGGACGCCGGGACGCTTGAGAGGGTCTTCGCCGACCTCACCCGGCAGAAGGAGAACCTGGTCCTGTGCGGCATGCCGGGAAGCGGCAAAAGCACCATCGGAAAAAAGCTTGCCGAAAAGCTGTCGATGCCGTATATTGATACTGACGAAAAGATCGCGGAAAAAGCGAGGATGCCCATCCCGGAGATCTTTTCAAAGCATGGGGAACCAGCCTTCCGGGACCTGGAAAGCGCTGTTATCCGGGAAGCCGCCCTCTCCTGCGGGCAGGTGATCTCCACCGGCGGCGGCGCGGTCCTCCGCGAGGAGAACCGCCTTCGGATGCGGATGAACGGCCGGGTCTTCCTGATCCGGCGCCCCCTGGACGCCCTGGCGACCTTCGGCCGTCCGCTCAGCCGGGATGCCGCGTCCCTCAGGGCCATGGAAAAAGAGCGCGCGCCCCTGTACGCCCTGGCCGCGGACCGGGCCGTCGACAACCTGACTTCCCCGGACGACGCCGTCCGGGCGATCCTGGAGGACCTGAAATGCGTATCCTTGTGATCAACGGACCCAACCTGAACATGCTGGGGATCCGCGAACCCGATATCTACGGAAGGCGGACCTTTCACGACCTGGAGGAAAGCGTCCGAGGCTGGGCAGGAGAAATCGGCCTTGACGTGGAACTTTACCAGAGCAACCATGAGGGAGACATCGTGGACCGCATCCAAAGCGCTTTGGGACGCTTTGACGGCATCCTGATCAATCCCGCCGCCTACACCCATACCTCCGTGGCCATCCTGGACGCCCTCAAGGCCGTCGGGCTGCCCGCCTGCGAGGTCCACCTGAGCGACGTCGCGAGCCGGGAGGAATTCAGGAGGTTTTCCTACGTTTCCCTTTACGCCGGGAAGACCATCGCAGGAAAAGGCTTCGACGGCTACCGCGAGGGGCTTGTGTGGCTCAGGGACCGGATCAGCACCGGCGCGGGCAACTCGTGAAACGGCGCCCCTTGCCCGGCGCGACTTTTTGACAGGAGGAAAACATAAAATGTACATCGCTTCTTCCGAACGCTACGAACACTTTGAATACAACCGCTGCGGAAAAAGCGGCCTGAAGCTGCCCCCGGTCTCCCTGGGACTGTGGCACAACTTCGGTTCTTCCGGCAGCTACGACAATATGCGCGCCATGTGCACCACCGCCTTCGACCAGGGGATCACCCATTTCGACCTGGCGAACAACTACGGCCCGGAGGCGGGCAGCGCCGAGGAAAACTTCGGCCGCATCCTTCGGGACGACCTGATGCCCTGGCGGGACGAGATCCTGGTATCCACCAAGGCGGGCTATTACATGTGGCCCGGCCCTTACGGGGAATGGGGCAGCCGCAAGTACCTGATGGCCAGTCTGGACC
>JAFWWK010000007.1 GCA_017523615.1 Clostridia bacterium
GGTGATGCCGTCGGCCTTCATGGCGCGGAGCATGGCGGTCACGTCCTCAATGGTCTTGGGCGCTTCCATGCCGAGCTTTTCCAGTTCCTTCTGGTTGACGTACCAGGTGTCGGTGTGGTTGACGTTCTGGGCCATGAGGAAGCCGATGAAGTAGGTGTGGCCGTCGGAGGCGGGGATGGAATCGCCCGCGTGGTTGATGTTCAGGCGGCTGACATAGTTGGGCATGATCTCTTCGGTAAGGTATTCATCCAGCGGGAGCAGCAGGCCCTGGCTGACGCCGTATTCTTCCACGTCCACGCTGTGACGCAGGATCATGTCGGGCATCTGCGCGGGGATGGCGAACATCAGGTTCACGTTGGTGGACCAGTCCGCGTCCTTTACCATGTTGAAGGTCACATGGGTGTTGGTCTTTGCTTCCAGCTCGTCGAAGAACCAGAGGTTGTTAAAGTCGGTGTTCTGGTTTTCCAGCGCGTACTGGAACGCGGTCAGTTCCACCTTGTCATCGGCCAGCGACGCGCCGAGGCTCAGCGCCAGGCAGAATGCCAGCAGCAGGGAAACGAGTTTCTTCATGGGGATACCTCCTTAAATTTCAGGGCATGAACGCCCCAATTAACAGAATCATCCCTTCAGGGAACCGATCATCACGCCCTTGACAAAATACTTCTGCATGAATACATACAGCAGTATGGCGGGCACGGTGGAGACCACGATGCAGCAGTACTTGGCTACCTCCGCCTTGCGCAGCGCTTCCTGCAGGCCGCCCAGGTTGTCGGCATAGGCGGCGAAGAAAGTGTCGGACGAGCCGGTGGAGGTGAGCGAAGCCAGGATCTCCCTCAGCACCAGCTGCAGGGGATAAAGGCTGCGGCTGCGCAGCATGACCAGGCCGGTGAAATAATCGTTCCAGCGGGCCACACCGTAATACACGGAAAGCACGGCGACGATGGTCCCGGACAGGGGAAGCACGCAGCGGAAGAAGTAGGTAAAATGGTTTGCGCCGTCCATCACCGCCGCTTCGTAAAGTTCGTTGGGGATGCTGGTCTGGATGTATGTGCGGGCCACCATCAGGTTCCAGACGGACACCAGGTTCATCAGGATCATGATGGCTCGGGTATCATACAGTCCCAGGTTCACCACGTTCAGGAAGATGGGGATCAGGCCGCCGGAAAAAAACATTGTAAAAGTGATCGCCAGATTTACGAGCTTTTTGCCGGCGAACCGGCGGGACAGGGCGTAAGCGGCCGCCAGGGAAACGATCACACTCAGGGCCGATCCCACAACAGTATAGAAGATGGAATTGGCGTAGCTCCCCCACAGCTCGGAGTACTGGAAGACGGCGTCATATCCCATTAAGGAAAAATCCACCGGCCACAAAAGCACCCTGGCCTGCAGGACGGCTTCCGGGTCGGACACCGAGGCGATCAGGATCAGCCACAGGGGATACAGGACGATCAAAAGGACGATGATCCAGAATACCAGGTTGACTGCGTTGAACACCCGGTCCTTTTTGGTTTCTTTGACTCGGATAGCATGTTTTTTCTTTGCCGCCGCGGTCATGTTTATCCTTCCTCCTTCCTCAGAACAGACTGATGTCACTCATTTTGCGGGAAATGGCATTGACCAGCATGATGATGGCAAAATTGATCACGTTGAGGCACAGGCCGATGGCCGAAGCGTAGGAATACTGCGCTTTGGAGGCGGCAATGCCGACGCAGTAGACGTACACGCCCAGGATGTCGGACGTGGGCATGTTGCCGCTGGTCTGCAGGAGCAAGGCCTTGTCCGTGTTGGAGGAAAGGAGCGATCCGCAGTTTAGGATCAGCATCATCACCGTAATTGGGATCAGGTGCGGGATGTCGATGTGCCGTATCTTGTTCCAGCGGGTGGCCCCATCGATGGTAGCCGCTTCGTATAGCTGCGGATCGATGCTGGTCAGGGTAGCGATATACAGGATCGTGTTCCATCCTGCGTTCTGCCAGATATCAGAGCCGATGAACAGGGGCCTGAACCAGCCCGGTTCCATAATAAAGTAGATGCTTTTTCCCCCGGCAGCGGTGATCAAGTGATTGATGATGCCGTTTGTGGGCGAAAAGAACAGGTAGATCATTCCGGCCAACACGACAGTGGAAATAAAATGAGGCACATAGATCGCCGTCTGAGCAAAGCTCTTGAACCGCTTATGGTTCAACTGGTTCAGCATGATGGCAAGCAGAATGGGGATCGGAAATCCAAAGATGAGTCCGTACAGATTCAGCAGGAAGGTGTTGGCAAACATCCGCCCGCAGTAATAACTGTTGAAAAATTTTTCAAAAAATTTGAAGCCTACCCATTTGCTGCCCGTGATGCCAAAGGCCGCCTTGTAATCCCGGAAGGCGATCTGCACGCCATACATGGGGAAATAACAGAAAACGATGAAAAAGGCCAGCGCAGGCAGCAGCAGGATCCACAATTGCCAATCCCTGCGGACCGCCGTCGCTATCCGATGCTTCAGAGTTCCCCTGGGACGTATCCCCTTAGATGCGGAAACACTCATGGAGAGGGCCCCTCCTTTTTAATTTTCGGACCCTGCGGATCCGGTTGCTTTTCGTCCGTATTATAACCTGCCCGGGAGGGGAAAAAAAGAAGCGAAAATTTTGCGCATTTCCTGTTTTTCAGCCGCTTCAGGGGCAAAAAACGATATGCAAAATTTTTGTGCCTATGAAAAACATGGGCTATCTGGTAAAATATCAACAAAAAGAAGGATGGGTGAGGCTGAGCCATGCTGCCTGAAACCAGTGTTTCCTTTCACACCGAAGATGAAACTCTCCAGCGGGTGTATGACGCCGCGGAGGCCAAATGCTGTTCCAACCTGAAATCCTTCGGCGGCCGCACCGTGCTTGTGGAAGGAGGCGGTTATGAAAAGATCTGGCTGGAGACGCAGCCCATGGGCGGGGAAATGTACGCGCTGCGCAGTCTGGAAGCCGCGAAAAACAACTGTGCCCTGTTCATGGATCACCAGCGGGCGGACGGACGGCTTCCCGGATCCATCCAGTGCGTGGACGGCCGGGTGGAACCCCAGTTCAATAAATACCAGGGTTTCTGCTTTCCTTTTCACGCGTTGAACCTGTACTATTTATTGGGCAGGGACAAAAAATGGCTTGAAAGGCTTGAGGAAACGCTGCGCCGCTTTGACTTTTGTCTTTGGAAAACGCGCAGCCTTGATAAAAACGGGCTTTTGTATTCCTTCTGCGTGTATGATACCGGGGAGGACTTGGCCCTTCGCTACGGCGACGCTCCCTGCTGGTGGGAAAGCGACGAACCACCCGAGGGATTCCGGGTGGTCCCCATGGCGTCCATGGACGTGACCAGCTGGAGCTTTGCCGCCCGCAGCACCCTGGCAGAGATCTGCCGGATCCTGGGACGGGCGGAAGAAGCGGAGGAATGGGAAAACCAAGCGGGCGCAGTGTCAGCGGCGCTGAAAAGCCATTTATGGGACGATCGGCGCGGCGCATTGTTTGACCGGGACAAAAATGGAAAGACCATCGATATCCTATGTCACAATACCCTGAGATGCATGTACTGGGGCAGCATCTCCCGGGGCATGGCGGACCGTTTTGTCCGGGACCACCTGCTGAATCCCTCTGAATTCTGGACTCCCTTCCCCCTGCCCAGCGTAGCCGCCTGCGATCCGGCCTTTCGAAACGCTCCCGAAAACAACTGGAGCGGCCAGCCGGAGGGCCTGACCTATCAGCGGGCGATCCTGTCCCTGGAAAACTACGGTTATCAACGGGTCGTGACGCGCCTGAGCAAAAAGCTTATCGCCGCCGTGGCTGAAAACGGCTGCAGGTTCACCCAGCAGTTCGATCCCTTTACGGGCAAACCGTCCCTGGTGCATGCCGTGACACACCAGCCCGTGGCGGAAGGCAGCGGAGAACCGGTGCAGGACGCGTATGGGCCCACCATGCTTTCCTGCCTGGAATACATCGCCCACCGTTATGGCGTTCATCCCCATCTGGGAAAGGTGTGGTTCAGCCTGGGAAGCGGGAAAAGCTATGAATACAAAACCGTGTTTTACAGCCGACGCTATGCCATCTGCAGCGACGGGAGGCAGGCGGAGATCCGGGTGGACGGGAAACCGCTTGGCCGCTTTGACTGCGGCATCCGGCTGATCACCGGGGAAGCGGGCGATGTCCTGGACACAGTGAGCATTGAATGAAAGGAAGAAACATCGATGATCCATATCAACGAGTCCCTGCCTCAATGGTGTCAGGAGCTTAAGGCGTCCCTGATCCAAATGGCGGAGGAGCTTTCGGATACTGTCCGTCCCTGGAATAGGCCTGATGAACGAGTCTTTTCCCCCGAGGATCTCGGTTTCGTTCCCGGACAGAAAGCCACCGTGGCGATCCAGCGGGCCATCGACCTGGCGGCGGAACAGGGCGGGGTCGTCCGCCTGCGGCACGGGGATTACATCAGCGGAACGCTGGAGCTGCGCTCCAATGTGTGCCTGGAGGTCTGCGCGGGAGCGCGGCTGCTGGGCAGCACGGATCTTTCCGATTATCCGGAGCATCATGCCCGGCGGCTCACCGTGCAGGATACCAGCATGGGAATGCATCAGTCGCTTTTGTTCGCCGAGGGGTGCGAGGATATCTGTCTGCGTGGGCCGGGTGTGATCGACGGCCGTGGGGATCCCCGCAATTTCCCGGGTCAGGAAACGGCCCAGGGCACACCGGGGCGGCCCTTCCTGATCCGCCTGATCGACTGCAGAAGAGTGCATGTGGCTGGGCTGACCCTGAAAAATGCTGCATGCTGGATGCAGAATTACCTGAACTGCGAGTCCCTTCTGATCGAAGGCGTCACAGTGCGCAATCACGCCAACTACAACAACGACGGCTTCGACATCGACGGCTGCCGGGACGTGATCCTCCGCCATTGCCGGGTATCCAGCGGGGACGATGCCCTGTGCTTTAAAGGCGCGGCTCAAAGGACGCTGGCACGGGTGCTGGTGGAGGACTGTGATTTTTATTCCGCCTGCAACGCGGTCAAGGTAGGCACGGATACCCAGGGGGATTTTCGGCAGGTACTGATCCGGAACTGCCGGATCGGAGGGCTTTCTGAAGATCCTTCCGGGCTCAAACACCCCTGCGCGGACAGCGGCGTATCCCTGGAAATGGTGGACGGCGGTACTCTGGAGGATTTCTGGCTCACCGGATTGCATATAACCCGGGCCTGGAGCCCGTTTTTCATCCGCCTGGAAAACCGGGGCAGGGTCAGACCCATGGATCCGTCTCCCGGTCCAGGGACGCTCCGCCGGGTGCTGTTTTCCGCTGTCCGGGGCGAAGGCAATGGTCCAAGAGGTTCCTATGTGCTGGGCATTCCTGAAAAGCCCGTGGGTGAGATCGCGTTTTCAGATGTGCGGCTGCGTCAGTATCCCTGGAAGGGGGGGGCGCCGGACGCGAAGAACTATCATGATTTTCGCGGCGCTTATCCGGACGCCCATATGATCGATCCCTTCGGCCCCGCCCCTGCCCGCGCGCTGTGGGCGCGGCACGCCCGGAGCGTTTCGCTCCTGGATTATCAGGTGCTTCCGGATGGACCGGATCCCCGCCCCGCTTTGCTGGATGAGGACGTGTAACGATATGTCCAGATAAGGAAGAACGCGCTGCAGAACGAAAAAAGCGATGGCATAGAGGAAGAAAGTATCGGGCGATCCAGCGGACGCCCCGGAAACGGTTCTTTTGATCCACAGCTGGAGGGATCAGTCTGATCCCGATCCCAACACGCAAGCCCCATGTTGCCACAGCCTGCGGCGCTAAAATAAAAAAACGATCTGCATATGACAGCAGAGCGTCTTGCGATTGAAGACCTCGAGGGGACGAAAAATGATAAGGGAGTAAATCATGAAGCTGTATCATACGGGAAATACGGAGATCAGGGACCCCAATATCCGGCGCGGACGCAAAAACGCAGACTTCGGACAGGGCTTTTACCTGTCGCCGGACATGGAATTCGCATACCGCTGGGCAGGCAAGGATGCGATCGTCAATGAATATGATCTGGTCGAAAGCGGCCTGTATATCCATCGATTCCGCCGCGACGAGGAGTGGTTTGAATATATTTTCAACAACCGCAGGGCAAACGACAGCCTGTCGGCGGACGTCGTGATCGGCCCGATCGCCAACGACACGATCTTTGAAACCTTCGGGATCATCAGCAGCGGTTTTCTGAAAACCGAAGACGCCATGAAGCTGCTATTGGTCGGTCCGGTGTACACTCAGGTGGCCATCAAAACAGAAAAGGCGGCAAAGCAATTAAGATGGGACCGCTCCGTGCGGATCGAAAAAGCGGATAGGGACCTAAAAAAAGCGGATCTGGAAAATTATCAGGCGGATTTTGCCCGGGCTGTCAGGGAGATCGTTGGGGAAGAATAAAGACACAAACTGAAAAAACATCCCTTGCCGGTCCCTCATCATCCGTTATTGATCAAAATATATCGGATATGACGTTGACATGGAGCCTGACGACGGATATACTGTTTCAAATCTTAAGGGCTGGGACAGCATCCCGGTTTTTCCGGAAAGGAAGGTTCCGTATGACCGTTTCAGGCTCTCCCCTTCGCCGCGGTTCGGTCCTCTGGATGGCGCATACCGCCATCCTGATGGGTATGAACATCGTGCTGAGCATGAGTGTTTTCAGCATCCCGGTGCCGGGCGGGCACCTGTATTTCTGTGATACGGTGATCAATATCGCCGCCATATTGCTGGACCCGCTGTCGGCCTTCATCGTCGGCGGCATAGGTTCTTTCCTGGGGGATTTCTTCTTCTATCCCGCCCCGATGTTCGTATCCCTTTTCTCCCACGGTCTGCAGGCCGTCGCCGTATCCATGATCGCCCACAAGGTCATGAGCAAAAAACCAGTTTTTTCCTCCTCCCTCGCGGTGACCGTGGGGGGGCTCATCATGGTGGCCGGCTACACCCTGGGCCGCGCGTTTGTATATTCCACACCGGAATACGCTGTCATCAAGCTGCCCTTCGAGTTTCTCCAGGCTGCTTTCGGGGCCGTCGCCGCGGTGGTCCTGTTGTATCCTCTGGGCCTGAAGCGGATCCACGGCACAATCCTCCGCGGGATCAAATAAAATCGGCGTTCATCTTAAGAAGAACCAGTACCCTGCAAAAAGAAGGCCAGCCTGGATGAGCAGGAACAGAGGGAAAAACACCCGGAAGTACCAGTGTTTTGTCTTGTGACGGCACAGAAACATGCCAAGGACGCCCCCGAACCCCCCAAAGCAGGCAGCCGCAATAAACAGCGTCTTTTCCGACACCCGCCATTTGCCATTCCTGGCACACTGTTTGTCATAAGCCATCAGGAAAAAAGAGACCAGGTTCGTTATAAGGAGCAGGGCTCCCACGATCAACAGCTTCATATCTTTCTCCTAATTTAACTTGCGCCTTTCCTTAAGGGGCGGAGACCGGGGCAGAATACCAGCAGGGAATCCTTCAGCCGCTGATGCGTCACTCGGGATGCATCGAAACGGACCACACGGAATGCCGTCTGCATGACCGGACCGGTGCACAGAGCGCAGATCACCGTACCTATCCCCACCGGGCCGCCCAGCAGCCAGCCGATCAGTGTCGCTGAGGAAAGCAGCGCGATGCTGACAGCGCCGATGGGAATGTGCCTGAGCTTTTTATCCAGGCCGACCAGTAGCGTATCCCGGGGCCCGCAGCCCAGGGCCGCCGACATATAAGTGAACTGGGTAAAAGCAAGGATGACCAGGCCCAAGAACATGACCGGGATGCCCGTCCACAGGGAAGCGCAGTCAGGCACGGCATGGATCGCATCGAAAAAGTCCACAGCCTTGCCAACCACCACCGCGTCGATAAACATCGCGATGCCGATGGGCTCCTTCATCAGGACGTCGATGATCAGGATGGTCACTGACACGGCGATGGACGCCGTCCCATACAGGATGCCCAGGCTTTTAGACAGGCCCAGGTTGAGCACGTCCCAGGGCGCAGCACCCAGGTTGGCACGGATGGTCAGGTAGACCCCGAACCCGTTGACAAACAGGCTGAGAGCCGCGATCAGCATATTCAGGACGATTGCAAGAGGTGTCCTGTTTTCCCTCAGATCTTTTTGCATGGCCGTTTATCCTCCAACGCCCGGCGTTGCCGAGGTCATCCGACGCCGCCTCAAGCAAAAATGCGGATGAGGCTCGCAGCCTTCGGGATCAGGCAGGGGACCTCTCCCCCGTATTTCGCGTCCAGATAATCCGAAAAGGCTTCCGGGTCGGCACTGTTATCGGCAAACATATCCCAATGCCCGGGAACGGCCAGCCCCGGCCGCAGTTCTCCCGCCAGATCCGCCGCTTCCTGGAAGGTCATGTTGCCGATGCAGTCGCGGCGGTATCTTTTGGCATCCCGGCCATTGATGGGGAGCAGCGCAAGATTCATCGGGCCAAGCGCCTTCAGCTTCGGAAGCATCCCTTCATAGCGCAGGGTATCTCCGGCGTGGTAAATGCGGACCCCATTCCCCTCAATAACGTACTGCAGGCAGGGATAAGTCCCGGATGACACATCCCGGCGAAGGAATTCATGAGCGGCGGCCACGGCGCGGACAGTCACGTTCCCGATCCTCACCGTTTCTCCGTCGTCCATGCCCAGGCACTTTTCCTCCCGAACGCCGTCCCGGAGGACGGATGCCAGATGCGCCCTGGGAAAGACAAAAAACGCGTCCGGGCAGTTTTTTGCCCAGACCTGCCAAGCCGCATGATCAATATGGTCAAGATGGTCATGGGTGCCGATGAATACGTCGACACCCATGACCTGATCCATGGGCACCGGAGGCGGAGTGCGGCGGTCGGGCGAATCGGATGCGTAATAGTCAACGCAAAGGACCGTCTCCCCCAGTTTGATCATTAGGCCCATCTGGCCCAGCCACCACACTGCGGCGCCGCCAGAGGATACCTTTTCTTCCAGGACCGACTGAAGAAACCCGTTCATTTCTTATCCGCCTCCCGCTCTTCATAGGTCCGGAGCTTTTCAGAAAAGAAATTCAGTTTCCATGTCACCTTGTCCAGGTGCTTCTGCATTTCCGACATCCGTTCGATCACGGCCTCCCGGTGCTGCCGGAGCATTTCCACCCGTTCCTTCAGCGTGTGCTCGCCCTGGTGCGTCAGTTCGACAAAACGGCCGATCTCCTGCAGGGACATCCCGGTGTTTTTCAGGCAGCAGATAAGGCCAAGGGACTCCAGATCCTCGTCGGTATACTGGCGAAAACCGCCCCGGCTGCGTTCTACGCCCGTAATCAGTCCTTCCTTTTCGTAATAGCGCAGGGTATGAGCCGACAAGCCTGTTTTTTTGCTGACATCCTGAATGGAATACATAAAATTTCCTCCCGAAAACAATCGACTTAGAGTGAACTTGAAGGATTATGATGAAGATAATAACAGGTTTTGTTCCGGTTGTCAACCTGATCTGACGTAAGGAGGATAACATGGATGCACTTAAACACCGGCAGGCGGCTGCCCGCCTGCTCATCCTTGATCACGACGGAACGCCCGCGGCGAACCGTCCCGTAACGGTGGACCAGGTGTCCCACCGCTTCCTTTTTGGCAGCGGCGCTTTCGACGCGGTAGCCATGATGAAAACCCAGGACGAAGAACGCCGGTCCTTCCTGAAGGAGCGTATGGACAAATGGTTTGGGCTGTTCAATTACGGCACCCTCCCCTTCTACTGGGGACGCTACGAGCCGGAGGAAGGCCGTACAGCCTATACCGAGACCATGGCCGCGGCACGATATCTGAGGGAACGCGGCGCCGCGGTCAAAGGGCATCCGCTCTGCTGGCATACGGCCTGCGCCCCCTGGCTTTTGAAATACTCCAACGAGGAGATCGTGTCCCGGCAATTGGAGCGTATCCGCCGGGATGTATCCGCTTTCCGGGACGTGATCGGCCTTTGGGATGTGATCAACGAAGTCGTGATCATGCCGGAATTTGACCGTTACGACAACGCCATTACCCGCATCTGTAAGGATCTGGGACGTGTAGGGCTGGTCCGCGAGGTGTTCGCAGCTGCGAAGGAAACCGATCCCGGAGCGGTGCTCCTGATCAATGACTTCAATACCGGCAAAGCTTACGAAGACCTGGTGGGATCTCTTCTTGATGCCGGTGTTCCCATCGGCGCCATCGGCATCCAAAGTCACCAGCATCAGGGCTACTGGGGCCTTGAAAAGCTGAACGACGTGCTGCGCCGTTTTTCACGCTTCGGCCTTCCGATCCATTTTACCGAGAATACCCTGATCTCCGGTGATCTGATGCCGCCCCACATTGTGGACCTGAACGACTGGCAGGTGGACCGCTGGCCCTCCACGGAGGAAGGCGAGGAACGCCAGGCCCGGGAAATGGCGGAAATGTATTCGGTGCTCTTTGCCCATCCCCTGGTGGAGGCCATCACCACCTGGGATTTCAACGACGGCTGCTGGCTGAAGGCCCCCTCCGGCCTTGTCCGCGAGGACAACAGCAAAAAGCCCTGTTACCGCGCGCTTATGGGATTGATCCATGGGGACTGGGAGACGCATCCGGAGCTCGTGACGGATCAGGATGGGTACCTGTCTTTTACCGGTTTCAAAGGCGGATACACCCTCGCCTGCGGCGGCGGCCAGGCCGGGCTTGAGCTGACCGACAACATGAACGGTCAGGTCACGCTGACACGATAAAAGGAGTCCGATGCCGATGATCCAAACTGAAAAAGGAAGCTCTCTCTTCCGTGTGAGCCAGGTCGGCTATGCCGCCGGGCTGCCCGTCCGCGCGGCTGTCCTTGCGGAAGGCCCCGTACACCTGACGGACGAAAACGGGAATACGGTGCGCGAAATAAGTTTCAACGTGCCAGAGCTTGACGAGGTGTCCGGTGACCGGGCTGAGCTCCTGGACCTTGGCTGTCTGGATGAAGGCGTCTGGGGTCTTGCCTGCGCTGGGGAAACGCGCTTCTTTTCCGTCCGGCGGCGGCCGTGGCGCCAGATCACGAACGCCCTGATCAAAGGGCTGTATTATCAGCGCTGCGAGTGTGCCTTGGACAGCGCTCACGCAGGAGTCTACACCCACCCGGCGTGCCATACGGCGCCCGCTGTTTTGTGGGAGGACCGCACCGTCAGCCTCCGCATCCCCGGCGGCTGGCATGACGCCGGGGATTATGGCAAATACGTCGGTCCCGGCGCCGTGGCGGCGGCTCACCTGATGTACGCGCATCTCCTTTTCCCGGAAGGATGCTCGGATCCACTGGATATCCCGGAGACCGGGAACGGCATTCCCGATATCCTTAACGAAGCAAAATACGAGCTGGAATGGATCCTGCGGATGCAGAAGCCCGATGGGGCGTTTCATCATAAGCTGGCGAAGGCCCGCTTCGCTCCCTTCATCATGCCCCAAGACGATACGCAGACCGAGTACCTGATGCCGGTATCCCACTGCGCTACCGCGGCCGCCAGCGCGTGCCTGGCCCTGGGCAGCCGGGTATACCGCGAATATGATGCCGCCTTTGCCAACGCCATGCTCCTGTCCGCCCTGCGGGGCTGGAAATGGCTCAAGGATCATCCTGATTTTTTCCCCTTCAAAAACCCCGAAGGCGTCAGGACCGGACAGTACGGCGAACAGACTGACGCGGATGACCGTTTCTGGGCCGCGTGTGAGCTGTACGCCGCCACCGGGAACATATCCTTCCGCCGCGAAGCGGAGGAACTGTATGCCCGCGGTCAGAACCTAACCTGTTTCGGATGGGCAGATGTTGGCGGGATGGGGGCGCTCTGCTGCCTGTTCTGCCTGAAAGAGAAGTCCGGAGATATCCTGTACGCGGATCTGAAGCGGGACTTTCTTTCTCAGAGCGCTCAAGCCCTGGAATTGTCCGAAAGATCAGCTTATGGGACCTCCCTTTCACCCGAGGGGTATGTCTGGGGCAGCATTTTACCTATAATGAGCCACGCAGCGGCGATGATCGCGGATCACCTTTTGACCGGGAACGTCAGAATGCGTGACGCCGCCCTTGTCCAATGGTCCTATGCCCTGGGATTGAACGCCCTTGATATCTGCTTTGTCACGGGCTTCGGCGAAAACAGCGTGATGAATCCGCACCATCGGCCCTCAGGCTCGGACGGCATCGACGCTCCTGTGCCCGGTCTGATATCCAGCGGCCCCAACAAACGCTTTCCCTACTCCGCCACCAGGGAACGGCTGGGCGATACGCCGCCCGCCAGGTTTTTCCTGGACGAAACGCCCTCGGCCGACACCAACGAGATCGCAGTCTACTGGAACTCCATCGCAATTTTGGTCGCATCCTTTTTCAACCGGAATTTTAAGGAGGAACAATAAATGCAGTACCGTACCATGGGAAAGCTCGGCATCCGGACATCCGCGTTCGGGCTGGGATGCATGCGTTTCAACGGGCCGGCCTCCGGAGACAGCGTCATCGACGAAGCGAAAGCCGTCTCCCTGATCCGCCGAGCCATCGACGGCGGCGTGACCTACCTTGACACCGCGTATGTATACCTGGATAAGACCTCCGAGACCGTCCTCGGCGAAGCCCTTCTGGACGGCTATCGGGACAAGGTGACCATCGCGACCAAAATGCCCATGGAGTACGTTCATGACAGGGCTGAAATGGAAGCGCTGCTGGAATCGGAGCTCAAAAAACTTAGGACGGATCATATCGATTTTTACCTGATGCACGGAATCGATCTGAAAAAATGGCAATACTTCAAATCCATCGGCGCGCCGGAATTCTTTGACGACATGAAAAAAGAAGGAAAGATCCGCTACAAGTGCTTCTCTTTCCACGGTCCATATGAAGATTTTGAGTATATCCTTCAGGACAATGACTGGGATATGGTGCAGATCCAGTACAATTTTATGGACGTCGAAAACCAGGCGGGCACCCGTGGCTTGGAGCTTGCCGGCAGGCTTGGCATCCCCGTGGTGATCATGGAAGGGCTCCTGGGAGGCAGGCTCTCAAAAGCTCCCTCCAACGTACAGGCCCTGTATGACGCTTTCCCCGTAAAGCGCTCCCCCGTGGAATGGGCCTTCCGCTGGCTGTGCAACCATCCGGAAATCGAGGTGGTGCTGTCCGGCTGCAACGAAACGGAACAGGTCGACGACAACCTGCGTATCTTTGACACAGTGGCCCCGGGGATCATGACCGAGGATGAACTCCGACTGATGGATAATGTTCGCGAAGCCTACCTCAGCCGCACCAAAGCGGGCTGCACCGGCTGCAGGTACTGCATGCCGTGTCCCAACGGGGTGAATATCCCCGGGATCTTTTCTGCATGGAACAATGTATCCCTGTACGATACCGATCCCAGATGGGACTGGAACCTGAAACAAATCAGGGAAAAGGACAGCGGCGCCGACCGCTGCGTCGGATGCGGCGCCTGCGAGGCGGCATGCCCGCAGCATCTTTCCATCATCGATCTTTTACGGGACGCCTGGCGTGAATTGAAGGTATGATAAAAAGAAAGGAGATCATCGTCATGCCTCAGACCGTTCTGATCACAGGTACCGGAAGGCCTTATGCCCTGGGCTTCAATCTGGTAAAACGTTATCTTGAAAACGGCGACCGTGTATTTGCCAGTGTCCGCCGCCCCTCCAAAGCGCTGGCGGAACTGCAAAACCAGTATCAAGGTACGCTCCATATCCTGAATATGGATATCGCCTCCACCGCCTCGGTGAACGCCGCAGCCGCGGAGTGTGCAAAACTGACCGACAGCCTGGATCTTGTCATCAACAACGCCACCACCGCCTCCGCAGATACGATGAAGGAACTTCCTGATTTTGACCTGGACCTGGTAGCCCCCGCCGTCAACGTAGGCGCAGTCGGTCCCATCCGGGTGCTGAAGGCTTTCCTGCCCCTGCTGAAAAAAAGCGCGATCGGCGCGCTGGTGGTCAATATTTCCTCAGAGGCCGGCAGCATCGGCAAATGCTACCGCACCTTCTACCTGGATTACGGCACGGAAAAAGCTGCCCTGAATATGCTGACCATGACCATGCACAACTATTTCCGGAACGACCCCAGCTTGAACATCATCTGCCTGCATCCCGGCTGGATGAGGACCAATCCCGGCAACAACGAAGCTCCCCTGGTCCCCTATGAACATGCCGAAACGCTTAGGCTCCTTTTTGAGAAAAAGCGGCACGACAAAAACGGCCCCGTCTTTATCACCTGGACCGGGGAACCGTATCCCTGGTAACGCAGGTAAAAAAACGGGGCGTAAAATATGTGGGAATGATCACTGGTCCGCTTTTTTCAGAAGGTCGTTCCACTCCCCTACGATGGAGCGGTCAACAAAATAGTCGATCCTCATGGCCTTCCTGACGCGGGCAAGGGTCGCGTTGGTTGTCTCCACGGCCTTCGCCGTTCCTTCGCGGATAATATCGTATACCGCGTCGATATCCGCTTCCCATTTGGCACGCTCCGCGCGTATGGGAGACAAGGTCTCTTCGAGCACATTGATCAGGAATTTTTTGCAGGTCCCGTCTCCCAGGCCGCCCCGACGGTAATGGGCTTTCATTTCCTCCAGGTTCTGATACTCCGGCAGGAATTCGGCAAAATGCGCGTCGGTGCACAGGGCTTCAAGATAAGTGAATACCACATTGCCTTCGGTATGGCCGGGGTCGCTGATCTGCAGGTGCTGCGGATCGGTGAACATCCGGCCGTTTACCTGTTTCTTTACTGTTTTCGGGCTGTCGGAAAGATAAATGCAGTTGCCCAGGGATTTGCTCATCTTGGCCTTGCCGTCCACCCCGGGCAGCCGGCGCTGGGTTTCGTTTTCCGGGATCATGGCGTTGGGCAGCACCAAAGTTTCGCCGTAGATCTTGTTGAACTTTTCAACGATCTCCCTGGCCTGCTCGATCATGGGAAGCTGATCCTCCCCAACAGGGACCACGTTGGCGTCAAATGCCGTAATGTCCGCCGCCTGTGATACGGGATAGATAAAGAACCCGGCGGGCAGGCCTTCATCAGCGAAGCCGCGCATCTGGATCTCCGCCTTGACAGTGGGATTGCGGGAAAGACGGGCTGTGGTCACCATATTCAGATAATAGAAAGTCAGGGCATGCAGCGCCGGAAGAGCCGACTGCACGCAGATAGTGGTCTTAGACGGGTCGATCCCCACAGAAAGATAATCCAGCACCACGTTCACGATATTGTCCCTGATCTTCCCGGGATTGTCGGCGTTGTCCGTCAGCGCCTGGTCGTCGGCGATCAGGATATTGATCTCATCGAATTTTCCGGAATTCTGCAGTTCCACCCGGCGCTTGAGCGAACCGACATAATGCCCCAGGTGAAGCCGCCCGGTGGGCCTGTCTCCGGTGAGAATGATATTTTTGCCCATAAAAACTCCTCCCACTGAATCTTTTGTCTTCTCCATATGATTATATTCATTTTTGAATCGCCGTCAACCTGCGCCGCGTTTTCAGCTATATGACATTTCCGTTTTTCTGTTTTTCTGCCCGCGTATCCGCAGTTTCGGAAGGTGTTTGGTTTTCAGCGCTCAAACCGGCTCAGGAAGCGCCAGGCCGCCTCACAGGTATGCTCGCGGCATTCATGTCCCTGACCGCTGACGCTTGCAAAAGCGGTGCGGACAACGCCGTCCCGGCTTTTGAAATACTGAACGGTAAGGGTGCTGTTTCTCGACGGATCATACACACGTTCCGTCCGGTCCCCGTCGACGCCCCATATGGGATTCTCCCAACGTTCGCTGTCCTCAAACCGAACATCACATATTTTTTCCGCCTGATTGACTTCCAGCACGTACTTCATTCTTTCCAGGCATTTTTCCGCCTGGAAGGGCAGCTCCGGCAGCGGCGTTTCCTCTCCCCCGGCATAGAACAGCGGTACGGGTACCGAACGGTTTATATCCGACGGCGCGGGCTTGCCATAGACGTTCAGGCCCACCTCGAAGGTCGCGTCCATCGGCGCAAGACCGGCGAAAACCTCCGGATATTCCTGGTACAGGTCCCATGATTTGCACCCGCCCATGGAGAACCCCGTAGCATAGATCCTGGCGCTGTCGATGGGATATCTCTTTTCCAGTTCCCTGATCAGTTCGATCGTTTCCGTCGCCGTCGAGTTCAGGTGGTTTTCCACCGCGACCAGCAGGAAGCCGTGCCGCATCGCGATCCGCCACCATCCTGAAACATGGGCGATATGATAAGCCGAATCACCGCCTCCATGAAAGGCCAGGACCAGCGGCACGGGCCCGTTTTCCATCAGGCCCTTTTTGTACCACGCAATATAGCCGATCCGGTGGGTCTCTTTTCCCGCGTCGTCGCCCCTGTTATCCGGGGAGGTACGGACCAACGCAGCTGCCGTCTCTTCCGTCATGCCGTACTCGTCCATATCCGGCTCTTCCTCCAGCTTACCGCACCAGCGTTTGTACCGTCCCAGAAATTCCAGGTGATCCCTCTCAAAGTTATTCGGACTGCCGATACGGAAATGATCGCAGCGTGCGGAAAGCGCGGCATTGATCTTTTCCGTATTGCTCACCGAAATAACCGGGATATCCCGGCGCTCGAGTACGGGGACTGCGGACAGCCTCTCAAGCGTCACCCCCAGGGGCGTGATCTCTCCCGGGCCCCACAGGTACTGACCTTGGATCGTCTTCAGGAGGCACCGGGCGATATAATCGGCGGAGCTGCCGCACCCGTACAGGCAGGTGCGGAAAATCGCTCCACGGATATAACAGTCGCCCCAGCTGCCGGTAAAACGTTCGCGGCTCATGACGATGCCGTCACGATAGTACTGATGAATTCGGGACTCAGCCACAAGATCGATAAACAACCGTTCATTGACGGCGTCCCATCCTCCCGCAGCATTCGGATATACAAACACTACGCTTGTGGAAAAGCGCTTTGCCAGCGACATCAGTCCCCGTTCCCGCGCATACCGCAGCGCATCCTCCGGGGATCCCTCTTTTTCTTCCAGCACGATCAGGTAAGGCGCCTTAAAGCCAAAGTTGATATCATCCGCCAGGGGGGCCGGATCGGGCACAAGCGTCTTTATACGGAATCTCTCAAAAACGTGCGTCCATGTCTTTACCCCTTCGTCCAGAAGACTGACCTTTGGCATCAACTTCATCCCCATGGTGTACCCTCCTTCGACATACCGGTATTTTGCGGACAGCCGCTGTTTTTTTATTCCGTTACGGGATCAGGACAATCCATCCGTGCTGCCGGCATGATGCTGCGATTTATATGGACACGTGCACGCCTCAGTTTTCCGACAAATAAAGGAGATCTTTCTTATGGCAGTTTGACATATACTTCAAATTCGCCATAATCCCAGCCGCGCAGCATAAAAAACACGCCGGTTGATTTGTTCGTTGCCTCCAGGCGGCCTTTATTGACATAGACGTTTTTCCAAGACGCTTTCAAATTATTTAACGCCCATTCACCGATCCAGCCGCGCTGGAGAATCGCATACGTGTCGTCAGGTGAAAGCATGGCCGTTCCGTCTGGAAAATTTATGTCATCAAATAAGCCCAGATCATACAGCGTATACGCAAAGGCATAATAGACGCTGATCCCCTCGCTCCATGTAAAGCCGTTGTTTCCTTCGCGGGGCACTGTCTGCAGATCGTCGAACCAGCCGCGGAACACGATTTCTGTGATTTCACCGTTATTCGTATTTATGTACATTTCATAATCGTGGTAATTTACAACCCCCTCGACGCGGTAGATGTCCGTTTTTTTCCATGTACCCGGCAGGTTTTTCGACAAGAACAGGTCGATCACGGCATTGGGCCTGACAGCCGAGGCGGATCGAAAGACGCCGAACACGGCCATCACCATCACGGTCAGAATTACGGGAACGCGTTTCATATCCTTTTTCCCTCTTTTTTTTCGGTACCGGACAGCATTCTACGTTTCTTTATGCTGAATCATCATCTTCTTCCCTGTCCTGCAATGGTCAGCTATGTAGCCTGACATCTTTGCCGGACGGGAGATCTTTTCGTGTCTTTAAGCAATGACCTGTTGGTATTTTTATGCCTGGCGAACACCGGGCCTCCAAGGATCAGGCCACAGAGCATAGCCAAAAAGCCTTATTTCCGTTACTTATGACGTCGTGGCGTTATGAGTCCTTGCGTGTCATCGATACCACTGTCTCGACGTGAGCCGTATAACAAAACATATCCACGCTCTGTGTTTTTTCGCCCATATAGCCCAGCTCCGCAAAGATGCGGATGTCCCTTGCCTGGGTGGCGGGATCGCATGCGACGTAAACGATTTTTTTCGCACCGGTTTTTGCGACGGCCTCAAGCACGCTCCTCTCGCATCCCTTCCTCGGCGGATCCAGGACGACGCAGTCGGCTTTGAAGCCCTCCGACGCCATCCGCGGCAGGATCGCTTCGGCCTTCCCGGCGACAAAGGACGCGTTTGTAATGCCGTTGTTCGCTGCGTTGCGTTTCGCGTCCTCCACAGCGGGGGCGACCTCCTCGATACCCAGCACTTTTTTCGCCCTGCGGGCAAGCATCAGGGATATGGTCCCCGCCCCGCAGTAAAGATCGCATACAGACTCGGTGCCCTTAAGGTCCGCGAATTCAAGCGCGGTGGAATACAGTTTTTCAGTCTGTACCGGGTTCACCTGGAAAAACGAGACTGGCGAAACGCGGAAGCTCAGTCCGCACAGTTCGTCGTCCAGTATCCCATCTCCGAACAGGACATGGGTCTCCGATCCCAGGATCACATTATCCCGCCTGCGGTTGACGTTCAGGCAGACCGTCGCAAGACCGGGGACCTCTTCCCGCAGGATCCCGGTCAGCCTGTCCGGGTTTCTGACGCTGCCGGTCACCACGGGGACCGCCATCACGTCGCCTTTTCGGCTGACCCGGATCATGATATGCCTCAGAAGACCGGTGCCGTCCGTCTCGTTATAGGGCTGGATACCTTCCTCCCGGATCCATCTTTTCATCGCGGGGATCACCTTTTCGCCCTGCCGCATCACCATGGGACAGGTATCGACGGGAATGATCTGGTGGCTTCTCGTACGGTAATAGCCGATCAGCGGGTCTTGGGGTGTCCCCCCCACAGGCAAAGAGATCTTGTTCCGGCAGTGCCAGGGGTCATCCATGCCGATAACCTTGGGAACCGGAAGGTCCATCCCGCCAAGACGCTTTTGTACGTCGCGCACATGTTCCCTTTTCATCTCTAGTCCCAGCTCGTAGGACATGTGCTGCAGCTGACAGCCGCCGCATTTTTCATACGCCGGACAGACAGGCTCCCTCCGCTCACAGGATGTTTTCAGGATCTCCATTGTTTTTGCGAAAGCGAAACTTCGCTCCGCTTTTTCGACCCTGAAACGGACCCGTTCCCCAGGCAGGGCTCCGCGGACAAACACCGCCATCCCATCCACATGTGTAAGGCCGTGCTCCCCCGCCAGTTTTTCGATGTCCGCTTCAAGGATCTCATTTTTCCGAATCATTTTTCCATCCTGTCCATGCACAATGGTCTATAAATCAGACTTTCGTCTGTTTTGCGGGTAAGTGATATTCGGGAAAGACCGTTACAGTATCCTCCGCACTTCCATGTAATAGCGTTTTTCAAAAGCTTCACCCATGCTGAAGGTCTTCCTTGGGAGTGCGCCGTCTTTTTCCACCGCCGGGAACAGAAGCGCCTTGTCCATGGCCGGCAACAGGATGCCGACGTTTCCTCTCCCGGCAAGGGCGCGCACCGTATCCTCGCCGTGAACGTAGTCGATATCCCTGACCGCGCGGCTGTCCAGGCATTTCTGGACCGTGCCTACAGGCAGAGCGTGAAGAGGCTTACAGAATTTCAGTTTCAGGTCCTTCTCGGCGGACACCAGGACGCAGTCCGTCATCCCGTCGGTCTCTTCCGGACGAGCGGGAGAGAGGATACCCAGCACCTCGCCCATGCTTTTCCCGAAAACGACCCGGTGGATCGGCTCGAACACCAGCGCTTCATCATAAATATTGATCAGTTCCACCGACGCGAACCTGGCGGGATGGGCACGCAATGCCTCTTCGCTCAATCCCCTCTTGATCTCCTCCCAGGACGCCTTGGCTGTCGCCAAGGAGTGATTCCCGTCCCCGGCCGCGAAAACGATCCCATCCTTCGCCGTCCGCTCCGCAAGAGCGTCAAGGGAGCGGAACACCGCCTCGCAGGCGTCTCCTTCCACTGCCCAACCCCTAAGACGGCCGCCACCCTCCATCAGGTCCAGATCATACAGCGGACGAAGTTCGGACCTGCCCGCGTACACCGGTTCGATCACGGAACGGGCCGGATCGTCGCACAATAGCAGGATGTGGCTTGCCTCAAGCACCGCGCCGCGGCGGACCGCCAGGCGGGGAGGAAGCCGTTCCACCACGGTTCCTTCCGTTGGACGTATCGGCGATTTCGACCCGGGCGAATAATCGTATGCCTCCAGATCGACGGCCATCACAAGGCCTATTCTGCAGCCGGCAGTGCACTGCCTTTCAGTCAGGACCAGTCCCCCGCGGACCCCGGGAACAAGGACGCCGTCACGAAGGTACTGTTTCATCGCCTCGTGGATCCTCGGTACCCTCTGCGCCGCTTCACCCAGATACACCTCAGGCAGGATCAGGCGCAGGGTCGAAGGGTTTTCCCCGACAAAGCGTTCCATCCCCTGCCATTTTTCAGGCTGAGAGGTGTACTGATCACAGGCTATGACCGGCCACTTGTCCGTGTTGTATTTATCCGCAGGAAGATAAAGATCCGCACCCGCAAAGATCCTTTTCATTCGCTTTCCCTCCCGTTTTTGCTGGATCCGGATAATATGATACAAAAAAGCAGCCCCTTTGGCAAGCCGCAAAATGCGTTCCTTTCACACCGCGTCAGTCCCGTCCGCCGGCACGAAAGAAACAATGTTGGCAAATGAAGACGGAATATGGTATAATGGTTTGTCCCATGAAATTTTCCGCGCCTCCGGGCGCTTGACGAGGTATCCTTGAGTAAGTTGACCAAGCAGAAACGCGGTCAGATCTTCAACGCTCTGCTGATCGTCGGAACGATCGTCGTCGTACTGTATATCGGCGCCGCCAACGGCAACATCTCAGACGCGTGGAATGCCATGCTGACCGCCAAACCCGTATGGGTCACCGGCGCTTTTCTTTCCTGGTGCGCCTGTGCGTTTTTTGAAACACTGGTGCTCCACTCTTTCCTGAAAATGCAGAAAGTCCCGGTCCGTTTCGGGACTTCCCTGCTCGTTACGCTGTTGGGGATCTTTTACAGCAACGTGACCCCTGGCGCCTCCGGCGGACAGCCGATGCAGGTTTACGCATACAAAAAGCGCGGTGTCTCCCCTGGCCTTACTTCGTCAGGTATGGCCGTAAAATTCTTTTGCTATCAGCTGGGACTGCTGATCCCGGCTGCGATCATGTGGTTCTGCAACCGCACATTTGTCGCCGACCACATGACGGATTCCCGTTGGTTCGTATATTTCGGATTTATCGTCAACGGGCTGGGTGTCGTAGCCGTCGTTCTCCTCTCCATCAGCAAGAACCTGGTCCGCGGCATCCTGACCCTGACGGTCAAGTTCCTGGCACGCCTTCATATCGTCAAGGACGAAGCCCGTACGGTTTCCCATATGGACGCTGCGCTCAACGATTTCAACGCCAGCGTGGACATGATGGTCCACCATCCATTCAAGCTGCTGTTGCTGGTCATTCTGTCCGCAGGCCAGATGCACGCCCTGGTGGCCATCCTGTATTTCGTGGCCCGGGCGGTCGGGATCGAAGGCTACGGCTACGGACAGCTGGTCACCCTGGCCTACCTTCTGTTTATCGGCGCATCCTTTGCTCCGCTGCCCGGCGGCTCCGGAGCCCAGGAAGGCGGTTTTTATCTGTTTTACCAGAATATCTTCCCTGCCGACAAGCTGCTGGGCGGCCTGTTGCTCTGGCGCTTTCTCAACTATTATCTCCCCATCATCCTGACCCTGGTCTTCGGCGTTATCCTTGATTCCGCCAGAACTATGCGGGGAAAGATCCGCCCCATCGTCTGCGGAACAGTCCCCATAACCGAAGGCCCGTCCCCCGGGGAGGAAACGGAGGCAGCAAGCGATGCTTCGTCCGATTAGTTCCCGCCGTATGGCTTACCTTTGCATTATTGTCTTTGTTTTCTGCGCGCTTATCATTCCCGTATCCTCCCATGGGGAAAGCGCGGAAGAAGATGTGCCCGAGGAATATATTTATCCCGATATCTTTCTGGAGCTTCGTCCCGGCTCCGTTTACTCCCCCGGGATCGACGGCGTCGTTTACTGGACGAGCGATGCCCCTGAAACAGCCGTCGGCGCAGGCAATGATATTCTTGCCGTCAACGAGGGTTTTGCCATGCTCACGGCAGTCCTTGCGGACGGCAGCGAAACATATTTTGACGTGGCGGTTTCGGAAAACGCCGTTCCTCCCCTGATCCGCAGCGCCATTGACCTGGCGCTGAAGGAATGGGAGGACAATCTCGGAAAAACTTTTACGCAGCGCAACAAATACACCGCGTGGTACTGCGGCACAGGTCCCAAATGTTATTTCGGTTGGTGCGGGGGATTTGTCAGCTATTGCCTGGATACCGTCGGCGTGCCCATGGAAGATCCGCCCGATTCCGTTCCCCATGACAGCGGCGAACCTTACGCCGTCCACGCCGCAGGCGTAGGAAAGATCCTGAAGGGATTCACCAATATGGACCGGGTCACCAACATTCCCCGTCCCGGATACCTTGTGATCTACGGAAAACGCGATTATTACAATTACGTGCACGTTGGCATGATCACCGATGTGGAAGACCTGGGCAACGGGCTTTACCTTGTTAATACCGTGGAGGGGAACCTTTCCAGCCGGATCAAGCGCTACTGCTACCTGTACGATTCCAACGATACCACCGAACACAATTACAGGGCGCCGGACGAAGAATACCAGACCGATCCGGATACGTTCCAGTATGGTGTCCACCAGAAGCAGTGGTTCATCTACGCCATCTGCCAGACCTGGTTCTGATACGATAGATCTGATACAGCATCATATCCCTTGCGCGGGCGGCCGTTCCGTTTGCGCAGAAAGAAGCGATATCATTTGAACAGGGACCTGACCGTCGGAAAGCCGGCTTCCGTTTTGCGGCGTTTTTGCCTGCCGCTTTTTGGCAGCGTGATCTTTCAGCAGCTTTACAACATCGCCGACAGCCTGGTGGCAGGCAAGTTTATCGGGGAAAACGCCTTGGCCGCGGTGGGCAACAGCTATGAAGTCACGCTTATTTTTATTGCATTTGCCTTTGGCTGCAATATGGGCTGTTCTGTGGTGGTATCCCGCCTGTTCGGCGCAAAAGACTACAGTCAGGTAAAGACGGCTGTCTCCACCGCATTGGTGATGACGGGCGGTGTCTGCCTGACGCTGATGACGGGCGGTCTTCTTCTGGGCAAAGCCCTTCTGAGCAAGCTTCGCACGCCGCTGGAATTGTTGGCGGATTCCGCTCTTTACCTGAATATCTATGTTCTGGGGCTGCCGTTTCTGTTTTTTTACAATGTGGCCACCGGGATCTTTTCCGCCCTGGGCGATTCCAGGACGCCGTTTTTGTTTCTTGCCCTGTCCTCCTCGGCAAACATCCTGATCGACATCCTGTTCGTAAGGTTTTTCAGCATGGGTGTTGCCGGCGTAGCGTGGGCTACCTTTCTCTGCCAGGGCGTCAGCTGCGTGCTGGCTGTTTTTACAGTTTTCCGGCGCATGCGCTCCCTGCCGGATGACAAAAAAAATACGCGGCTGTTTTCCGGTCCGCTGTTTCGCCAAATCATCGTTATTGCCATCCCAAGCACCCTGCAGCAAAGCTTTGTTTCTGTGGGCAACCTGATCATCCAGGGGGTGATCAACGGATTTGGCTCCGGCGTCATGGCGGGGTATTCCGCCGCAGTCAAAATGAACAACCTGGTGATCACATCCTTCACCACCCTTGCCAACGGTATTTCCAACTATACGGCGCAGAATATCGGCGCCGGCAGACAGGAGCGGGTACGGGAAGGATTAAAAGCCGGTCTGAAAATGGTGTGGATGCTGTGTGTTCCCTTCTTCGCGCTCTATTTCTTTATGGGCGCGACTTTTGTCCGCTTCTTTATGGACGATCCGACGGACATGGCCCTGAATACCGGCGTTGTCTTTCTGCGCATCCTGTCACCCTTCTATTTTGTGGTGGCTGCCAAACTGGCGGCAGACGGTGTGCTTCGCGGGGCGGGATTGATGCGTCCTTTCATGACCGCCACTTTTACCGATCTGATCCTGCGGGTGGCGCTGGCCGCCCTTCTTTCCCGCACATCACTGGGCGCCACAGGGATATGGTGCGCCTGGCCCATAGGCTGGACTGTCGCGACAGGCTTGTCCCTTCTGTTTTACAGAAAAGCTTTTCCTAAATAATCCTATCCGGGGCGCTGCTAAATTGCAGCGCCCCCATTATATCTTTCATTTTGCAGGGATCAGTTGACTGTCTGGCCCGTCAGCGCCTTCCAGGCGTCCCTCAGCGTATTCTGATTGTTCACACCGTAGTTGGGATCGTTCTGCTGCGCTTCCGCCATATCCCGCAGGAAGTGGACACACAGATGCCCGTCAAAGCCGTTTCCGGAGATCGATCCCGTCAGATGGGGACGGTTGTGCATGGTCGCCATCGTCCACCGCCCGTCGGGAAGCTTCACATACACAACATGGATCGTCCAGGAAGGTTTCCCGAAAGCCCGGAACATGATCAGGGAATCCCGGAGGGTCAGCGGTTCGCAGTCCGCATGTCTGCCGGAGCTCATCAACCGGAGGGTCCAGCTGATATGCGTCGTGGGATCATAGATCAGCAGATGAGCTCCGCCCGAAAGGGACGGTTTCACCGTATCGTACCAATGGAGCAGCTTGAGCTGGTCTGCAGAGGGAGCCGTAATGTATCCCGCGCCTTCCTCCAGTTCCACGCTGGCTGCCGCTTCCGGCCCTTTGGCAGACGGGGCATACAGCCTGGATTGGGTCGCGGCGTCCGCCGCGCCGGTCACGTTGACGCCGTTGCGCAGTTGGAAAGAGAGAACGGCCATATACGTCGCTTCGTCAAAGATACCCGAAACGCTGCAGGTATATCCAAGTTCCCTCAGCCGGTTCTGCATCTTCTGCACAGCGGAGGTCTGGGTGGCGTCCACCGTCTGGTAATAAATATGCAGCGTGGTATACCCGGAATAATCCGATGAATAAGCGATTGCCGAAGCGGAAAACAGGAATGTGAAAGTATTGGCCCCGGCAAGGCCGTCCACGGTCAGTCCGTGCACCTTCTGGAACAGCTTGACTGCGTCCATGGTGGCATTGTCATAGGTGCCGGAGATATCCTTCGCGGCAAGGTAATTCAGATTCGAAAGCCTTTGCTGAAGCAGCAGGACATCCGTCCCAGTGTACCCCAAACGAAGAGTTCGGGTAAACACGGTCGTATCGTAACCGGCTGTCGAAGTAGGCGCAGCCGCGGGAGTCGGGGTGACTACCGGCGTCGGAGCGGGCGTAGACAGCGAAGAAACGATGGTCAGGTATCTTGTCATCACATACCCGGAATACCCATTGTAAAACACCGCACACCAGGTTTCCCCATAGGAGTTGATCTGAAGGTACTCGCCGTTGGGGATGGTAATGATCGTGCCGCTGCCCTGCGAAGGGCCGCTGCGGAGATTCAGTCCGCCCCCGGAGGTGGTGACTCTCGCCACGGCCTCCCCTGTCGGTACGAAGGCAGGCTCCGGTGTGGGGACAGCCGTGGGGACCGGGCTCGGGGTGGAGGAGGAGATCACCGTCAGGAATGAAGTCATTACAAAGCCGGTTTTGTTCCCATAGGCGACCATTGACCAGGGGGTCCCATAGAAAAGGAGCGAGACTACCGTATTGTTCGGAATGACCGCAAGGACTTTGGCCGAACTGCTGCCGTATTCGCGCAGGTTCAGGCCGCCGCCGCCCGTCGTCACCCTTGCGGTGGACGAAGCACCGCTGTAAGGGGTCGCCGTGGCTGGCTGCGGGGTCGGCGCTGCGGTCGGAGCCGCCGTAACGACTCCTGTCATAGACAGGAAGGACGACATGACAAAGCCGTAATACCCGCCGTAATAGACCTGCGTCCAGGTGGTCCCGAACGAGACCACTGCAACCAGGGTATTGTTGGGTATTACCGCCAGCACCTGGGCGGAAGAAGAACCGTAAGCGCGCATGTTCAGCCCGCCGCCGGATGTTTTGACCCTTGCGGACATATATGCCGTTTCGCCTCCGGTCGCCGTAGGCGCAGGGGCCGCGGTCGGGGCCGGCGAAGCGGTCGGTGCGGCTGTCATGCTGCTGACAAGTTCGTACAGTCTTCTCTGGGTGGCCGCGCCGGCGATGCCGTCGACACTCAGGCCTTGGGAACGCTGGAAAGCGCGGACCGCGTTGCGGGTCCCTTCTCCGTAAATCCCGTCTTCCTTGACCCCGTATCCCAGGATATTCAACGCTTGCTGAAGGCTTTTGACAGCGCTTCCCGTCGACCCGTACTGCAGCTTGGAGTAGGTGGCGGCGGGAGGTATTGTGGAAGCGGGCGTAGCAGCCGCTTCAGGTGCGTAGCCGACAAGGGAATAAAGTTTTTCCAGGGTCGCCTGGCCGGCGACCCCGTCCACGGTCAGGCCATAGGTTTTTTGAAACACCCTGATGACTGCCTCAGTGGACGCCCCGTATTTGCCGTCCGCTATCAGGTTATACCCCAGGGTTTTCAGCGCGTTCTGCATCCGAAGCACTTCGGGAGAAGAATCCCCCCGCTGCAGCTTCTGATAAGCCAGGGCCTCCCCGGGCATGACAAAAAGACCAATGGCAATGACTATCGCCGCGGTCAGACACAGCCATCGTTTCAGCATCTTCATTCCTCCAGCCCAGACAACTGATAGCATTGGATCGTCTTAATATACCACATTTTTAAAGGCATTGTAAACGTTTTATCCGTATTGTTACACTTGCAGTCCCTTTTCGCACATGATATTATGTTTAAGCCGGCAAAAAAACCGGCCCGGCGAACGGATATCTCCTTTCACCGCCCGACACGCATCATGAGAATCCTATTTTGACCGACCCTCAACCTCAGGAGTTTTCTGTATGAAGGTTCAAGGCAACTGGATGCCATGCGACCTGTCCGATCCCTCGCCGCTGATCGCGGCCATCCACACGCCAGGCCGTCCGTCAGACGCTCTTCTGCGCCTGTCCTACGAGATGTCTGTCACCGCGTATGATTTTGACATACAGCGGTGGTATGCTGCCGGCTGGCGGGATTTCAGCTTCCGCATCAACGGACAGCTATTTACGGGCACAGACATCAACAAGGATAATACCGGCATACAGGATTCGATCAAAAGCGGATACTATCAGATCCTTGCAAGGCAGAAGATCCGCTTTGCTTCCCCCCTGGCCCAGTACCGGGGGATCGGCGACGGAAGCGATCATGCCAAGGCAGTGTTCATGCTGATCCCCTGCGGAGGCGTTTATATCGTTGGGATCGGCTTTACCGGCACCTGCAGGCGTTTTGACGATTGGCTGCCCAACCTGCAGATGGATGAAAAAGACGGTCTGCACGCGGGTTTCCTTCGCCTGAGCAAAGAGATCTGGAACGATGCGCCGCGGGTCACTTTTCCCGCATGCGCCGCGAAGCTCGGGCTTGACAGCCTGACCCTTGCCGACATCATCCGTGAATGCCAGAACGGATCCAGCCGGTTCCTGATCTGGATGAGCGGGCACAGCCAGGGAGGCGCCGTCATGCAGGTTTTCGCCCGATACCTGTGCCGAAAAGGCGTGCTGCCCGGAAATATGATCGGCTGCGCCTTTGCCTCCCCGTCGGTCCTCTGGCAGCCCGAACCCGTCCTGAAGCAGCTGCACCTGATCATGAATTCCGACGACCTGATCCCAAGGTTCGGGGCGCGCTGTCATTACGGCCTGCTCTGGATGGCCGACATGAACGATATCACCCGCAGGCTTTGCTATTTAAACGATGCCGACGACCTATGTATGCAGACCATCCTCGACCTTTCCCACCAGATCAGAACGTCCGAAGACGCCCTGCTGGTCTCCTGCTGCCTTCTGGAGATCCTGCGGGACAAGGACCTGATCAAGGCGCCGCAGGTCTTCAGCACCCTCATGACCTTTCTGAAAGCAGACCCCCTGCAGAAGCTTGAAGAACGGCTGGACAGCCTGACCGACCGCGTCCGTATTCGCGCGCTTCGGCATTACTGCGCGTTCACCGGCAGGAACGACCTGGACGCGGAAAAAGCAGAGCGGACCAAAGCCCTGATCACGGATATGATGCTCAACTACGGCGACAGCGAATTCACCCGATGCCTGAAAAACATCCTCTCCTATCCTCACAGGATCAGAAACAACGAATCGACTCATCGTCTGTCCCCCTACTACCTGATTTGCAGGACAGACGCTTTTCCCCTTCGTCAGGTCAGTGATTCGGATCTTGAGGTCCGTCCGGCCAGAAGGTACACCTGCTCTGTACCGGTGCTCAGGAACACCGCCCCCAGGCACGCCCACCTGACGCAGCGGCGTTTCCTGTTCGATCGCTCCGGGACATTCGGGAGGCGCAAATAAATGGATCTATACCACATCATCTTACATACAGGGTGCGCGGCGATCCTTCTGTACGTCGCTGTTCTTTTATGGCGCATGGGATCGTCACTTTTGTTGCCCCGGGACCTCCCGGGCATGCCGGGTACCCGCAGGCCTTGGGCAATGGGCCTTCTGTCTGCATTCGTCTGCCAGTCAGGCATACCTTCCGCCGCTGTGTCCGTCGGTATGAGCGTACTGGGCCTGCGCGGAGCGCTCCTTTTCGGCATCGGCTCCGGAGCGGGCTTCCTGATGCCCGCTGCATCCGTTCTGTCCCTCCCGTTTGCGGCGCTGTTCGGCGTCGCCGGACTGCTGCTCATCCTGCTCCCGATCAAAAAGAACGATCTGATCCGCGGCGCGGGCTTCCTTCTCCTGTCCCTGTGCTGCGTCGCGCTGTTCGACCAGTTCGCCGGAAAAGCCGCGTCAGCCGCCGCCGTTTCTTTCGCCCTTCCGTCCCCCTCCGGTCATCTTCGGTATTTCCCGGCGTTCCTGTTGGGCATCTGCCTGTGTTATCTGCTGGGAAGCGAAGGATTTGCCATGCTCGTCCCCGGCATCGGTCTCTGCTCAGGCCTTCTTTCCGTCACATCCTGCCTGTTTTTTGCTTCAGGCATATACATCGGTTCTTTTCTCCGCGTTCTTGTCCTTGCCTGGGACTGGCGCCGCCTGGCTGACAGGCAGCTGGGAATGATCTGCCTGCACCGGGTCCTCACCGCCCTTCTTTGCCTCGGATGCGCGTTCACCGTTCCGGAGTCATTTTCTCTTTATCGCTTTCCGGTCCTGCTGGGGCTTTGCCTCCTTCCCCTTGCCGCATCCTTCCTGCTTCTTCCGGTCTGCAGGAAAATGGATCGCGGATCAGAATCGGATCATTTCTGGCATCCGCTTTTTACAGAGCTCCCCCGCTATTCCATGGGGATACTGAAAATGAACATCTCCCGCCTTTTCGGAGCAAACAGAGAACTTTTTGTCCTTGCGATGGAGTCCCTGCTAAAACCGAACGATCCGAACTCAGCCGTGCCTGTCGGGAAGCTTTCCAGGGTCCTCTTTCTGGAAAAGGAGATCTTTCAGGCGCTGAAGGATGCCATGGAAACGATCCCGGGCAACGAAAACAACGCCTGTATACTGGCCCTTGAAAAAGCGGCGAACGGGCTTTCCGGCGTCCGGGCAGCCTCGGAACGGCTCGCTTCCCTGCGTGGAGAAACCGTTCCCAGTGCATCGTACCTGAATGTCCTGGAAGATAATACGCTGAAGGATTTCGATTCCGCCGCGGGCGCATTCAGCGACAAAAACAGCACTCCCGCGCCGCCCGCAGGCAGCGCGTTTCAAGGCGAAACGGGGATTGATGTTCCTTATGATCCCGAAGACGTCCGCGTATCCGAGATCTGCGCGTTCATCTCCCTTGCCGTATTGACTGCCGGAGAGACCTTCACCCGCGGATAACGGAAGGCGGGACCGGTCCTGGAATATACTGCGCGGCGCCGCAGGATCACGGCGCCGCGTTGGTTTTTGTAATGATGATATAGCCTGAGATGCCAGCATATCTCAATTCGCTGCGGCTCATATACACAAGCCCCGGCTGGATGATGTGGACATGCGAAGAATTGTTGGTCCTGTACTTTTCGCGGCACAGGGGATCAAGGAAGTATACATTGGTCTCGTCCGCCCATGCGATCAGGACATAATGTCCTACCGTCGTGAAAGCACCTCCGCTGGCGCAGTAGGCGATCACCGCCGTATCCTCCGCCGTGACCGCGTCGAGTCCGGCCTTCTGTTCCGATACCGTGGTCAGGTCCAGTCCGTAGGCAGCGCAGACATATTTCATATAACCGCCGACAGTGCCCTTGGCCTCCGATCTTGAACGGACGCCCCTGATGTTGTTCCCACACGCATAATCCGCAAACACCAACGGAAGAAAACGGTCATAATCCCTGGGCGACGTCAGGTAATACCTGGCGTGCCCGTAACCGCAGGCATTTTTGTTCAAGGAACAGTTGCACAGACTAAAGGGCCTGCCCGCGTCGGACGCGATGACCGGCAATTCCTTTTCGTCCACCAACATCCTTACGGCCATGGCAAGCGCCGTCGGATTGCATCCACCGTCCCCGAAAGGACGTTTTTTTGTGGATGAAGGAGTCTCATAGATCAAATCGATCCACAGCCCGTCATTTTGCGCGTAATACCGGACCTCGCCCCTGCCGGGCACATCCACCCAGCAGGACAGTGTCTCCCGCGCGCCGAAGATATTTTCGGTCAGCGTCAGTTCATCGTCCGCAAGACCGCCGGAACCGGGAGAAAAGAGGATCGCGAGCAAGAGAAGGACCGACAGCGGTAAAACTGCACAGCGTCGCATCTTGGCCTCCTTCCGCCATATAAACGTGTAGGGCCCGGGACCAGCCCAGGCCCTAAGAAACGCAGACTTTCCCTGCGCTTACTCTTCTTCTTCCTCCTCCGGGAGCTCAGCGTTGTGGTAAACTTCGGATACGTCGTCGTCATCGTCAAGCATATCCAAAAGCTTTTGCACCTTGTCGATGGTCTCCTGGTCCGGAAGAGCCACGGTGTTCTGCGGGATCATCGTCAATTCGGCGGATAGGAAAGCGTACCCGGCCTTTTCGAGGTTTTCACGCACCTGGGAAAAATCCGACGGAGAGGTCGTGATCTCGAAAGCATCTTCCAGGGTCTTCATATCCTCGGCACCGGCATCGAGAGCGGTCATCATCATCTCGTCCTCGTCCATTCCGGGCTGCTTTTCGATCACGATCAAGCCTTTGTGGTCAAACATATAGGAGACCGAACCGCTGGTACCCATGGTGCCGCCGCATTTGTCAAAGATATGGCGGACCTCGCTGGCAGTACGGTTGCGGTTGTCAGTCACGATATCGACCATCACGGCCACACCGCCGGGGGCATAGCCTTCATAGCTGAATTCTTCGTACTCGACGCCGCCGGCCTCGCCGCTGGCCTTCTTGATGGACCGCTGGATGTTGTCGTTGGGCATGTTGTTGGCCTTGCATTTGGCGATCACGTCGCGAAGCTTCCCGTTGACCTCGGGGTTGGGGCCCCCGTCGTGGACCGCCATGGCGATCTCTCTGCCGAGCTTGGTAAAGATCTTGCCCCTGGCTGCGTCGGTCTTGCCTTTTTTAGCTTGAATATTATGCCATTTGGAATGTCCTGACATATTGTTTCCCTCCCAAGGAAAAAGAATCAAATTCAACTATAGAATTATATCACAGGAGCGCAGGCGCGTCAATTTATGTTTTTCGCCGTCTACGTTCACCCCCGCCGGGATTGCGCTGTCAGCTTTTTTTACTGCGGAGCGCCTGCACCATACCCACGGCATAATAGCCCAGGGCGCACAGCGTCAGGCCGACGCCGATCCATAAAATGATAACGTGCAGGTCCGCCGCTCCAAGGGAGCGGAGCTGATCGCTGAAAAAAGCCAGCAGGAATCCGGACACGACCGTTGCCTGGGCCAGTTTGCCGATCCACCTGGAATATGCCACGTTCCCCTTCTTCAAAAGGAACAGGCCGCCCACGACCATCAGCACTTCCTTGCCTGCAAGGATGATCACAATAGCTGCCGGCACATCACCCTTCAGCACCATGCAGATCCCCATGGTGATGGTCATAAGCTTGTCGGCCAAAGGATCCATCAGTTTGCCGAAATCAGTGATCATACCGTATTTCCTGGCGATATAACCGTCGGCCAGGTCGGTCAGTGCCGCGGTGCAGTACACCGCCAGGGCCGCCATCCTGAGCCCCTTCATATAAAGAACGGCAAAAACGGGGACCAGCAGGATCCGCAGCATTGTCAGCGCATTCGGCACATTCCATATGATCTTTGGATCGTACGCATCCTTGATTTCATTACTGGCGACGGGCATCAAACATCCCCCTTTTTTTGCAAAATCCGCTTTCTCGATCTGCGCATCCAAGTTTAGCAACCCGTTAGAAGCTTGTCAATGCCGCTTTTATGAAAGCGTGCTTGATAAGGGAGTCGAAACATGATATAATTGCGGCGTTATCCTGTGTCGGACGCGCTGCATAGCAGCGAATCCCAAACCCCTTGATGGTCATCAGAAAGGATCACTTTATGAAGCAGTACAGGGTCGGTATCATCGGCGCGACCGGCATGGTCGGCCAGCGTTTTGTCACGTTGCTGGAAAATCACCCCTGGTTCAAGGTTACCGCCCTGGCGGCGAGCGCGTCCAGCGCCGGTAAGACTTACCTGGAGGCCGTCGGCAGCCGGTGGGCATTCGACTGGGACATTCCCGCCTACGTCAGGGACATGGTGGTCATGGACGCATCCGAATGTGAAAAAGTCGCTTCCAAGGTGGACTTTGTTTTCTGCGCGGTCGCCCTTCCCAAGGATAAGACCCGCGAACTGGAGGAAGCCTATGCCCGCACGGAAACGCCCGTCGTTTCCAACAATTCTGCCTGCCGTATGCTTCCGGACGTCCCCATGGTCATCCCCGAGATCAACAGTGACCACACCCGTGTGATCCCGGCCCAGCGCATGCGCCTGGGAACCGAGCGCGGCTTCATTGCGGTCAAACCCAACTGCTCGATACAGAATTACGTTCCGGCCCTGTCGCCCCTGAGAAGCTACGGCATCCGCAAGATCAGCGTCTGCACCTATCAGGCCATTTCCGGCGCCGGGAAGACCTTCAAGCGCTGGCCGGAGATGATCGACAACGTGATCCCATACATCGGCGGCGAGGAAGAGAAAAGCGAGAAGGAACCCCTGAAGATCTGGGGCTCCCTGAACAGCGATCTGTCCGCCATCGTCAACGCCTCGGAACCCGTCATATCAGCCCAGTGCCTGCGCGTGCCCGTGACCGACGGCCATATGTCCGCCGTCAGTGTCTCCTTCGATACCGTTCCCGAGGAAGCGGCCATCCTCGACGCCTGGCGGCATTTCGACTCTCCCGCCGCCCGTCTGGGACTGCCCAGCGCGCCAAAACAATTCCTGAACTATTTTGATGAACCCGATCGTCCGCAGACCCGCCTTGACCGTTCCATCGAGAACGGCATGGGCGTCGCCATCGGACGCCTGCGCCGGGACAGCCTGTTCGACTATAAATTTGTTACCCTTTCCCACAATACCCTCAGGGGCGCGGCGGGCGGCGGCGTCCTTTCTGCGGAGATGCTTTGCGCTCTGGATTACATCCGCAACAAATAACCCGCTCCCCTACCGCATAGAAAGGCAGGCAGTTTTATGTCCAGAAAGCCTTTGTTCACCGGCTGCGCGACAGCCATGATCACGCCTTTTGACGAGAGCGGCCATTTGGATCTTTCCGCTCTGGACCGTCTGATCGATTTCCAGCTGGAAAACGGGATCGACGCCCTGGTCGCCTGCGGTACCACTGGCGAACCTGCGGTCATGACGGACGACGAATGGTCCGAGGTCGTCCGCCGCACTGTCAGGCAGGTACGCGGCAGGGTCCCCGTCATAGCCGGTACAGGCAGCAACAGCACTGCTCAGGTCATCCGCAAGGCGTCCATAGCCCGGGAACTCGGCGCGGACGCACAATTGGTCGTAACACCGTTTTACAACAAGACCACTCAAGCCGGCCTTATCGCGCATTACCGCGCCATCGCCTCCGCCGGGGACCTGCCGCTCATCATCTACAACGTTCCTTCCCGGACAGGGATGAACATCCTGCCCTCCACGCTGTTTGAACTGATGAAAGAAGAAAAGGTCATCGGCCTGAAGGAAGCCGCAGGCGACGCCGCGAGAGCCGCCGACATCGCCGCGCTCTGCGGAGACGGTCTCCCCCTGTATTCCGGCAGTGATGAGTTGACCGTACAGCTTCGCTCCATCGGATCATTGGGAACCGTTTCGGTCCTTTCCAACCTGCTGCCCGATGAAATGGTCAGGATGACACACCTGGACCTGATGGAAGCCGCAAAAATACAATTGCGTCTGATGCCTCTGATCCGGCTGTTGTTCCGTGAGGTCAGCCCGATCCCGATCAAGGCGGCCATGGGCATGACCGGGCTTTGCAAAAACGTCCTGCGCCTCCCCTTGATCCCCTTGTCCGACGAAAATTCGGCTCTGCTTGAAAAAGAATTAAGGAGGCTGGGCATCCTGTGAACATCATTCTTTCCGGCTGCTGCGGGAGGATGGGACATCAAGTAGCTGAGGCATGCGCCGCGCAGGGCTTTACAGTCCGCTTCGGCGTGGACATGAAGGCCGAACCCTACGCCTCCTTCCCCGTTTATGACAGTTTTTCCTCTCAAAAGGCTGAGGACGGTGATGTTGTCATCGATTTTTCCCTGCCCTCCTGCCTTGACAGCCTGCTGGATTTCTGTGTTCCCTCCGGCACGCCTCTGGTGATCGCCACCACCGGATACACTCCGGAAGACGAGGCGAAGATCCTGAGGGCTTCCTCCCGCATCGCTGTCTTCCGTTCAGCCAATATGTCCCTCGGCATCCATGTGCTGAAACTCCTTGCCAGGAAAGCCGCCGCTCTTCTCGACGGATTTGATATCGAAATCGTGGAAAAGCACCACAACCAGAAGCTGGACGCCCCTTCCGGAACGGCTCTGATGCTGTACGAATCCGTAAAGAAAGCCGATTCCATCCTTATGACAGACCGGACGCCTCTCCACAGAAAGCGTGACCCGCGGGAGATCGGCATTTCCTCGGTCCGCGGCGGAACAGTCCCCGGGGAGCACGAGGTGGGATTTTACGGCCGCGGAGAAAAGATCCTGATATCCCATTCGGCCCAGGACCGATCCATCTTTGCTATGGGCGCTCTCAAAGCCGCTCTCTTCCTGGACGGGATCAGAAACCGGCCGGGGCTCTATTCCATGGATGATATGATTCAACTGTAAAAAAGGAGATGTCCAACATGAGTGAAGCAGCCAATCGCAGACAGGTCACCAGTGAAGGCATGAAAAAGCTGGAAGAAAAACTCGCATACCTGACCGGTCCCCGCCGCGCTGAAGTCGCGGAAAAACTGAACATTGCCCGCGGCTATGGCGATTTGAGTGAAAACGCCGAATATGACGCAGCTAAAAACGAACAGGCGCTTCTTGAAGCCGAGATCATGGAGCTGGAAGCGACCATCAGGAATGTGGAAGTTGTCGACAACGTCGTCACCTCCAACGATGCCGTTTCTCTCGGCAGCCGTGTCCAGATCCACTTTGAAGAGGATAACGAGGACGATACCTATGTGATCGTCGGTCCCCTGGAAAGCGATCCCCTTCATAACCGTATCTCCAACGAAAGCCCCCTGGGCGCCGCGCTTCTTGGAAAGGCGAAGGGTGAAACCGCCGCTGTGGAACCGCCCTCCGGCGAGATCTACCATGTAACGGTCCTTGAGATCAGCAGGGACGAATAACGTCGGCGTCTTTTTCCGCCCCCTTTCCGGCATAAGGATCGGGGGCGGAAACATTTTTTACGCAACGGCTTTCGTCCGGGCAGCGCTGACTTTTTCCCTCTGCCGTTGTCATTTCTCCGGATCGGCTCATGCGGCAAAGGCTCCGTAAAACAGCAGGATCTTCAGAATAAACACGACAAGAAAAAAGTGTCATGAAAAATCAAAAAAAAGAAAAATTTTTCGGAAGACCATGTTGACATTTTCTCTGCTTTATGCTATTATAGTCCTGTTGCTGATGTAGCTCAGTCGGTAGAGCGCATCCTTGGTAAGGATGAGGTCGGCGGTTCGAATCCGCCCATCAGCTCCAGAGGCCTTCCGGAAACGGAAGGTTTTTTTGTGCCTTATTCGTCCCATGCCGCGGACAATGATCGGCGCCGTTCACCGGTTTTTCCGCATGCATGCAGAAAAAAGGATGGTACGTATGGAATGCTCGAAGGATCATAACACCCTGAAATATGTCTTTGTGCATGGCCTGTCCGGCTGGGGCAGCTATGACAAAGCCTACGAACGGATGCCTTACTGGGGCATGCGGAGCGGCGACCTTATCGTTTTTCTCCGCAAGCAGGGGTTTGATTGTTTTGCCGCCTCCGTCTCCCCCACGGGAAGCGCATGGGACCGGGCATGCGAACTTTACGCACAGATCGCCGGAACACAGGTAGATTACGGTGAGGCGCACAGCAAAAAGATGCGGCATGCCCGTTTCGGACGGGACTTTTCTTCCTGCCCGCTCATCCCCGAATGGGACCCGCGGACGAAGCTGGCGCTGGTTGGCCATTCCTTCGGCGGGACGACGGCTCGTCTTTTTTTAGAACTGCTCGCAAACGGGGATCCGGAGGAAAGATCATCAAAATGTACGGACCTTTCGCCGCTGTTCACCGGCGGTATGGGAAACCGGATCCACTCTCTGGTCACCCTGGCTTCGCCGATGAACGGAACTACCGCTTACGATCTGTTTTCAGACCCGTCCTTTGACCCTCAAAGGGTGAACTCACCCTGGTGGAGCGGACCGTTTTCCCGTCTCATGTCTATAAAAACAAAAAAACAGGACGACAAACGGGACAGGACGGACAGCGCCGGTCATGATATGCACCTGGACGAGGCCATGAAACTGAACCGTCGGATCACGACCCTCGGTCATGTTTATTATTTCTCCATCCCCTGCAGCTATACGTCGCCCAGGACGGACGGCACGCACTCGCCCAGGCGGGGCATAGAGCCCCTGTTTGTTCTCAGATCCTGCCAGATCGGGGCATATTCCGGAAGAACGGCTGGAGGCATTGACATAGGCACAGAATGGCGTGAAAACGACGGGCTGGTAAATACCGTTTCAGCAGCCTGTCCTTTCGGCGCGCCGTCCGTACCCCTGGACAAAAGCCGTATCATTCCCGGGAGATGGAATGTGCTTCCGGCGTATCAGGGTGACCACATGTCCCTGCAGGGCGGCCTTTTCCACCGGCACGATATCCGCGGTTTTTATCTTGAACTCCTGAAAATGATCAGCCGCCTGAATTAAACGCCCGCAAAAGCCAAAGCCTCATTCCCACACGATGAAAGGAACCGCCTCATGGGACCCATCACATTCGGCATGCCCACCCTGGTGGAAAACGAGACCCTGGATGCCAACATCCGTCTGTGCCGCAGCCTGGGCCTGCGCTTTATCGAGCTGAACATGAACTTTCCCGAATACCAATTAGACCGCCTGGAGGACAGTGTACCGCTTATCCGTGCAGGGCAGGAAGCGGGGATCTTTTATACTGTTCATTTAGATGAAAACCTGAACCCCGCGGATTTCAATCCGCTCATTGCCCAGGCGTATCTGGAAACCGTCCGCAGGACCATTATGGCGGCGAAAAAGCTTCTCCCCCTCGTCGAACGGTACGCTGACGGCCCCATGATCCTGAACATGCATATGCACCACGGCGTCCACATCACACTGCCGGACAGGAAGATCCAGCTGTATGAGCGGGACTGGGCACGCTATATAGCGGACTTACGCCGCTACAGGGACCTGTGCCAGAAATGGATCGGCGGCGCGCCGGTGATGATCTCGGTGGAGAACACAGACGGTTTCCGATCGTATGAAAAGGATGCCGTGGAGATGTTTCTTGAATCCCCGTGTTTCGGCCTCACCTGGGACATCGGGCATTCCGCCGCTTCCGGCGAAAAAGACCTGGCGTTCATTACGGCGCATGAAAGCCGCCTCGCCCATTTCCACATCCACGACGGCACAGCCCACCCGCCCCGGGATCACCTGGCGGCTGGTGACGGCGAGATCGACCTGCCGGCCCGCCTGAAAACCGCCGTCTCACGTCACTGTCGTTGTGTACTGGAGACGAAAACTTCTCAGGCGCTGAAAAAAACAGTGGGATGGCTGCATACGCATTTCCACGAAGGCGTCCCTTCTTGATCTGCCCGCGCGCCTGTTCCCCGCATGGCGGAAAAAGAGAGCAATAAAAATCGGGCGTGCCTTCTTTGAGCGCGTTATAATATTCACGCAGCGAAAGGGGCGACGCGGAATGCATGACTGGATCGAAGGTTTTCAGGAATCCATCGATTTCATGGAACGGAACCTGACAGAGAAGCTGGATATCGTGGAGATCGCCGCTAAGGCGGCTTTGTCCCCCTTCTATTACCAGCGGATCTTCGGCGCCTTGTGCGGTATGACCGTCGGCGACTACATCCGAGCGCGCAGGATGACGCTCGCGGCACAGGAACTGGCGGCGACCGACGCGCGGGTGATCGACCTAGCGTTCAAGTACGGTTACGAATCGCCGGACAGCTTTGCCAAAGCTTTTCTGCGCTTTCACGGGATCTCTCCTTCCAAAGCCCGGGAAAACGGAGCGCAGCTTCGTTCCTTTGCCCCGCTGCATATCAAGATCACACTGGAGGGTGGAAGTATGCTGGATTACCGTATCGTTGAAAAAGCGCCGTTTACTGTCGTCGGGGTCAAAAAGCCTTTCAATTCCGACAACAGTTACGAAGAAATCCCGAAATTTTGGGAAGAGTGGATGGCACAGGGCGACAAGCGCCCGGTCATGGGCACTTTCGGCGTGTGCGCCGATATGAAAGGAAAGGACTTCGACTACTGGATCGCGGACCTCTATTTCCCCTGGGAGGACATCCCGGAAGGTTGTGAGACCCGGGTGATCCCCGGCACCCTGTGGGCCCAGTTCCCCTGCAAAATCAGCACACTGCAGGACACGAACACCAGGATCTGGTCGGAATGGCTGCCATCGCTGAAGGGGTATACGCCGGCCGGGGACTATGACATCGAGGTCTATCTCCCTCCTGAGGCGGGTTCCCGGGAAATGCGCGTATATATCTGGGTACCGCTTAAAAAAATCTGACGCAAAAAGATAAGCAAAGGGGACACTGGGATGCATTTTGTGGACGCAAAAGGGCTGCTGACCGGCACGAAGGGGCATTTCGGGATGAACATATACCGGGGATGTACCCACGGTTGCGTTTACTGCGACAGCCGGAGCAAATGCTATCAGTTCACCCACGCCTTTGAGGATATCGAGGTCAAACGCAACGCGCCGGAACTGCTGGAGGAAGCACTGCGGTCCAAACGCCAAAAGGGGATGATCGGCACCGGCTCCATGTCCGACCCGTACATGCACTGCGAGCAAGACCTGAAGCTAACACGAAAATGCCTCGAGATCATCCTCAAATACGGCTTCGGGGCTGCCGTCCAAACGAAATCAGACCTGATCCTGCGTGATGTCAGCCTTCTGGAGGAGATCAACTCAAATGCCCTGTGCGTCGTGCAGATGACGCTGACCACCTGGGACGATAAACTGTGCGGGATCCTGGAGCCCAACGTGTGCAATACGAAAAGGCGCGTCGAAGTACTGCAGGAGATGCGAAGGCACGCCATCCCCACCGTTGTATGGCTTACGCCCATCCTGCCCTTCATCAACGATACTCCGGAAAACATCCTTCCCATCCTGGAGGCATGCGCGGAGGCGGAGGTAAAGGGGATCATATGCTTCGACATGGGACTCACGCTGAGGGAGGGAGACCGGGAGTACTATTACGCGGCTTTGGACAGGCATTTTCCGGGTCTGAAATCCCGGTATATCCACACCTTTGGGAACGCCTACCAAATCCCAAGTCCAAACAAGGCCGTCCTTATGTACCTGTTCACCTCCTTCTGTCAAAAGCATGGGATCATGTACAGGCCGGAGGAATGCTTCGCGTATATGGGCCGCCTTCCCGAAAAACAGAAACAGATGACCCTCTGGGACACCTGACCAATGACCGATCCCCCGCACCCGCTGCCGGCTTTTCCTGCCGGCCATGAAGGTGAGGGGGATCGTTTTCATTGTGTGTTATCGTTTTCAGTGCGTGTAGTAGACATTGAGTATCATGCTGATCATTTTTTATAACAGCTAATGCTGTTTTTTAATAGCGCCGAAGGCGCGTATGAGATCGCATGGGTCTTCATGCGGCGCATAGCGCTGCATGGAGCGTGCGCAGTACGCGGCATCTCAAATTTGCTTGAGTATCAGATGTCGGGGCCAAGGTCCCGTATGTCGACCGTGGAGGAAAGCAGGCCTGGATACAGGCATCGGCGGTACAGCCATAACGCAACACCGTCCAGGTCGTTGGACAGCGTTACATCGTCCGCAATCTCAAGGACCTCCGGAACGGCATTGGCTACAGCTATTCCCATGCCGCACATCTTCAGCATCTCAATGTCATTGGAATCGTCCCCGAACGCCGTTATCGCCCCCAGGTCAAGCCCGCTTATCTTCGCAAGAACGCGGATCGCGTCCACCTTTCCAGCACCCTTCGGGAGGAAAGCGTACAGCTTTTCACCCCGATAACGGATCAGCCGGGCCCCTGTTTCCCCGGCGATCTTCACGGCAGCGGCTTCATCCGGAAGTACGGCCGCGATCTTGTTCGCCCCAAAATTAAGCGGCGCAGAATAATCGCAGAAGACCGCCTTGTGCAATTTTTCCGACTCAGAAATGTGCCTGCTGTTCCAAAGGACATCCTTCCCGCATGCGATGGTGATCTCCGCCCCCGGCGCCGCCTTCCGGATACCGCCGATGATCGCGTTGGTTTCCGTTTCTGTAAAGCAATGTGAATAAACGCACCTTCCATGCGCATGGATCATTGTGCCGTCGGCGGTGATCTCGTAATCCGGATCCAGCAGGCGGATATATTTTTCCGCGCCGATATAATACCTGGCGGTGGCAACAGCGAACAGGATCCCTTTCGTTCTGCATCGCTTGATGATTCGAAGCGTTTCATCCGAAATGCTGCCGTCCTCCCTCAAAAGGGTGTGATCCAGGTCCGTCAATATCATTCTTATTCCGGGGCGTTCCATGGATCATCCTTCTCCCCTTAAGGTTTTCCCTTTTTTCAGTTTCCTGTCCGTCAGCATGAACAGCAAAAATACCCCGAGAGAGAGGCTCACCATGCCGGAAAAAATGCGCAGACCCTTGAAAGGGTATACGGTGAATCCGTTGAAGCTGCGGACGATCAGCATCTCTTGGCCTGGAACAGGCTGTTCAGCAGGCCATGGGTAAGTTGCGTCGACTGTTTGTTTTTCACCGGTGCCGTCCGTATAGGTGACGATCAGGGGAATGACCGTATGGCTTCTCGACCCATGCTTGCCGTGGGACGTAACGCTCCTTGCCCGTCCCACATCGACGACGGTCGCCGGATACCGGGGCTGCACAAAGGTATAGATGAATCCGGCGGTGCTGACGGCAAACACAGCGATCAGCACGATCCATACGCTTTTCTTCATCGGATCACCTTTCCCGGGCTTAAAGCCGATATCACATTTACCTCATTGGTGCGGGCAGAAGCTGCCTGTGCATGATCGCGCCCTGGTGGCCGCAGTTGATCTCAAGCGCGGCATCAAAGCACTCCCTCGCCCGGTCCATATTGCCAAGGCCCAGGCTGCCCAGGGCGATCAGGTATTCGCAGTGCGCACGGCTGCGCAGGGACAGATCTTCCTCAAACAACTGCAGATCGGGCAGTGAAACGGCGAAGTAATCGATCTTCACCCGGTCGTAATAATGCTTTTCCCCGTAGGAGATCAGCTTATAGAACCGGCTGCGGGCCCTTTCCTCCCTTCCCAGAGCCCGGCTGGCCAGTCCCTGGTAAAAAATCATGTCAGCCGGCTGGTCGTTGTAATACATGGCGGAGGCAGGTTCCTCATCCCCCGTGGCGGCGGCCTCCAATTGGCGCAGGGCTTCTGTCTCCCTTCCAAGCGCCCTTTCGGCCAGGCCCAGATAATAATGGATGTTGTTGTCCCGGACCCCTTCCAGCTTGCCCTCACCAAGATTGTGCGGAAATACCAGCGCCCTTTCAAACAGGCTTTTTGCCTTCGCGGGATCGCCTGCGTTCAGGGCCCGAATGCCCAGCTGTGTCAGGGACGCGGCATACTGTGCGGTCACCTTGCCCTCGCCGCCTTCCCAGGGATGGAAAGTGCGTGCCATGATCAGCTCCAGAGCTTCCTCATGCCTTCCGAGATCATTGAGCAAGGTGCAGTACTCCGTATACAGATCGTCCCGCCGGAAAGCGGTCTCCCGGTGCGTGTCAAGGAATGCAAAACGGTCTTCCACGCTGAAATTCAGTTTTTCATAAAGCTGGGAAAGTTCCAACAGCACGCGCGCGTCGGTCTCATCCAGAGCGTACGCCAGTTCCATGCACCGCTTCGCTTTTTCACGCTCCCCCCGCTTGTTGAAATATGCCAGGCTCAGGTTTCGCCATACCGTGGGGAATTCCCCGTCGATGCCGGCAGATCTTTCCCAGCAGGCAATGGCGTCTTCATACTGCCGCTTGTCATACCACAGACAGCCCAGGTAATAAGGTGCCCGGGCATCCTTTTCATTGTTCCGGGCAGCGTAAAGCAGCGCGGCGATATCCTCCAGCCTGTTGGGGAAGCAGTACATCGGATCCGCTTCCGCGGCGTTTTGAAGGGCCTGAGCGGCATATTCAGCGTCGCCGTTCAGGCATGCGTAGAGCGCCAGATAATACCATACCATAGGCGTAGGTTCAGGGCAGCATTCCAGGATGAAGATAGCGTCGGCGTAGTAGCCCGCTTCGGCGTAGTCGATAGCGCACTCAATAAAGGAACTGACCCTGCCGTTCATCAGTTTCATCGCGCCTTCGATGTCACCGGATTCGATGCGGGACACATAATCGAAGGCATCCAGACATAGGTTTTCATCGAACCATTCCTCGGCTTCCGTTTCCCGCCCCAGGGAGTCCAGGATCAGCCCCTTCAGCGCCCGGGCTTTCAGGTTATGCCCGTTTTTCACCAGGGAGCGTTCGATATGCTCCAGGGCCAGGTCATACTCACCGCGCCTTGCGTCAATACAGGCGATGTGATAATACCCGGTCTCCTGCTCCGCCGCGGTCCAGACGGCCTTGAAGAAAGCGTCATACGCTTCATCGTCCCGTCCCTGGTACCTGAGCGTCAGTCCCAGGTTCAAATACGCTTCGCTGTTGTAAGGATTGGGGTTGCGCTCAGTCATACGGACAATGGCGGCGCGAAAATATTTTTCCGCCTCCGCGAATTTGCCCCGGCGCAAAAGCAGCGTTCCATAGGCGTTATTTGCCCGGATATCCCCGGGATCGCGCTTCAGCGCTTCAAGATAGTATGGGTCAGGCAGATATGTGGCGTGGCGGTATTGCTCCAGATGGAGGCCGGTAAGGTACAATTCCTCATTTGTCAGGATCTCCTCCGGCTGCCTGGCGGGAGGCATGGGATCGGGGATCTTTTCGATCTTCGGCGACAGAGGCGTATACTCCAGCAGTTTCCTGCCGCCCGAGGCATACACCGTCAGGGTCAGCATCGTTTCGGGGATGGAAACAGCGACCTCATCCTTCAGGACACTGACCGGACTCAGATCACAGGTCCTGTCATAGACGATCCCGCCCCGGGCTGTCAGGATCACCCGGGCTTTTTCAAACTTCCGGGAGGTGTAAACAACGATCCTCGCCATGCCATCCTTCACTTCCAGGTTCAGGACGCATTCCCGGCTTGCGTTCTTCACATAGCCCGCTGCTTTGTAAGGCATGAAATACTGGGTGAATGTCTTTTCCTCAAAGGGTTTCAACCAGGCAAAATCCGGCTGGTTATCGCAGTACATGCCGGTCATCAATTCGATATACGGGCCGTTTCCGTCGGTCAGGTTCCTGTCCCAGGCCTGACCGAAATCACCGCAGCCCCAGGTCCACTGCTTTTTCCCCGGGGAAACATGATGATCAGCTATGTGCAATATGCCCGCGTCGGCGCCATAATCGTAGCCGCCCACAAAGTTATAGTCGCTGTGAGCACACATATACGACGTAGGGACCGGAATGTTCTTATAACGGCTGATATCCACCCCCGCCCCATAATCATGTTTGTAATACACTCCCGTAGCAATAGGGAACCTGCTCACGTCCCGCTTGCCGTGGTCATATACGGCACACACGTCCGGCGGGAACACGCTCTGGGTCATATCGTTCACCGCCACGGCGGGATTGGCCCACCACAGGAAAGTCTGGGGCAGATTGGTGCGGTTGTACAATTGGCCCCTGATCTCGATGTACGCCCTGTCGGGATAGAGCGTGAAGGTCATTTTTCCTTTGGTACCATACATCTGGTCCACTTCGGACATTTCCACCGATACGCTTCCGTCCGCATTCTCCACGGTGCGGTAATCAACGGGGCTGAAGGTGGTGGGCCGGTGATGCTGGGGCCAGTTGAACTCGATGCCGCCAGAGATCCAGGGTCCGGTCAGACCAACCAGGGCGGGCTTGATCACCTCGTTATAATACACAAAATCGTAGCCGTTGGTCTTGTCATAGGCTCTTTGGATGCGCCCGCCCAGTTCGGGCAGTACCATCACCCTGATGTAATCGTTTTCCAGCCACACGGCGGTATAGGACCTGTCTTCCTTTTCATCAAGGATCCTGTCGATCACCGGCAGCGGGTACACCTTGCCGCTTGAGCCCTGATACACCCGTTTTTCAAGGAACATCGGGTTTTTATCGGCTTTCCCCACGCCGTAAGTGGGGATCATCACTTTTTCCGTACGAACACTGGCTTTCATCTATCTGTCCTCCTTATGTGGCATGATGCGCTGTTTTCCTTCCGGGATCACAGCATCGTCCGCAAAGACCAGCTCGGCCGACAAAAGCTCCGCCTCTTCCGTATCCGCCTTTTCCTCAAGGCCCGCCATGGCGGAGACATCTACCGTGATACCGGTCCTGACGGGGGTCAGGTATATGACCAAAGGCTGCTCCTTTAAGGCTTCCGCATAGGGATCCAGGCGGATGTCCCATTCGCCGCCGTTGCAAAAATTGTCGGAGATCAGTTCATTGGCTGCAAACGCGTTTCCGATATCGCCTTGATACCGCACCCGGAGCAGCGCCCTTTTGTGGCCGGGCAGGGTTTCAGCCGGCAGGTCCATCACATACCGTCCCATACCGGTCCGCCGCCAGGAAACCGGTTCCGGATGAAGCCCGCTGTCGGCGCGGCAGCACAAAATGAACTTTCTATCACCCTCCGACCATATATAAACATCCGCTGCGCCGCACTCCATTTCCGCTTTCAGTTCCTCCCCGTCCCACAGAAGCGGCCTATCGCACAGCCAAGCTGTTTCCCGATACACCCAAAGGTTTCCGGCGTCCCGCCTTGAAAGCGTCATGACCGTCTCGTTTCCCGCTCGGAACGCTTCCCCAGCCCGGGTACGGATCTCCTGGCCCCGGAAGCAGTAAACCGGCTCCATCCCGTCCGGAACCATAAAAAACCATGTATCTCCAACGTGCGCCAGGGGCTGTGCGGAGGCCCAGTCCAGCATCGTGCCGCCGACCGTCATGCCAAAAGGCAGGATGGCATTTTCCCCCGCGGCGATATCAAAACGGAAGGTAACTTCCCCGCCCGGCAGGACCAGGCGCACCTCTTCTCCGTACCGGGCGCGCATATCGATATGGTCCTGAAAATTGCTGACAAACAGGAAGCCGCTGTTCCCCTTCACCCGCGCCGAAAAGCGCAGCGGCTCCAGGTCCCCGGGCTGTAATTCTTTCAGGTGTTCCGGCAGGACGGTCTTTGTTTCCTCCAGGAAGCCGGAAAACAGACTGCAGAACATATGGATGGCCTTCAAGCGTCTGTAACTTTCCCTGACCTGTCCGAACTCACCGACAGCCGCCTGGTAATCATAGCTGCGCCTGGGCACCTGTCCTTCGTTCAGATAGGGCGTCAGCCGGCCGGTGGGGGTAGTGCCTCCCCTGTACATATAATAACCCAGCAGGTTGCAGCCGCTGCCCAGCTTGGTATTGGCCAGAGCGTCGACAGCCCGCATATCCAGGCGGAACCGGTATTTGTAGCTGCACATCATGCCGCCCATCATCTCGCAGCAGGCATAGGGACGGCTCTCCGGGTCGTAGGAGGGTTCAAAATTGTATTCCTTCGTGACTGCGCTATTGTGGTTGTCCCGATAGATATATTCCGGGGTGGCAGGATGGACGCCGGGTTTATTATAAAACAGCCAGGGCTGATATGAATACCCGCCCCAAAGGGGCAGGGCCTCGTTCGTCGGCGTCACCGCGCCGCCCCAGGCTGTCGCGGTATAGAAGGGGGTCACGATGCCCTCCTCCAGCATGATCTTTTTCAGCGCCAGCATATAATCCATACCCGAATGCCCGCTGGTGATCCACTCGTTGGAAACACCGGCGGTCATCTCCCACGGAGCGCAGGAATGCCGGTATTCGTTTTCGATCTGGATGCCCACGATACAGCCGCCCTGGCGATAATAGTGGCCGTCCATCTGCCCGTGAATGGCACGGAAATACTTCCGCACGGCTTCCAGGAAGCCCGGATCGTTTTCCCGCACGTCATAGGGTTTTCCGTACAGCCAGTCAGGCAGGCCGCCGTTGCGCATCTCGCCATGATCAAAGGGACCAACGCGCAGGATCACCATCATATGATGCTTTTCACAGACCTTAAGAAAGCACCTCAGGTCCCGGCATCCGTCGAAACGGAAAACGCCTTCCTCTTCCTCATGGACGTTCCAGAACACATAAGCGGACAGGATATTGACTCCTCCGCAGCGCATTTTGACGATACTGTCCTCCCACTGGTCGGGAGCGACGCGGGAGTAGTGCAGTTCCCCGCTGATACCAAAGAAAGGCTTCCCGTTCAATGTCATATAGTAATTTGTGAATCCGACCTTCCGCCCGTCCGGGGCGCAGCCCGAAAACTTCTCCCCCAGGGAGAAGATCCTCTTCTCAGGGACACGGGATAGATCCAGCGTGTACATGGACCATCACACTCCGTTTTCTGCTCTTCTGCGGTTAGACCGATGAAAAAGGCACTGTCCCCGCCTTTGCATCGGTCCGGCCGTTATTTTCCGTCATGAAAAACGGGGACATGATCCCCCTTAAACCGTATCGGACACTGGTTTATGTATATGATACCATAAACGGCGGAGGATGTGAACCCCCGCCGGACCCCGGCCATAAGCCGTTTTATGAACGATCCCTGAATATTCGCGTTTGCTTTCGTCAGGACGGTTTCACGCTGATCAGCAGATGATTGAGTCCCAGGGCGTTCGTGTAAGAAACCTCCGAGGCAAGTCCGCGGATCATCCGAATGCCGTTGTGCTCTCCCGGGATGTCGGGTTCCCGCAGGTATTTTGTCGGGTCAAAACCGCGGCAGTCGTCATGGAACCGAAGTACCCAGCCGTCGGTGTTCTTTTTTACCCGAATATCTATGCTGTGGGGCCTGCCGTCATCAAACCCGTACCGCACGATATTGTCTGCGATCTCCTCCACCGCAAGGGAAAGGATCCCCGCTGCCCTCTTTGACGCCCCCTCCCTTTCGCAGTACGAGGCGACCATCCTGGAGCAATCCATCACCTCATCGGCGGAATGGCACGACGTGTCCAGTCCCGGAGCCGTTTCTCCCCGGAAAGCCGGAGGCAGAAGCATCAGCACTTCCGGAAAACGCTTCTCCCCGCTCTTAAAGCGCAGGGCGGCAAACATGATCAAGAAAGCGAGGAACTCTCCTGCCGGGAAGGAAAGCCAGATGCCCGGTATGCCGATCAGCCCGTTCAGCACAAAGAGGCATACCACCTCACAGCCCAGGGTGTGCATGAATGTGAAGACGATATTGCACACCTGCATCTTCATGCTCTGGTAGTATCCTCTGAGGGCCATGTTGACGCTGCGGAAAATGATCGACAGCGAGAAAAGGCGCAGTCCCATGACAGCGGTGCCAAAAGAACTGTCCCCCGCTTTATAGAACATGGTCATGATGGGAGCGGCGGCAAGCAGCGCGAGGAGGATGATCGCACCATTAAAAAGAGCGGAATACTTCACAGCCGACCTCATCAGACTCTTCAGGGAAGCTCCATCCTCTTCCTTTCCGTAAAAGCCGGTCAGCGTGGATACCGTGTTCCCGATAGCGGAAGACATGCATTGCAGAAGCGACAGCGCGGACAGCGTCGAGGCATATACCGCCAGCAGATCCGAGCCGTACCTGCGCGTGATAAAGTTGTTATAAATATATCCCAGAGCCGTGATCATCAGTTGTTTGACCACATAGATATAACCGTAAACGAAGATGTCCTTCACAAAGGCAAAACGGAACAGACCCGGCGCAAAGCGGAACAGGCGTTTTTTTCCGCGGCGCAAAATGAACACAACGCCAAAACCGGCAAGCTGGCTGACAGCCGTGGCGGCTCCCATGCCCCAGAGCCCCATATGGACCACATAACCGTTGAGCAGGTCCAGCACGACATCGACCGCCGCCATCAGGGCAAAGGACAGTATCAACTGCTTTTTTTTGCCGCTGACCAGTGCGGTTCCCGACAGCACGGCAAAGAGCAGGTACGGAAGGATGCCCAGGACGTTGCCCCGGATATATTCGGCCGTGGGTCCCTGAAGATGCTCCGGCGCACCGGCCAGCCTCGCAATGTGCCCTGCCGCTGCCAGATACGTAAGCGTCAGCATCCCGCCCAGCGCAAGGGATAGTACGACCGCCGTCGAATAAGCTCCGTCGCGTTTTTTTTCGTCCTGTTCGTTCGCGTTTCTGGAGAGCAGGACGGATACGCCCGTCATAAGGAACCCGAACACCGCCATTTCGATGCTGGTCGCCGTGTTGGCGAAGGAGAAAGCAGCCATCGCTTCCGATCCAAGACTTCTCTTGATCACAACAGCGTCGATCACGTTGGCGATGATCTGAGAAATGAAAGAGAGCATCTGCACGCCGATCAGGCTTACAAACAGCTTTTCCACCGTATCACGTTTTTTTGTCCGGAACACAGTCATTCTTCTTTCAGGATGCGTGCCAGGTCCTCACGGATGAAGTCCGGCAGCCAGTCTTTATGCCCCTCAAAATCCTCCCGGATCGCCGTGGAATTGTACAGCCTTTCGCAGATCCGAAAAGAAATGCCGGGGAATTCGTCCCGGGTCGCCTCCACCAGCTTCACGCCGTCTTCCCCGACCCATATCTCGTCGATCGGCTCGTTCAGCATCTCCTCAAACAGGTGAATGTACGTCGCAAAGATGCTCCCAGTATAGGATTTCCCTTTGAAATCGTCTGTGGAAAACATATGGATGTGGATCCTGTGATCCCGGTCGGCGCTGATCCTTTCAAACCATTTCATTTTCATCTCGCGGCTTGCCAGATCAACGCCTTCGTTGTAGCGGACAAACAGATGCAGTTCCTTCCTTATTGCCAGGATCCTGTCGATCGCCGCCAGGTGCCCGTTGTGCGGAGGGTTGAAGGAACCCATAAAGACCACGACTTTTTCTTTTTCACTCATTTCTCCACCCCCTCCCTCAGCAGAGGTCGTTCTTTTCAAGATCCGCCTTCAGCGCGTCCAGGCCGGGAAACAGGACGGTCCGCGCATCCTCCAGGGGCTTCCAGGACAGGTAGTTTTCAAGGCCCGGAGCGATCGCGTACATGACCGCCAGCTTCAGGTGGGCGAAGCGGCGGATCAGGTCTTCCTTCCGTTTGAGTTCGCTTTCCGTTTCACCGGGGAAATAAAGCCGAAGGGCCCTGTCCCACAGCCTGCGGCAGACGTCCGTATCGATGCCCATGCCCGCCTTGATAAAGGCCGGCTGATAGGATCCCACGAGGATATGGGAAACATACATGCCCGCAAGGTCAAAGATGGGATGCCCGCGGGAAACGTCCCCCAGGTCGATCAGCATAAGTTCGTCCCCCTGGAACATCAGGTTATTGGCGTGATAATCCCCATGCAGCATCGTATCCCTGTCAGGCACGCTGTCGATCAGGCCGTGCAGCGCCTCCATTTCCGTTCCGTTCAGGAACTCTGAAGAGCCGTCCACATACCCATGATATATCTCTTTGGCTTCCGGAAGGTCGCCCTGCCCCACCGATGTATGATTGATCTGTTTCAGAAGACCGGCGTACAGGGCCGCCAGTTCGTCAAACCTCTCCGGCGCCTGGTCCAGTTTCCTGGAAAACTCCTCTGCCCCGGCCATTTCAAAGATGATGCCGTAGCAGTCGTCTACCTGAACGATATCATAGGAGATCACGGTCGGGATACCGGAAAGGAGTACCTTCTGTGCGTATTTCCTCTCCCGCCGGATCAGATCGATGGTCACCTTCTGGTTGAATACTTTGACGACCCGGTCTTCGTCCAGGCGGTATATCATGCCGACCGTTCCCTTTGCCATCAGTGCGCTGTCATCCAGATGGATCCGTTTGAAAGCCTTCTGAACATCCATCAGAGCGGTCAGTCCCGTTACCTCAAAGATGTCATAGACCGTCTGCGATGCGCCGAAGCAATGTACTTTGCATCCGGACTTGACAACGGTGATCAATGCGCGAAGCCCTGTGCTGGATATGTATTCCAGTTCTTCGCAGTCTATGAACAACTCTTCCGCGGACTGTTCCCTGATTGCTGCCGAGATCTTTTCATACCATTCGGCGGTGTTCGTCGTATCCAGTCTTCCTGACAGCTTGATATTCAGTTTTTTCGTCGCCATCCGAGGTTCAGCTCCTTTTCAGCGGCAATTCACTGCGGGCAGTTCCTGACGCAGTCCTTCAAAGTCGCCCTACATCGGTATTCTACATCATGATACCACAGATGCCAAAGGATGTGAACCCTGTCATATATCTGTCACAAACAGGATCTTCGGTTTTATACGCGTGTGATCCGTACGTCCCCCACACAGCAAAACGCGGAGTGCCGCATATCCGCCGGCCCTCCGTGTTCAAGTATCGATCAGTTTTCCAGCATCCATGCGCAAAAGGACATCGGCGTAATCAGCAGCTTCCGGGTCATGCGAGACCACAAAAACCCCTTTTCCCTTTTGCGCCGTTTCCTCCAGGATCCTAAGCGTTATCGCCGTGTTCTCATCGTCAAGATCGGCGGTGGGTTCGTCCGCGAATACAAAATCCGGTCCCGCGGTCAGGGCGCGCACAACGGCCATGCGGCGAAGCTCCCCGCCGGAAAGTTCACCGGGCCAGGCATTCCGCAGCCGCAGGATCCCCAGACGTTCCATGAGGGTCTCCGCCTGGCGGACGGGCGGCGCAGATCCTGCCAGCGCGGCGGGAAACAGGATATTTTCCATCACCGTCATTGAAGTGATAGCTGAGGCTCCCTGCGGGATCACCGCAAAGTGCCTTGCTCGCAGCTGTGAAAGCCCGGCGTCGGACAGGCTGTACAGATCCTTCCCGTCAAGCGCCACGGTCCCTTCGGACGGAGTCAGCAATCCGGCCAGCATGGTCATCAGCGTCGTTTTTCCGCTGCCCGAACGTCCTGTCAGGACCATCATCTCACCGCTGCGCAGCGTCAGGTCAGCATGATGTACGGCTTCAAAAAAATTGGCGTCTCCGGTATTGCGCCGAAACCGCCTGGCCAGGCCGCAAGCGGCAAGTTCCATATCAGGCTCCCTCCCTCACGATCGTGCCGATGTCCGCTCGGCTGAGTTTACGGGCGGAGAGCAGGGCGGCCGTGGGGCCGACAGCGCAGACCGCCGCCAGGGATGCAGCACACAAAGCCAGCATGGCAGGCAAGTCAGGCCGCAGGAATGGCAGTCCCAGGGTCTGCTCGATCAATCCCGTGAACGGCAGAAAGGTAAGCAATCCCAGGAATATCCCATTCATTCCTCCGAATAAGGATACCAGGGCCGCTTCCCTCAGCGCCAGACCGGCAAGGCCCCTGCGCGACAAACCGAGCAAACGCAAAACAGCAAACTCCCGCCTGCGTTCGCCTCCCAGCAGCAGAAAAGCCGCCGTCAGCAAAACCAGGTCCAGCAGCCAAACGCAGACGATCAAAACGGAAATGGTATGCGCTACCCCGCCCAGGGAACGCTCCACATCGGATGTGACTGTCCGGGTCTGGATCACGGTGACTCTGGGACTGCGAGTCTGCCTGATCTCCCCCGCAAGCCGGTCTGCTTCGCCCGGGACCGCTTTCACGTAGACGGCAGAAACGACCCCGGAAGGATCGCCGTCGATTTTCAATTCGTGGTTCATTTCCCGTGCTGCCGACAACAATTCTGCCATGGTCTCCATGGTGCAGTAAACAGCGGTATCAAGACCGGTGCCGCTCTCGTCCAGCCGGGCTGCCACCAGGCAAGGCTGCCCGTATATGCGGATGGTCTCGTTTACCCCCGCGCTCACCCTGCTGCCCGCCACGACTTCCATTTTGCCCAGTTCCGTTTTCAGTTGTTCCCCGATCCAAGGGCGTATGGTAAAGTCCGTCGCCTGATCAAAACCGATGACCTGAATGGGCATGGAGCAGCAATCCGCCCTCAGGCTGGCCAGGAAAACCTGTCCTGAAGCCTGCGCAACGCCCTTCATTGCACGGATCTCGTCCAGTTTCGAGGCGTTCATATAATAGTATCCGGTGGTACCCTGCAGATATATCTTCTCCGGGTCGATCTTCCCGCGGCTCGTGGCCGGGACCACGATCAGATCCGCACCGAGGCGGTTTTCAAGGCTGTGAAGGCCGCGGTTCAGGCTGATCACGATCGCCGACCCGCCAAAAAGCGACAGTGCCAGAAAAGCGACCAGCACCGTCAGCGAGGCGGTACGTCCCGGATGGCGCAGAAGATTCCGCAGCGGCAGTTTTCGTGGAGTCATGAACCGGCCTCCCGTCTTTTTGCGGTCAGGCAAAGCACGAGCTTCCACAGGGAGACTGCCAGAGTCAGCACGCCCAAAACCAGCGCTGTCGGACCGGTCACCAGACGGCAGCGCATCGTATCCGCCCTGCAGACAGGAACGATGACCCCGGGGATCAGGATCACAAGTATGCTCGCGGCTGCCGTCATGCATGGAAACACCCATTTAGGACGAAGGAAGGATACGCCTGCAAGCGCGGTAATGACGCCGCCCATGACCGTCAACCATGTTTTCACCGGGGCACAGACGGCTGCGCTACCATCCGCATGCACACAGGGGCAAGCGAAAGTCTGGGCCCCGACGGAAAGGACGACTCCAAGGAAAGCCATGACAGAGCCGAATGCGATATCTCTTTTTTTCAAGTGTATTCACTCCCCGAAATGCTCGTTCACGACCTCGCGGACCAGTCTGCCATGCTCCAGGACAATGGTACGCTGAGCCGCTTCAGCCACCTCCGGGTCATGGGTAACGACGATCAGGGTAGTCCCTTCCCGATGCAGCTGGCGGAACAGGTCCAGAACAATGTTTTCGTTGGTCTCGTCCAGGTTGCCTGTGGGTTCGTCCGCAAGGATCAGTTCCGGATGATTGATGAGTGCCCTGGCCACGCACACACGCTGCTGTTCGCCGCCGGACAACTGGCTGGGCAGGTGTCTCGCGCGTTCCCGAAGGCCGACCCTCTCCAGCGCTTCCAGCGCTTCCGCCTCATCTGGCATGGAGTGATAATACTGGGAAACCATGACGTTCTCCACAGCTGTCAGATAGTTTACCATATGAAACTGCTGAAAGATCAGACCGATCTTATCCCGGCGGATGTCGGTCAAACGCCTGGAGGATTCCTTGGCGATGTCAATACCGTCAAGAAACACCTGGCCCTTGGTGGGCTTGTCCATACAGCCGATGATGTTCATCATTGTGGATTTGCCGGAACCCGAAGGCCCCATGATGGCCACCCATTCCCCCTGATCCACCCTGATGCTCACGTTGTCCAGGGCTTTCAGCTCGCCATATATTTTGGAGACATTGCGGATATCAAGCAGACTCATGGTCATTCTCCTTTCAGAACCAGCGCGGGGTCGATGGCCACAGCGCGCCTGACGGGCAGCAGACAGCTGAGAGCGGCTACAGCCATTGACACAAGCACCGTGATCGGCAGCAGCCAGAAATTGAACCGGATATCGGATCCGAAAACGTTCACACTGACGACCTGCGCAAAGACAAATCCCAGTGCCGCGCCGAGCAGGCCGCCCAGCGCTCCGAGGAACAGTCCTTCCCCAAGGAATTCCCCGCGGATGGCGCCGTCCGACGCACCCAGAGCCTTTCTCAGACCGATCTCCCGGCGCCTCTCGGTAACCACCGCCATCATGGTGGTCGATACGCTCACCATGGTCAGCACCAGGACCACGAGTGTCACCAGAAAAACAAGCGCCTGCAGCTTGCCCAGCACCGAAGTCTCAGATTTGGTCACGCGCTTCACCAGACGAGCGGTGGCATGGCCCGATTCCGTTATCTCTTCCGCATAGCGCTCCAGGCTGTCCTGAGTCGCTGAAACGGAGAGTTCCACCAGGTCCAGCTGATCATATGTGCCTGTGATCACGCCCATATCGGCCAGGGACATATAAATATATCCTTCTTCCTCCCCGCCGGTCTCGAGGATGCCGACCACAGTGTAATTGATCGTGTGGGGAATATGGGCCGCGCTTTCTTCCGTCAAAGGCCTTGCGTCTCTGATCGCCTGGACGACCGCCGCCGAGGTCACAGTAGCGCCGGAAACAGCGTCCACATCCCTGCCCAAAGTCAGATCCTTTGGATCCTTGCCTATAAAAAGGCCCGTGAACTCTTCTTCGCTGCATTTGGTGCCGACGCCCGCCGTTTCACTGGAGGTATCCACAATGAGGGAAGCGATGGTGCCGTCCTCGCCAACGGTAAAGGTCACGTACACCGGATTGTCGTTGAATCCTTCACGGCTGCCATATCCCTGCGCGCGGCCGGAAAGCGTCATCCCCGGAAGAATGTCAAAATCCGCACTTCCCCGTTCCTCCTCCGGCTCATTCGGCGGGAACCATGTAAGCTCCATGACCCCGTTCAGCCTCGCGCCGACGGTATCCGCCACACCCTTGCCGACCAAAACTTCCCTGGGACCTTCGGGATAACGGCCGTTCACCTTAAAATATGGGCTTGTGCGCTTTACCTGTTCAAAGTCTGTACCCGCAGCGGCGAAAGACTGCTGGCGGCGCACCATGTTCAGGTATTCATACCTGTAAGGGGCGGCCCCCACCCGTTCTTCCTCAGGGATCAGTGACATAGCAGCGTCCGCTTCTCCCTGTGTCAGGGCGGATCCGTAAGGGACCAACAGCATATTCGCGCCGTAGGACCGGAACTGCGCCGCCATCTGCCTGGGCACATCCACATAAACCGTAACAAGACCCGCCAGGATCGTTGCGCCTATGCCGATGGAGAGTAGAGCGATCAGCATCCTTGACCTTCGGCGCAGGAGGGAGGCGGTGATCATCCGGAAAAACATTCTTCGTTTGCTCATTGTTCAAGCCTCCTTCCTCAAGCTTTGCTGCCATGCAGTACTTCGGCCGGATCCAGCCGCAGGATCATGCGGATAGCCGGCAGGGAACCCGCAATAGTCACAAGGGAGATCAGCACCACCACCACCGGAATGACCACCGCCTTGATGTCAATGGACGAACCGAAGACCTGCCTGCCGATGAACCGTGCCATTCCGAGGCCCGCAAAATAACCGACTGCCGTGCCCACCATGGCAGTCAGCAGGATCTCCGCCATGACGACGCATGTAATGGCTTTGTCATGGGCTCCGACCGCTTTCAGAAGACCGATCTCCCGGGACCGTTCCATGACCGAGGCGGTCACAAGGTTTGAAATGCCCAGCGCGGCGCCTACAAGGCTCAGCGCGGTAATAAGGATCATCAGGAGCTGCGTTTTGTTCAGGATCTCGCCCTCGCTCTCCGCCACCTGCCGGACCGCGGAAGCCGCGGAATCCGTAATGACCTCGGTGATCTGATAGCAGACCGCGCTGACATAAGCCGTGCAGTACCATGTATCGTAATCGGCCCGGGAGAGCGCCTTGGGGTTCTGGGCGGCACGCCTTGCCAGATCGTTGTCGGGTGTCGTAATGGCGCTGACCTCAACAGACGCTACCTTACCTTCCAGCCCCGCCAGCATTTGTGCCAGGTCCAGCGGCGCCCAGATTTGTCCGTCGGCGCTGTCGCCGGAATCGAAAACGCCCCGCACCGTGACAACGGCTTCTGAAGCCGTCCCAGTCAGCGTAACGGTATCTCCTTTTTTGACGGCCAGCCTTTCGGCAAGCGCGGCACCCACCATGATCTCCCTGTCCGCCCCAGGAGCCTGTTCATCGATCCAGTCCTCATCCGGAACATCCCACCAGGAGCGCAGGCTCCGGACGCCGGCATCCAGTTCCTCGCCCGTGGGCAGGGACAGATGGTGATTGAACCATGTCCCCGTTACGGAGACAGTTTCTTCCCCGATCCTGGCGCTGACGCTGATGAAGGGGGCGAAATCACGGATATTGAAAGCCCAGAATATGGTTTTCAGGTTGCCGAGCTCATCTTCTTTCAGCCATGCCTGCTGCAGTTCCGATCCTTCATCCTCTACATCGTAGATCTCCGACAAAAGGGAGGAAGCCTTGGGTTTTACGACGATATTAGCGCCATAGGCTTTCAATTCCTCATTGACCTTGTCTCCGACGTCCAGCATAACGTTGATCATGGAGGTGGCCAGAGAGGCCCCCAGCGCGATCGTCAGCGCAATAAGCAGCATCTTGCTCCACTGCCTCACCAACGCGCCTTTGATCATCCGAAACAGCATGCCGCGTCCCCTCCCTTTACTTGAATTCTTTTTCGCCGGCGATCAGATCGTCCATGGCAAAGACGATGTTTCCGCCTTCTACCCGGAAAGCCAGGGGGATCGGATTGCAGCCGCCCGCAAGTCCGATGGTGTTGGTGTTCATCACCACGTCGCAGCGCTTGCAGACCACAGTGTCCCCCCTCTGGAAATAGCCGGCGCTGCCGCAGACGTCACACGCATCCAGCCCGACCCCATATGCGGCGGAATTCGGTTTTCGGATCACGATCCAGCGAACGCGCGGTGCCTTGTTCGGCGAACCGGACCGGTTCATCTCAAACGCGTGGAGGTTGAAATCATCCACCTGACTCAGCGGAATGCGCACCTCGATCCGCGATGTATCGTAATTTTTCACATCGACGGCTTCGATCTCACGCTCCTTGCCGTCCTCCCCGATCAGGACAATCGCGTAGGTCTCCCCCTCGGGAACGGGCGGCGGACGGTTGCAGATCTCATAAACCACTGTCAGGCTGACCATAACGGCGGCCAAAGAAACCAGCACGACGGCGGCCCATCTGCGGCTGTGCCGGTTGTCGGAGCAAAGACGCCGCTTCTCGGCCGCATTGCGCCAGATGCCGCGCAGCCTCAGGCTTCTCAGGAAGAGCACAGCAGGCGGGATCATGGCCATCAGTGCAAAAATCAGCAGGATAAAGACTCCGTTTTCAAGATACCCGCCCCTCGTGTGATCGCTTGCCATATACCATTTCCACCCGGGAAACAGCGGTCCGCCGGCGCTTGCGTTGTTGCGCACCGTGAATTTGAGGAAGGTTTCCGCGTTCAAATGCGGCAGCAGCGTCGGGACCCATTCCGGCCGTGTTTTTACAGTCCATTGCTGCAGGACCATGCCGTAAAAAACAAAGAAAAGCGCAAACGTCATCAGCGCCGCAGTCAAACGCAGCACCCATCGTCCGTCACTGACAGGCCGCCCATCCCGATCATTCCACAGCGCAGTGATCTCGCTCAGACGCATACAGCATTTATACAGGAAACGGACATAGACCGCCAGCAGGATAAGGCCCGTCAGCCAGCCAGCCAAACGGAGCAGGAATACATCGGAAAGGATCCCGTTATCACCCATTTCAAAATCGCGGGGCGCCCAGATCACCGCCCAGGCTTTATAAGCGATCAGATCGGCGGAAAGCAGGGCGGAAAGCGCGTTTACGGCCGTTTTGCCTGTCTGCGATCCCTTCTCCTGGGAAAAAACGGAAGCAGTGATATTCAGGGGCACCAGGATGCCCATGGCGGCATACCACAGGTACAGGTTGATCTGCGTATCCGGAACGGCTTTCTTATCCGGGAAGAAAAATGCCGGAAACTCATGTGTGACAGCCCGGAGAACGGCCAAGACCAGACCCAGACCGATCCCAGCCAGCATCATGTTTTTTCCCGCTTTGCCCAGGTTCGTTTTTGCGAGCGCAAACAGCACTGTGATGACTGTCACGACAATGAAAAGGGTTTCCGGGACCTTATACATATGGAGCAGCACGTCAGAGACCTCCGATGAGCAATGAATTAAACAGTTGGGAAAGCGCACAACGGCCGGCGCGAGTCTCCCCCGCGGAGAATCGCGCCGGTTCAGGATGAGCCTGTGGCAGTCCGGTCAGATCACCATTCCTGCACGAAGTATTCCCATCCCTCAAACGTCACTTCGATGGGTTCGGACCAAAAGCGGCCTTCTACGCCGGTCTCGGGGTCGACATGCAAAAGATAACCGTTTTCGGCAGGACTGTGGATGGTAAGCACCAAGCTGTATACGCCGTCCACATCCAGCTTGATATTGGCGCCGTAATGAGGCCCGTCGGAAGCCGCCATGGGCATGAAGGTGCCTTCGGAGTACACCTTGCCTTCAGCGTCAACCACCTTGTAATCGATGGTCAGATAGGGGATCCAGTCACCCACGCCATACCCCAGGCTGTTTTCATTGGCGGAGATATCGGCTTCGATATGGATGTTGGCTTCCTCAACGCTCAGGCCGGCCTCGGCGGCAGGCTCCATCACCACGGGCTGGAAATAAACAGCAGCAATATGGATGATCGAATCGGGACCCACATCCTGCTCGTCACCGATCGGGAATTCTTCAAAACCGGCTTCTTCCTCCGCCAGGGCGGAAACGGCAAACAGCATCATGGCGGCAAGCAGCAGGGCAAACAGTTTCTTCATCATGGATATCCTCCTTTTCTTCCTTGGAAAGTACCGAAAACCATTTTTCAGTATATGCCTACGAACGGATCCGCAGCGGGGTCGCGGACCGCCCGAAAGACGCTGATCATTCCGCGGGGACCGCTTTAGGCGCATTGCCTCCATTTGCACCGGCCGTATGGACTCTTTCAGCCTCCGCCAGTTTTTCCTCGTACATTCGACGCTGGGCTGTGAGCTTTCCGCGGTAATGCGCACAAAGGAAGGTGACGATCAGAATGACGGCAAGGATCAGCTGAGGCAGGAGCGTCTCCAGATAGGGATAAATACCCAGCACCTGCACCACGTCGTTCTCAGGGATCCCCTCCACTCGGCGAACCACCTCAAACGCGCCGCCTTCCGAAAGCTCCTTGATCCCGGAGCCGAGAAACGCCACGCACATCACGGCCATCAGGATGGATGTAGCAGTGAAAAACACCTTGATCGGCAGCCTGACCGACAGCTTCGTGATGGCCAGGTAGACAAAAACCAGCAGCACGCATCCGGTGAGGAAACCCCAGATGACCATGCTGACATGGGAGGCGTCATCGCCGAACAGCATGGGCTGATAGAACAGCACCACCTCGGCCCCTTCCCGAAATACGGCCAGGAAGGCGGTAAATGCCAGGGTGAACGCCGATCTCTTCTCCACTCCCGCCTGGACTTTCCTGTCAATGTATCCTGTCCACGCAGCGGCTTCGGATTTTGAGATCATCCAGTTTGAAACATAGAACAGCACGCATACCGCTATGAGCGCCGTAATGCCCTCGATCAGCTCCTGAGCCATACCACCGGCCACCGCGGCCTTTTTGATGAAATAGAGCGCAGCGGCGGCGGCAAAACTTGCCGCGATGCCTGCCAGCGCGCCGGCATAAACATGCTTCAGGCTTCCGCGGCGGCCGCTTTTGACCAGGTAGGCGATGATGGCCCCGATAACGAGGATCGCCTCCAGGCCTTCACGCACGATGATCCCGAAAGCTCCCCAGAAATTGGCCCACCGGGCCGCGTCCGCCGCGCCGGGCGTGGGACCGGCGGGCGTCACTTCTTCCGTGGATCCGGAAACAGCCGGCGTCTCCGCTTCGTCTATGCGGACGGCCGCTGTGCGGATCACCTTTTTCAGAAAGTTGCGCGCGGTCTTCCATGGATTAGATTTATATTTGCCGCTTTCCAGTGCTTCCTCGGGGACTGCCCTCAGGGAAGCGAAGGCTCCCTCCGCGGTCAGCCTTTCATCCGAGCCAAGCGCGGTATATATTTTCCGGCTGAATCCGGATTCCTCATAGACCGCGAAATACGCGGTGTTGATGTTGTCCAGGGCGGTTTCATAGTCGCGGCCGCCATAAGCTTCCTCCGCCGTATCGATCAGGGCAAAGATCATCTCAGCCGCCTCTGTCCAGGACCTGTACTGTGCGCCGGAGCCATTCCCCGCCAGGGCAGCCCAGGGATCAGATGCTGCCCGCACGCCGTCTTTCCAGAAAGAGACCGTCGTCTGGGGCTGCGGGGGCTCCATTCTGGCAGCAAGCTTGTTGGCGTCCTCTCTGATCATGCTCTTGAGCTTGTTCAGTTCCGACCGCACGGCTATCTGAGTCTCTTCGCTGAGATCGGTATTTTTCACAGCCCGCTTGCAGGTCGTGAACTGCAGTTCCACAGCGTTTTTCCTGGGTCCTGAAACATAGGTCATGGTCTGCCGTTCGAAACCCGTGGTCTCATAAACGCAGAAATAGGCGTTGTTGACACAGTCATAACCATTCGCCGTATCCCCTGCCAGGTAGTACTCAAAAGCTTGGTCCAGAAATTCATCAATGCGGTCAGCGGCGGAACCCCATCGGTTCCCGGCCATGTCATAGCGTTCGTCATCCACGAAGTTATATCGGCCCGCCGCCGGCGCTTCAATGGGCATGGCTGCCATCAGCACCGTTAGGACTGCCGTCAGCACGATGGCGAACCTTTTTATCTTCATATCCCTGTCTTCCTTTCTTCATGTCCGTCGGATCGGTAAGCAGGCGGAAATGATGTTAGTAATAACTAACCACGCGGTATCATAACACATCGTGATCCTATCCGCTATCCTGATATTGACTAGTTTGATATATCTAATTGTCCGATATTGACATTTTCGGAAAAAATACCTTGGCAAACGGGTTAGAGAATGCTAATATAGTATATATAGTTAGATAAATCTAATTGCTTGACATGGAAGGATGAGAGGAGCATTGGATTTGAAGACAAAACAAAGCAGCACGATCGATCTGGTAAAAGCCGCCGAAGCCTATATGGAAGCACACAGCGCGGAAAAATTTTCCTTGAATGAAATGGCCGGTGCGCTGTTCGTCAACGGAAGCTATCTTCTTCGTACATTCAGGAAACATACGGGCATGACCCCGCTGCATTACCACCATCAGCTCCGATGCTCAAAAGCCAGGGAAATGTTGACGCATACGGGTCAAAGCATATCGGAGATCGGGGAAGCCGTGGGTTTTGTTTCATCCTCGCATTTTTCCCATATTTTCAGAAACATTGTTGGCTGTTCGCCCAGCGAATACCGCAGGATGCACTGCGGCACATCCGGAGAAGGGAACGGTCCATGAAAAGCTCTCAGGACCGTTGCATTTACGCCATCCGAATACTGAAGGTTTTTCTTGCCTTCACCAGCGCTCAGTCATCATAATACGGAAATCGCACCGCCCGGCGCCTTTTCTCAGGATGCCGGTCCTCTCGAATACGATGCCCGGCAGGTTCCCGCAGGTATGCTCTTCGTTCTCACAGTTTTTCTTTTTTCGCCCTCATGGGCGCTTTCTTTTTCACGATCTGTTCAGCCGTTTTCAATTACGAGCCTCCTCATCGGATAATTGCGGTCAACAGCCCGACCAGCAGCGCAGGGATCAGCGCGAAGACGGCCCCCGGGAACAGCATACCCTTCACATGGAACCACTTCTGATGATACGCCTTGTCCATATGCTCCGTGCCCTCCAGCCGGAACATGGGCAGGTTGGCGAACAGCACCCAGTCCAGGAAGAAAGTGTCATACACGCCGATCCACGCCATCAGGCCAAAGGCCAGCAAGAAGCCCTGCCGGAAAGTTGCGGCACCCGCCATCAGCGCACAGCCAAGCAAGACAGCGGTGAAGAACAGCAGGCCGAGGCCCTTGGTCACCAGCACATTCCTCGAGCGGTAAGATACCTCTTTCCGTTCATGGGTCTTGAAGTATTCCTCCCGAATGTCCGGCGGATAATTATGGATCGCTCCGGCACTGTATTTCGTCCCTCCGCGGTACGTGATTATTATGACAGCCGTAAAAAGGACCGCAAAAACAGCCATTTCGATCAGGATCACCATGGCGTTCATCTCATTTTCCTCCCTTCATCAGCCCAGCGTCACGTCCAGGACCATCATTACAACAAAACCCAGGGCAAAGGCTATCGTGCCGATGTTGGAATGTTTTCCCTCGGACATTTCGGGGATCAGTTCTTCTACCACCACATACATCATGGCCCCGGCGGCGAAGGCCAGGAAATAGGGCATCACCGGCGTTACAAGTCCGGCGGCCAGCAAGGTGACGACCGCGGCCGCCGGCTCCACAGCCCCGGAGAGTACGCCCATCCAAAAAGTTTTGCTTCTTGGCATGCCCTCCGCCATCAGCGGCATGGATACGATGGCCCCCTCCGGAAAGTTCTGTATGGCAATACCCAGGGCCAGCGCCATCGCTCCGGCCGCTGTAATGCCCGTATCTCCCGAAAGGAATCCTGCGTAGACCACGCCCACCGCCATGCCTTCGGGGATGTTATGGAGCGTGACCGCCAAAGTCAGTTTGGTGGTACGCTTGAAACCGCATCGCGGGCCTTCCTGCTGCCTGTCCAGGTGCATATGCGGAGTGACCATATCCAGCGCCAGCAGGAAGCCCACGCCGACCAGAAAGCCGATGGCGGCGGGCAGAAACGAAAGTGCGCCCAGATGAGCGCTGCTCTCCAGCGCAGGCTGCAGCAGGCTCCAGAAAGAGGCGGCCACCATGACGCCCGCCGCAAATCCGGTAAGCGCCTTCTGCACACCGGAGGAAAGCTGTTTTTTGAGGAAGAACACCATCGCCGATCCCAGGCTTGTGCCGAGGAAGGGGACCAGGATGCCCTCTGCGATCCGGATATTCATTTCTCTCCTCCTTTATGCGCGGCGTTTTTTTGAAAGGCGCACGTTCCTTGCCTTCACCTCGGTGTCGTCATCTTCCACATAACCGTCGTATGGCGCTTCCGGGTCGGTGTAACGCCGGGTAAAGGGCCTGCAGATCTCCTTCCGGTGCCGGAATACAAAATCCAGGTCGTCCGTCCAGCCGGTGTGGCCGGTGATCACCGCGATGGGACGGTTTCTGGCCCGGATGTTTTTTTCCAGCTTTTCCAGGCTCCGCACAGCCAGCTTATTGCTCTCCGCCAGGGTGCTGATGAAGCTGTATCCGCCGTCCGCACCGAACCAGAGCGTGTCCCCGGTGAACAGCCATGCGTCGTCCACCAGGTACACCATGTGGCCCCAGGTGTGGCCGGGGACCAGGATACACTCCACCTTGATATCCCCGATACGCAGGATCTGTCCGTCCTTTAAGAGTACTCGCCGGTTATCCGTCTCCACCCGGGGCAGCCTGTAGAATCCGTGGAACACTTTTCGCCTCTTTTCGCCGGTAAGGTAGCGGTTCTCGATCTCCCCGATGTACACTACGGCGTCCCTGAACAATTGCTCGCTGTCATTTTCCAGCGCACCGACGTGATCGGTATCCTGGTGGGTTATGAGAATATGTTTGATCGACGCCGGATCGATGTCAAGCCATCCCATCTTTTCCCTCAGCCGCGCGTAATTATATCCCGCGTCGATCATGACGGTGGTGCCGTTCTTCGTGTAAAAGAAAATGTTGGCGACCCATTCCCGCACGCAGGCGACGCCGGTATCGATCCAGCCTGTGTTCAGGGGCTTGAAGATCGCCTTTCCCCGGAACAAGGCGCTCATGGATTTCTTCTGGTGATCCGAATCTTTTCTCGCCATGGTCTGCCTCCCCCTATTTGACGCAGTGAAAACAGCCGATCCCCTCGACGTTTTCAACCGTGACGCTTGCATACATTCCCGAAAGACGCGTCCGAAGACTGTCCCCGGTCTCAAACGGCGGTGTGAAAAAGCCTTTTGGAACATACAGATGCCTGATCATCCAGTCCGTCCGTTTGCACACATCCCGGATGTAGAAGCATCCGCAGAACGTCCCGCCTTTTTTCAGCACCCGGAAGGTCTCCCGATAAGCGGCTTCCTTGTCCGGGAAAGCGTGAAAGCCGTTCAGAGAAAGCACGATGTCAAAGGATCCGTCCGCAAAGGGCAGCGCACCCACATCCCCCCGCATGAATCGGACGTTCCCGATCCCAAGCGACTCCGCCCGTTTCACTGCGGTATTCATCATATCAGGCGAGTAATCCACGCAGGTGATATCGGCGTCCGGAAGATCCCGGTAAACCGGCATGGTCAGTACGCCCGTCCCTACCGGCACCTCCAGCAGCTTTCCGCCGAAGTTTTCCGGAACGCCCGAAAGGGCTTTCTCCAGGTAAGCCAGGTTCTTTTCCCCGTCCATGTTCCACACCAGACGGCATACGGCTTTCCCGGGCAGGGTGGAATGCGTCATCATGCCGTCATAGAAACCGGCGTTGCAGCCGGTCAGCCGGTAGGCGCTTTTGATCTGGTCTCGGCGCGTCATAACAGTCCTCCTTTCAAACAGATGTTTCCTTAAACTCGCCGATGGCTTTCGCACCTTCGTCAAAATTGCGAAGCGATATCGGCATATTCGAATGCTGCATTGTCATTCGGTTGAAGACTTTGCTAAGCGTGTCGTATACGCCGGCCACGCGACCCCAGAACATTTGCCATTCCCCTTTTTCAAACGAATCACATCCTGTTCAGGCCGTCTCCGGCAGCTGCGGTCATTGTTAGATAAGGCTAACTCAAAGTCGAAAGAGAAGCCGACTCATCGTCGGCAGTTTATCGCAGGTTTCCGTACCTTTCCTTCATATGGGACGGAAGCGGGATGCGCAGCGCATAGGCAAAACCCGCTGTATAGAAATCGTGCAGTTCCTTGACGCACTCCCTTGCCGTCTCGATGGGCACGTCGTGGATGATCAGCTCGAACAGTCCCTGGAACATCCCGCTGGTCACGATGTGTTCCAGTTCGGGCTGCATTGTCTCCTGCGCGACACCGCGGGAGGCGACACTCCGGACGAAGCGGCGGTTAGCTTCGATCTCGCGTTCGGTCAGCTCATGCAGCATATTGGCGTAAGGTGTTCCGTCCGCACCCTGCAGAAGGATCAGGAATTCCGTTTTGTGGGCGCTCATGTATTCGAGCATCTGGGACATGCATTCCCTGCCGATGTCGCCCATGTGGTCCCTCCGGACTTCCTTTGGCATTTCCCAAAGGCCGTCCGTCTTTTCCTGATACATCCGCAGCAGATGATCGTAGTGCGGACCCACCAGTGCGCTGAACAGCTCCTCCTTGGTCCTGTAATACCAGTAGAAGGAGCCGGTCGTCACCCCCGCTTCCTTCACGATCGTGCGCAGGGAAGCGTCACGATAGCCCTTCCGGAGAAACTCGGCCAAAGCGGCCCGATGGATCCTCTCCCTGGTCTCGTCCCCTTTGCCCGGCATCCGGCGCCTCCTCCCGCATCAGATCGAGACCAATTCTATAACACTGTTATAGTTTTGTCAAGGTCCATTTTCCCATCCTTGCCAGCTCCCGCGGGCACAGTCCTTCAGGGTCGCCGCCCGGTCCTCAACGCTTTTTTGAAACTGTTCGTCCGTCATGGACGGATCCCGTGTCGCCTGCCATATATTGCAGGGAAGGTTGTCACAGGAAGCGCACGTGGCCAGCCGGTACCTGCCGGCGCAGCAAGCATAGATCGGGCAGGGCTTTCCGCCGGGCACATGAAACACTTTCCCGCACGATTCATTGCAGCCTTTGCACATGCCGCTCCAAAGGGCGCAGGCAGAGCAATCCGTTCCGCAGACGGAAATGCCGAGGAACTCCCGCTGTTTCTGTTTGCCAAAACCCGCCAGGACCAGCCGGTAAGAGCTGTCCAGCCAGCTTTTCAAAACATCGTCCGGGACATCCCCGTCCGTTTTCACGGAATTCCAGTGCCGTTTGTTGCTGTAATATCCGGGAACGATATCAGGATATTGCCTGCGCGCCGTCTCCCCTTCCAGCGGGTCCAGTTTCAGGTTGATATAGTACGGCCGGTCCCGGTCGTCCAGGAGGATGGCGGCAAACATCTTTCCGCCGATATGGTACCGTATCCAGTTCCACTCCGCCTGCAGGTCCCTGGTCACGCCGCGTTTTGACATCAGGTATCCGTCGATCCAGGAATATCTCATAAGATGACCCTCATATACTTACCCTTCTCCCTTGTGAGGATGCCCTCGGAGATCATGTCCCGCCGCAGGGTGCAATAGTCCGGATGAAAACGTTCGATGATCCCGCTGATCTCTTTTTCGTCATATTCCTTGCCCGGCTCGATGCTTTCGGCGATCTTTTGCAGGATGATCAGCTTTTTTTTGCGTTGGACAGGAATGGCCTTCAGCCTATCCCCGTCAAAAAACGCGTCCAGCACCTTCCGGCGGTATGCGTCTTCCCTCTCCCGCGCGGCGTCCACCTCCTCCGGGGGATCTTCCCGGATCATCTCCGCGATCTGCGTCCGGAGAACGGATTCGTTCAGGGTGTAAACCGTGTAATACTGTTCCTTGCAGGAGGTGACCAGGCCGGCCTCCTCCAGCTTCTTCATATGAAAGGAAAGGGTGGACGCGCTCAGGCCCAGCCGTTCGGCAAGCAATTCGCCGTAGGCCTCCCCACTGCGAAGGGCACATATGATATTCAGCCGCGACGCGTCCGAAAGGCATTTGAACACCCGGATGGCCGATTCCCTGTTCATTTTTCGCTCCTCACAGAAGCAAAGCGGGTGCGGACGTCCGCCAGCGCTTCCAGCTTCTCTTCCTCAACGCAGATCTTGCGGGCGTTGTCCTGCGTCTTTGCGGCCTCGAGCGCAGCGCTCCATTCGTCCTGAAAGCGCGCGAATATCCCGTCGATCGCAGAAGGGGTGCCATTTTTCAGATGCGCGCGGCAGACAGTCGCGCAGATGTCGTACACGTTTGCACGGACCGTGCGGAACACAGCCTCGTCGGCTTTGTTCTCAGCCCGCAGCTCTGCCGCCTGCCGGTTCAGCGCGGCGTTTTCCGCTTTCAGCGCTTCGATAAATTCTTCCACTGCTTTCTTCCTCCAGCAAAAATAATTCGATGATCATCGAATCAAATATACCACAACGTCCGATCGCTGTCAATATTCATTTCGATAAATATCGAATTATTTTTGGACAGGAAGCCCCGGACCCGACCCCGGAATTTCCTTTTTCGGAGGCCCTCCTTTTTTGTACATCCTTTTCCGGGAACCGATCTCGATCAGGTTCCCCTCTGGGGCGCCGATATATCATCACCGGTGCCCCCATAGCTCGGTCTCCGGCTCCGGCACAGCGCCATGGTCGACGGCATCCCCAAACGCTTTTGTCCGCTTCCTCAAAGGCACCCACATGGAGCGCGATATCCGCTTGGCCATTGAGCACCCTGGCATACCTGTACCGACGGAGCGTCATCTTTTCAATTTCTTTTTCGGCGCGGGGAGCTCGTCGGTCATCGCGCTGATCAGTTCGGCCAGGAACTCCCGGTTGTCCACGTTGTCCACCAGCAGCATTTCCTTCGCGCCTTCATACGGAAGCTCTCGTTCCGCCCCCGGCATCATCCTCTGGGCAGATTTTGTGGGCTTTACCAGAAAGCGGTCGTCATAGATGCCGCCGATGATCCTGCCGCGGCAGTACAGGATATACTCCCCCATCATCGCTTTCCAGGTGATGTCCTCCAGGCCCGACAGCTGCTCCAGGATAAAGTCAAGGTATCCCCTGTCCGAAGCCACGTTCCGTCCCTCCGTTCGTTTTGTCCCGTATATATTTCTGTACCTACAGGGTCCCCTTCCCTGATCATCAGGCAGTGATCGGCATAGTTGCAAAGAAGAAATCGCTGATCTCCTCGGGCGTATACCCGCTGTGCTTTGTCCACCAGCGGACAGTCTCGCAAAAACCGCATATGATACTGTTCAGACAGTAGTCATACGGAACAGCCGGATCCTTTGGAACTGACGATGAAAACAGTTCCGCCAGTTTTTCCCTGAAAAAGCCCATAAACACCGCGTCGCTCTCCCCCGAAAGAATCCCCGAAAGAACGCCGATATGCTCCCGCAGATGATAAAGGATGTGGGTCGCTTTGGCTTTTGTATCGTGGGACCGGGAAAAGTCATGGGTCTTTTCCTTTCCCGGGTCCCCTGAAAAGACATGGTCAAAGATGTCCGAACAGAAGGATCGCAGAAGTGCGTCCTTTGTGTCGAAATGGGTATAAAAGGTGGTCCTGCCGATATCCGCACGGTCAATGATCTGCTGAACGGTGACTTTGGCATAGCCTTCTTCATTCAGCAGGTCTGTGAAAGCCTTGTAAATGGCCTCTTTTGTCTTCCGCTGCCTGCGGTCCATGGGTATCCTCCCGAACAGTTTTTCTTTTTTGTTCCGTATCGAACGGTTCCTGAAATCTGATTCTTGCGAACGGCATGCATAGGGCATATGATCATCCTGAACATATTGTTCATTATCGTATGCATTATACGCTCATGCGAAACACGTGTCAACGAGGGAGGACGTGCAGATGAAAAAAGCCGTTGCCTTTGCGGTCCTGGCCGCCATGCTTTACGCCCTGAACGCGCCGGTATCCAAGCTGCTTTTGCAAAGCGTGCCGCCCACCATGATGGCCGGCTTCCTGTACCTGGGAGCTGGCCTTGGTATGGCGCTCATGGGACTGATCAGGGCCGGTACGAAACTCGGGCAGCGGGAAACGAGGCTCACAAAAAAGGACCTGCCGTTTACCCTTGGCATGGTGTTTCTGGATATCACCGCCCCGATCTTTCTGATGATCGGTCTGCGCAGCACCTCGGCGGCTAACGCCTCTCTGCTCAACAATTTTGAGATCGTCGCCACAGCCCTCATCGCCCTGATGATCTTCCGGGAGAAGATCGGCAAGCGGCTCTGGACCGCGATCGCCCTGATCACCCTTTCCAGCGCCCTCCTGTCCGTAGAGGAAGCCGACAGCTTTCGTTTTTCCGTAGGCTCGCTTTTTGTTCTGGCCGCCTGCATCTGCTGGGGGCTGGAAAACAACTGCACCCGATGCCTGTCCAAAAGCGATCCTCTGGAGATCGTGGTGATCAAAGGCTTCGGTTCCGGCATCGGATCGGTGATCATCGGTCTCGCTGTCGGTGAATCCCTCCCGGCATGGGGAGACCTTACGAAGATCCTTCTGCTGGGATTTGTAGCCTATGGACTGAGCATCTATTTTTATGTTTATGCACAAAGGGACCTCGGCGCCGCAAAAACCAGCGCATTTTACGCGGTCTCGCCGTTTATCGGCGTGCTGATGTCTTTCGTCATCTTCCGCGAAATACCCGGCGCGCTGTTCTTCGTCGCGCTGGCGATCATGATCGCGGGCGCCTGGCTGGTGAACCGCAGCCAGAAGGAATAACGCGCACGGCAAATATTTCCGTCTCTGCGGCCGGTCTGTCGACAAGAAAAAGCATCGACCGCACCGGGTGATTATTCCCCGATCCCAGCTCCGTCACGATCGGCATCCCCGCCGCAGCGGAGCCACGCCAGGCTCCAGTCATACGCGGGGGGATCTATCATGGGCCTGCCCGATCTTTCCTCTTCCGCTCTTTCGTCCAGCATCCCAAGGGCTTCCCGGCGGGCAGAAGGATCGACTATATTCCCGAAAGCGGCATAATAGTCCGGGCTCCAGTACTGGTCCGACGCCAATGTCTGAAGGCTGACGGTTCCTTCGGTATTTGTGTTGTAACGGAATACCAGGTCGTTTGCCACCACCCGGTCGACATTGATCCAATTGAGCGCGGCCCAGCTGATCAAAACGACAGCGGCCAAAATGGGGCATAGCTTCCATCCGGGCCAGGCGGTTTTTGCAACGACCGCAAGCAGCGCGATCATAATGACGCCGATGCCCCACAGAGTCACAACCCGCAGTGTAGACAGGCCGTAAGCTTGCGTATAAAGCCTCATCCGTACGAAAGCGGAAACGTCGATGACCGCCGTCAACAGGGACGTCAAGGCGCACAGCAGACGCACAGCGCGGTTTTCCCCGAACAAGGCAAGCGCAGGCAGGATGACCCCAAGCGTCAAAAGTCCGACCAGCACCAGCTGGAAGAAACCGCTCCGGGCATAAGATGCGTATCCACCGCTCATCCGGACGCTCTCGATCCCCGCGAACAGGTAGCGTATCTGCACATAGCCGAAAAGCGCGTAGACCAGCGAAAGGCCTGCCAGCACCAGACAAAAGGCTGCTGCGTCCGTCACCCGGGGAGACGGCGCCGGGATCTCCCTCGGTTTTTGAAGCAGGCTGAAGCGATGTGAAAAAAGGGCAAGCGTCAGCGCAAGTGCAAGAAGCGCCCTCAGCACAAAAGTTCCGTCCGCCCTTGCCGCCCGTTCCGCGGCGCCCTGCAATATCCCGGAAAAGACCTGGTCCGCGGTCGAAAGGATGAACGCGGCGGTAAGCGAAGCGGCCAGGGCAAGCATCACGCCCGGGAACAGATTTCGCCGGACGTCTTTCCCGCTTCCTGTTTTTCGAGCCAGGGAAACGAAAGGCGTTTTCCACCAGCGGACAAGGCTGTCCCCATAGCGTCGCAGCCCCTCCCACAGTCCGGCGCCGGACAGCGCATATCCCCGATTCGCTCCCGTCAGGACGAACAGGGCCTGAGCGGTGACAAGGCACAATACGGGAAGGTTCATCCGCCTCATCGCGGCGTTGGCAAAAACCGCGTATGAGGTCCCGAGCAGCGCGGATATCGCTAGAAGGAATATCCCTGTCCGGCTGAACCGCAGCCTTTTTTGTCTTTTTGCCGCCAGGAGCGCCGCCGCTGTAAGGATCAGGTGGGTGACCGCAAGCCCGATCCCCGGTCCGAACCCGGAAGGATCGAACCAGTCATGGCCAAAGCTGTATGTCAGCGCCGCGGCGAAGCACAGCGCCAGCAGTGAGCATCCCGGGCGGCCCAAAGGGATCACTTCCGTCCCGGAACATGTCTTTTCCGGGCTGTTCAAAGTGTCCGTCCTGAAGTTTCCCGTTTCTTCCGACAAACTGATCATCTCCTTCGTGGAAACCACCGTTTCATCGTCCACCGCATGATAAATAAGTCATTTTCCCGTGTCCCGATACTCCAGCAGATCCCCCGGCTGGCAGTCCAGCGCCTCGCACAGCGCCGCCAGGGTGGTGATGCGGATGGCCTTCGCCTTGCCTGTCTTCAGGATGGACATGTTGGCCATGGTGATGCCGACCCGCTGGCTCAATTCCGTCAGACTCATTTTGCGCTTTGCTAGCATCACATCGATATTGAAGACGATCTCGCCCTGCGCGTCTTTTTCCATGCCGTGCCTCCTTATATCGTCAGGTCGCTCTGTTCCTGCAGGTCCGCCGCCTTGTGCACCAGGTGGGACAGGCAAACTGCCGCCACAGTCACGGAAATCCCGGCAAAGCAGACCAGCAGGGACAGAAGGAAAATGCCCGGATGGTTCATGTTCAAGAAAAACAGGACGATGTTCCCGGCAAAGAAGAATGCCGAATCCCCGGCGGCAAGGCCTGCGATGATCTGCAAAAGCCGGGCGTTCTCCTTGGAAAAAGAGCGGTCCCGCCCGATGTTCGCCGCGATCCTCCAGCCCATCAGCAGGGCGGCATAACAGGGAATGGCTGTCATCCAAAGGAAAGACATCCAAGGCCAAAGCCACGCGGCAAATCCAGGATAGCTCAGCCGCATGGAATACCCGAAGATAGGCAGGATAATAAAATACACGATAAGCCCGCAGAGCCCGATCCCGATCATGATACCCTTCAGCCAGGCGGACAGTTTTTTCTGGTCCATGTTCATAACCTCCCTATGATGCGTTCATTGGCATCATACAGCATCGGTGCTTGTTTGTCAATATATTATTATCGTTAATCGATATATTAATCGAGTATCAGACAGTAAATACGGTTTTATTACGCTTCGTTCCGGTTTTCGCCAGGGCCCGGCGGAAAAACAAAAGAACCGGGACCGGCGCCGCATCGGCAAATAAACGGCTTGACATGTGAACGCACGGTCACTATAATGTAAGTGATCGTGCGTTCACTCTTTCCTCGAGGACTGCCGACAGCGGATAAAAAAGTATTCGGATAAGGTGGGATCGCCATGAAAAAGTATATCGCTTACTGCGGACTGGACTGTGAGACTTGCGAAGCCCGTCTTGCGACGGCAAACAACGATGAAGCGCTGCGCCGGGAGGTCGCAAAAAAGTGGTCTGAACTGAACGGAGTTCAGATCACCCCGGAAATGATCAACTGTAATGGATGCCGCATCGACGGGGTGAAGAGCCCGTACTGTTCGTCCCTCTGCCCCATTCGCTAGTGCGCTCTCAACCGGTCGGCCGAGACCTGCGGAGACTGCGGCGAAGCGGAAACCTGTGAAAAGCTGGCGGCGATCACAGGAAACAATCCGGAAGCCAAAGAGAATTTAAAAAGCTGACCGGACATTTAAGGGGCTTTACGTCCCGCAGCCGGTCCGCGTTTTCGAAGCAGGTGGTTTATGCTGAATGAATTGATCGGTTCCGTTATACAGGCGCTCCTGTTTGCGCTCATTCCGTTTCTTGTCTGGCTGGCGTCCTCACGCAAAAAAGAAAATTTCTTTGCCTGGATCGGCCTTAAAAAGCCGCGTTGTCAGACACCCAAAATTACGTTTGGATTCACCGCGGCCGCGGCCGCAGCTTATATCCTGGCGATGGCGTTTTGTATCCGGCTGCTTCCCGAAGGCGTTACGACTGCCGGTTTGCAATTTGCCGGTCAGGGGGCTTCCGGGCTCCTGTCGGTCCTGTTTTATGCCTTCGTGCGCACCGCGCTGGCGGAAGAGATCCTGTTCCGCGGTTTCCTTCTGAAGACCGTGCGCAAACGTTTCGGTTTCCGCACCGGCAATGCAGCGCAGGCAGTCCTATTCGGCCTGATGCATGGGATCCCATTCGGACTGGCTGCAAAAAGCCTCGGAGCGTTTCTTCTGCTGACAGCTCTTCCCGGCCTCTTCGGGTTGTTTCAGGGTTGGCTTAATGAAGAACGGTGGGCGGTTCCGTCCTTCCCAGCTGGCTGCTTCATGGCTGTATGAACTTCATCACAGCGGTCCTGTCCCTGTAAAAAACCCGCTTGCGATAAACATCCCGTATTCCTTGGGAACATGCAGGATCCCATCGCGCATATTCTTTTCCAGGACAGCGCGGATCCTGCTTTCCGGCAGCTTTCTAAGCACCGTCATTCCATTCAGGGAGTAAATATAGTCCACCATATCCCCCACGTCGGTGACCTCAAGGGAATCCTCATATAAAAGCCTCTCCGCATATGAAAAGACAGTCTTCAGCTTCCTTTCCCCGTTTTGCAGCGTGAAGGCGTCGTTCACAGGTTCCCGGATATTGCGATCCTCAAACAGGCCGCAAATGTATTTCATCATACCGTTTTCCCCATAGGTCGCACAGTAGAATGTTCCGTCCTCCTTCATTACGCGTCTGACTTCCCGGAGCCCCTTTTTCAAATCGGGTACGTGGTAGAGCATCATATTGGCGATCACCGCGTCGAATTCCCGATCCTTAAAAGGAATATCCTGGATATCAACGATGCGGTATTCGATCCCCTCCTGCCCGCGGAGGGTTTCTTTTGCTTTTTCCAGCATCCCTTCGGATAAGTCTGACAGCACAAAACGGGAACATCCGCTGATGATCCTTCCTTTGCCGAGCCACATTTCCCCGGTGCCGCACCCCAGTTCCAGCACGGCCATGCCCTCACGCAGCCGGTAATGGGATGCGATCCAGTTCCCGAAGCCCTGTTTGTTTGTCGAGTACCTGCTGTGGATCGAAATCCGGGTGTTCAGCCGTGTGGCCGTGGCGTATTGTTCTTTCACCGTTTTACTGTCGCTGGCTCCCTCTTTCCCTTCGGGTCCATCTTCCAAGTCAAACCTGTACACCCGCACCCGGCGCATACCTTCTTCGTACATATTGTGCCATTCCGGCACCACCGCCGTCTCAAGGTATTTTCCGCCCGCCAGTTCGCAGATCCTCCGTGAAGCCATGTTATCCGGATCGCAGGTGATGATCACATATTCCATATGATGCTTCCGGGCCAGAGTAAACAGCAATTCGCAGGCCTTTAAAGCGTAATGATGTCCCCGGTACTTTTCGTCGATCCCATAGCCGATATTTCCGCCGATGTACAGTCGATCGTTGTGTCCGATGCGCAGGTCGCAGTATCCGATCCTCGTTCCGTCCTGCAGACAAACGGAAAAATAATAAGCCGGGACCCATTGCTTATCGGGACGCGCTCCGCAGGTCTTCTCCAGGCGGAGAAAAATATCGCCGCATCGAAGACCGTCAACAGGCAGGAATTCCATGATGCCCTCCTTTCGTGCTATTTCCCGCTATTTTCGTTCAGACAGCCCAGATGGCGAATGAATCTTCTTTTCTTCAGGCGCAGCAGCGGAAGGAAAACACGCGTCAGGAGGAACAGGGAGGATCTGCTCATATATTCGGCTTTTTCCCCGATCCGGCCCAGGTTCATGACCAGCAGGAACTGCACGAACCCCGTCATCAGATCCTTATACAGCACCTCCTGCCTGATGTCCATCGCCTTAAAATAAGTGTCCCTGGTGATCCGTGCGGACTGCTTCGCCAGTTTGGGCGTCAGTCCCGTCGACTGAAGGAGCAGCTTTGGCGTTTTTGCAAGGAATTCATGATTGATGTAATGATATGTCAGGTCATACAGCGGATGTCCTATGCAAACCTCGTCAATGTCGATCAGCAGGTACTCCCCGTTCTGGATCATCACGTTTCCCTCGTGAAAGTCACAGTGGAGCATGCACTTTCCGCGCGGGATCGCCCTCACGATCTCCCGCAGCATTTTTGCGTCCCTTGCCTTGATGAATCTGTTTTCGATCCTGTCGATCCAATCGTTGACGCGATCGTTCATGTATTCCAAAGCCGTGTTTTCCATGGAAGCCTCATGCTGTTCTTTGAGCAGCATGCCCATGCGTTCCCCGATCTCCCGGACCCGATCCGGGTGCTGCGCCAGCGTTTTCCCTGCGGAAGCGCCGTTCAGAAACTCGTAAACGATCCCATACCTGTCCCCGACCCTGACCGTCTCGTACGAAATAGCCGTCGGCACCATCGATTTGAAAAGCTCGACGGCTGTCACCTTCTGTTTTTCCAGTTCCTCCGGCGTGATATCGTTGAATACCTTCAGGATCTGCTCGTCGTTGATCCTGTAGATCTTGCCGGTCCCGCCCTGCGCGATCAGATCAAGATCCTCAATGGACATTTCCTTCAAAGCGTATCCCATTTGCCTTTCCCTCCCTGCGGATCGTTCCGGATCGAGTGCTTCAGAAATACAGCGTGCGTTGCCGGCAGTCAGCGTCACATCCGCTGACTGCTTACATTCATTCTTCTCGGTCCCATGAAATATCCGTATTCTCACAGGACTCCGTTTGTGTATATTCCCCGTTCCACGCTTCCCGATCTCCGCAAAAGCGTACGGAACTGTCTTTCAGCCAAAGTCCGTGCACATGGCGGGCATAGAGCGCCGGTATGCTGTGGGGATAGATATGGCGCGCTGAGGGCTGCTCATCAAAAAGGCCGCCCGGTTGGGTCCCCTGCTTTTCCAATGTGATATGGATATCGCGGAATCGGACCCGCTCGATGGGGCTCAACTGTTCTCCGCCCATAAAAATACTGCTTTCGCACCTGATATCCAGGTCGCTGACCGTTATGTCCCGGATCACGCCGGGAAAACCGTTTTCCCGGCCTTTCCTAGGCGTAGCGCTGATAAATACCGGTTCGCCCTTGCCCCACCAGCCCGGCGCGCCCGGAAGGTCATACGCGTCCGCATACCTGCGCACAGCCCCGGTCAGATGGCGCACGTGGATGTGTTCCACCGTTCCGCCGTCCCGGACCCAAATGCCTATGCCACGGGAGCAATCCCTGACCACACAGTCGGACAGGATCACATTGCGGATGGTCCCATGCGTTTCAGTGCCGATCTTCAGGGCCGAATCACGGGAATGCAGGATGCAGCTGTTGATGATCACGTTTTCACAGGGACCGTAGCGTCTGGCCATGGGCGCTGTGGATTTAAGCACGATGGCGTCATCCCCGGTATGCACCAGGCAGCCGGTGATCACCACATCCTGGCAGCAATCGGGATCGATCCCGTCATTGTTGGCCCCGCGGTCGTCGTTGAGTATCCGGATATCGTGGATGCGCACATGGCGGCAGCCGGCCATGTGCAGCGTCCAAAAGGCAGCGTCCTTAAGCGTCACATCCCGGACGGTCAGATTTCGCACGTTTTCAAACAGGATCATGCGCGGCCGGAATGAAGCCACCTGCTTGGGGCATTCGTGAAAGCCGCTGTCCACATCGTCATCCCGGAATACTTTGCCGCCCTGGCCGTCGATGATACCCTGCCCGGACAAAGTGATGTTTTCCGCATCCCGCGCGCCAAGGAAAAAACCGCCGTTCCAGCCGTCGACGGGGCCTTCCGAGGGAGCGGCGGAAAATGGCAGGATATCATCCTCGTTCAGGCTTGATATCAGCACGGCGCCGGTCTCCAGGCGCAATTCCACATTGCTTTTCAGCAGGATCGAACCGCTGAGATACCGTCCCGCAGGCAGCAGCACCACACCGCCGCCCGCCTGATACGCCGTGTCCACGGCAGATTGAATAGCCATGGCGCAATTGGTTTTTCCGTCAGCGGCCGCGCCGAATTCCTTTGCGTTATAGATATCCATCTGTATTTCCCCCATTGCAAGAGTTATCGATCCCGTTTGGCAGTCGGCCATGCCTTTTGAACAGGCCCGACCCCGTTTTTCCGGCCCGGCGCACCGCACTTCCGGCTTTCTTCGACCCTAAGGACCAGAATAACTCATCGATTATCGATTGTCAAATGCCGCGCGGCGGACAGCCCTTTAAGTCCACGCGCTTCCTTTTGCCGAATGCAGCTGACTCCCCTTTTCTCCAGATATTGCGCCGCGCCGAAAAGCGGCGAAAAA
>JAFWWK010000066.1 GCA_017523615.1 Clostridia bacterium
CGATATCTCGCAGGAGGTTTTCAGCTGTCGGGTATTCCCCGGTGACCCAGCGCCGGAAAGAAGGGTGCTTTCTTCAATGGAAAAAGGCGATCTGTACAATCTGACAGCTTTCAATATGTGTGCGCACAACGGTACTCACGTGGATGCGCCATTTCATTTTATCAAAGGTGGAAAAACTATTGATGCCGTAGGTCTTGAAGCCTTTGTTGGGCCGGCTTCTGTTACGGAGCATCACGGGATTGTCTCCGGCCATGACGCAATGGAGATATATGAAAAATCGAGAGATCGTGACCCGGAAGCTGCAAAACGACTTCTGATCAAGGGAGACGCTGTGGTTTCTTCGGAAGCAGCAAAGGTCTTTGCGCCACCTGTGTCCGTACGCATGTACGCTTCAAATAGAACAAATTGGAAGCCGCGGCGTTTCAGTAGACGGAAGGGTACTTGTGTGCTATACTGAGACGGAATTTGGATCTTCCTGAGGATTCGTTCTTCGTTGCGACACGAAGGCAGGATCATTCCTGTCATCCTCTTTTGTCGTGCAAGCAGATGGAAACCACCGTGCCGCTTCGCAAGCGTCTCTTCATCAAATCTGATCAGGGCAGGAGAACGGATATGCAGAAAATCGATCACAACAAGCGCAGGAAAAACGCACGATCAGCCGCTGTGGTATCGCTTCTGGCAATCATGATCGCGGTCATTGCCCTCATCCCGGTCGTCACGGCGAAAGGTGAGCCTGCATACGGCCATGGACAGGAGAGCGAACCGGACAGCAGCTCCCTGCCAGACGATAAGGACGCAGTGAGCCAGCCCGCTTCGGAAGTGATTTATGTACAGCATGACGGCAGCGGCAGGGACATCTATCTCCTCGCTTCGCAGGGAGAGACGACAACGGTCTGGCAGATCGTCGACGCAAAACTCACAGCCGCCAGACAGTGGACAGAAGCTGGGCTTTTTATGGCTGCCAAAGGCGGCAGCTGCTGCGCTACGGCACCGGATGATTATATTGCCGTCGCAGAAGGTGAAGTGTATTTCTTCCGGCTGTTTGGGCTGCATGACGATTGTATGGGAGAAAACGGCGAACTCCTTTCCCATGTTACTCCGGTATTGTTTATGGACGACCATGGCCGCGTGGTCGGAAGCGCTCTTGGCGGAACCTATACGGACGGGGAGATGGGAATAGAATGGACTGTCCCCGCCGGCGCGACCAGAATGCACATCACCTATGCCAACCTTCATGATTTTTCGATTCAGAAGAAGTTGGCTGCAGATGCGGAACAGTTCCGGGCCATAAAAACCCAGCAGGACGCGCTGCTGTCTTCATTGGACGGCTGCCTCGAAACATATCGGAAGGATCCCGTTGTATACGATGAATTTGACAAAGCCTATATCTCCTTTGTATACGAGGGCATCCACGATGATATCGATGTGTTTGCGGATCTTTTCATCTCAAAAGGCGCACCGCTTTGTTATGCCACCTGTTCGGAAAACCTGCTGAACGCCGCCTCCGGTATGACGGAAACACGGCTGGATGCCGCATTTCGGATTCAAGCATCCGGCGGTGAGATCCTGTCGGAGAATGAAGAGGTTGCCACTGCGGACAAGATGAATGATCCCGGATTTATGTATGCGTATTTTGCGGCATCCCGGCAGAAGCTGATGAATATGGGGCTGGATGTGAACGGGATTCTGCTCACGGGCGGCAATGGCCAGGTCACGGGCAGCGCCGCCTCGGCAAGATGGGTATACGCAACATATCTGTATTCCGATCTGTACGGCGAGCCCTATGACGGCATGGAAGGATTCATCTCGGTCTATCACCACTGGGGAGGTCCTGCGCTGTATGATTTCAATGGCAGCGCGCAGGAAATGGAAGCCTATATCGATCAGCTGATCCGGAACCGAAGCTGGGCTGTGCTCAGTTTTCAGGGATCGTCCGACATCAGCGCCGAAGCCCTGGGCGAAGTGCTGGACTACATCAAAAGCAAGGGCGATGACATCGAAATAGTCACCTGTTACACGATGTACCAGCGGTTTGCCAAACGAGAATCCGTCATCAAAAGCACCGGAAAAACCTATTATGTTTCCGCCAACGGTACCGGGCGGAACGGAACCGACAGGAACGATCCGATCAGCCTGGATGCTTTGAATGCGAAAAGAATCAAGACGGGCGATACAATTCTGTTCAAGGCCTCAGATACCTTTTTCGGCAGCGTACATCCGGTGATTGTCTATACCAGCGATGAAATGATTACCGTTTCCAGCTACGGCGAGGGGCCCCGGCCAACCATCAGCGCATACAAATATGTCGAAGACGGATGGGAAGAATACAGCGGGCACATCTATCGCATCGACATTCTGGATGAAAACAATTACACCGGATACAAGGATCCGGATCCCCGCGCCTTCAATGTCGGATTTATCGAGGATGACAGCGGAAACAAGTACGATCACAAGAAGCATTCCCTCGATCAGCTGACAGAAGCGTTTGATTTCTACAGCGATGGTGAGCGCTATCTGTATATGCGGAGCGACCGGAATCCATACGACATGCTGGGCGGTCTGAAGCTGGCCGTCAACGCAAAGCTCTTTATCCTGGCTTCCAGCATGGACATCAGCGGCCTGCGGTTTGCCTATACCGGCGGACACGCGCTCCAGATCGGTGGAGAGGCGGCCAAAAACGTCAGGATCAGCAATTGCCTGATTGAAGAGATCGGCGGCAGCTATCTGGATCCGGAATATGACGAGCGATACGGAAACGGAATCGAGTTCCACGCGTCTGACGCGGAGAATATTGAAATTTCGGACAACATCATCCGCAATGTATATGATGTGGCCTTTACCATTCAGGGCGACACCGGATCCGGCAAGGATGTTCTTGTTCACGACAATGTGTTTGTGAACAATACCCAGGATTCGGAAGTCTGGGAGGGAAGCGCGGCCGCCGGCATCCATAACTATCAGTTTTACCACAATCTTTCCATCAATCAGGGGCGCGGATGGGGCTATGATGCGCGCCCGGATCAGGACGCCGCCGCCCATATCCTCTTCTATGAGTATTACCCCGCCACGGCAGATATTGGATTTCATCACAACTTCGTCTATAACCCCAGGAGAGTATACGCAATCAAGCCTTCCATGGCGGGCTTCTTCACCGGCAGTTCTGTAAAATCAGACGATAATACCTACTGGATGGCGGAGGACGCCAGGATATTCAATTATATCTACCCGTCATGGGAAAAGGATGATTTCATCGCGTGGGCGCATAAGGAAGATCATTCCTCCTTTATCCCCCTTTGGGAAATCGACCAGGATTTCGTGAATCTGGCCTGTACCTCCGACGATATCGACAGCATCCGAGCTGCCTTTGAGGATGCGATAGAAGAATAACATCC
>JAFWWK010000067.1 GCA_017523615.1 Clostridia bacterium
AGCCGGAGCCGCGGAGGCAAGCACCGTGTTCACGGCGCCCAGCACCGCCTTGGAGGAAATGGTCGCGCCGGATACCGTGTCGATGCCGCTCTCGGCGATCTCTCCGCTCTTTCCGACGAACTGGGCAAGGAAGGGTTCGCTGCCCTTTACCTTGACCAGGTACTCGGCGTCCATTTCGGAGGAGGCTTCGCCGAGCGTCACTCCGCTCACCGCGCCGCTGCCGTCCAGGGCCACTGTTACATCAAACGTTCCGGTCAGGCCGTTCGCGGTGACAGTCGTTCCATCAACCGGTACGGAAGAGCCCGCGGACGCAAGCGCTGTGTTGACGGCGTCCAGTACAGCCTTGGAGGAAATGGTCGCACCGGATACCGTATCAATGTCGCTTTCGGCGATCTCTCCGCTCTTTCCGACGAACTGGGCAAGGAAGGTATCGCTGCCCTTCACCTTGGCCAGATACTCAGCGTCCATATCGGAGGAGGCTTCGCCAAGGGCAACAGCGTTCACCGCTCCGCTGCCGTCCAAGGCAACGTTTACATCGAATGTGCCGGTCAGGCCCTTCGCGGAAACGGTATATTCACCGTTCGAACCAGAAACTTCGGTCTTTTCCGGCGTTGCAGCGGGTACGCTTGTCTGCTGCGCGGCATATGCTTCCGGATCATTGACATAAAGGAGTACATTACCGACAGAATCAATAATTGAATTGGAGGAAACAGTCGCTCCCGAGACCGTATCGAACTGAGAAGAGTCCACACTTGTTTTGCCAGTAAACTGCCCGAGGAAGGCAGGATCACCCTGCACTTTTGACAGATAAGATCCGTCCATTGCCGATTCACTGTCCTTGACTTCAACGCTCTGGACAGCTCCCGCACCGTCAAGATTCACAACGATGGGAAATGCTCCGGTCACGCCCTGTCCGGAAATTCCGTAGCTTCCGTTTCCGAGCTCCTCGATGGCGGAAACAGGTTCTTCAATGTGGAATCCCGCCGTTTCCGACATGGCTTTGACCGTATCATTGACAGCCCGCACGACCGCACTGGAAGTAACGGTCGCGGAGGTCACGGCGTCGATCTCGCCGCCGTCTTTTGTCAGTTTCACAGGATAGGTTTTCCCCGTGAACTGTTCATAGAAAGCAGGCTCCTTTGTTTTTGCGCCAAGGCCGGCTGTTTCGCTGAAGTTGGGTCCGCCGACACGAACGCCTGTGATCTTTCCATCGGCGTCGGTGCCGACCGTGACTTCCACTTCGCCCCCAAAGCCCTGGACCGTGGAGACACCGACGTACCCGACGTCATCCTGCTCTTTTGTTTTACCGACGTAAAACGAGTCCAGGGAAGAAGCTTCCGCCTCCTCAAACGCCGCCGCATCAGGCAGCAGCGCTTTTCGCGTAGCTTCGGCTTCCTCCGCGGTCCGCTGGGCAATGGTATCCTTTGTCATTTGATAGGTGCCGCCAAGGCACATGGCGGCGACCAACGTGATGATCGTCAGGACAGCCCATGCGGGAAGCGATCTTCTGCTTTTCCGCTCATTCGAATTTTCCATAACTGACCCCTCCAAGCAGTCTGTCTTCTGTATGAAGCAATGGACGCCCGAGCATCTCCTCGGCGGCATCCCTGTTTCCGTGTTCAAGGTATTGCCTTATGGCGGTACTGGATACAAGTTCGCCCTTTTCCGTTTTAACAGGGGGAATGACGGCGATCGTCAGCCCGTTGGCAAGGCACAGTTCCTTCAGCATTTCAGCGTTTCCCATGGCGTTTTTCCCGAAGCGGTAATGAAATCCGCATACCAGGTGGACTGCTTTCAGACGTCTTAACAGGATCTCGTAAAAAAAGCGGTCGTATGCCATGGATGAGATCTTCTCGTCAAACCGTGCGCAGATCACATTCCGGATCCCCATGCTTTCAAGAAGGTATGTTTTCTCTTCAAGGGTCGTAAGTAAACGGGATGCCGGGGAACCCGGGTGGATCACCGCCGCCGGCGGACGCTCAAAAACAAATGCAGCGGGCAAAACAGACCGTTTTTCAGCTTCCTGGCAGCATGCCCTGACAAGAGCCTGATGCCCGAGATGTACGCCGTCAAACGTGCCCAGGCACAGAGCGGTGGAGACGGGGGAACAATAGTTTTCGTCCAGTCTGATCAGGCTCAATATAAGTCGTACCTCCGTCAATCTCTGCCGGATGCGCCTCGGGAAGAAAGCATGGCAGCCATCCCATCCGTCATTTCTACGGTTCCGTCCATCAGGACCCAGTATACCTCAACGCCCTCGAGGCTTTCTGCAAGTCGGCGCCCGTCTTCGCATGACATATTGAAAAGGGCGGTCGACAGGAGGTCTGCCAGACCGCTGTCGGGAGCGACAACGGTCACGCCGTGCATAAAAGCGGAAGGGAACAGCGTGTCAGGGTCTATTATGTGGTGATAGTTCTTTCCCTCCACAGTATAGAAACGCTGGTAATCTCCGCTGGTCACAACGGACATTTCTTTTGTAAAAAGAATATCCATATAGACGCTTGGATTGGACGGATCGGCGATGCCTACGCCCCAGCGCTGGCGTCCGTCCATGGGAGAAGTTCCGCAGCGAACGTTCCCGCCAGCATTGATAATATAGGAAGGCATTTCGCTTTTGTCCAGAAAACGGGCTGCGATCTCAGTAGCATATCCCTTGCCGACCGCACCAAGGTCCAATTGAAGCAATGGATCAGAATAGAAAACCGTACCGTTTTTCCGATCGAGGATCACGTTTTCGAATCCGGTATGTTTTGCTGCTTCTTCAAGAATGTCCATCGGTGGGAGCCGGACCCCTTCCTCCCTGTACCGATGCCATATGGACAGGACTGAACCCATCGCAATATTGACCCTTCCCATGGAAATATCCTGCGTATCCTTCATCCAAACAAGCAGTTCCATCAGTTCCGGTTCCACCGGCGTAAAACCTTCAGGCGCGTGGGTGTTGAGATAAAACAGATTGTAAACGCCTTCATATTCATTATAATTGTCAAATGCCCGGTGATACCTCAGATACAGCGACTTGACCGACTCGAAAGCGCCGTCAAAAACAGAAGGATCATCTGTGTAGCCGATCAGCGTGATCACCGTGTCAAAGGCACCGTAGAAGGATTCGGTGTATTTTATCGGGTCGGCGACAGCGCATGGCAGGCAGCAAAGAATAAAAAAGAACACGCAGAAACAGAGGCTGAGCCTTTTGATGACCTGTCTCGACCCTGCCGTGTCCAGATATTGATCCATACCGATATCTCCGGCGAAAAAATACCTGCCGGAACTCCTTTTTTTTTGCCGCAGACCGCATGCGAAAAAAACTGTCTGCTTCTTATTCAAAGTATATCAAAAAAAACAGGCAAGTTCAATCTGTTTCTGATATTTTAAGTGATTTGTCATTTTTCACCGTGCCCTTCTGAAAAAAACAATTAATTGTGCAAAGGGAAAATGCTTGACAGAATCACGATTCCGTATATAATATCTTTTGCCAAGTGATTTTGCTTGTCAGAGGAGTTTATGGAAGAACAGGATTCCATTGCCGTAAGGAAAGCCACGCTGTCCGGCCTTCTCTCTTTTTACGGGCCGCTGCTTACCCAGACCCAGAGGTACATGACCGGGCTTTTCGCGGATGAAGATTATTCCTTTACCGAGATCGGCGAAGTCTGCGGCGTGTCAAGGCAAAGCGCTTTCGATACCGTCTCGAAGGCGGAAAAACAGATGACTGGTTTTGAAGAACGTCTGCATCTGCTATCATCCTACCGTGAGGAACAGCAGGCATTGGGGCGCTGCATGACGCTTACTGACCCGGAAAATCATCTGCCGCCAGAAAAGGCGCTTACAGAGATCAGAAAGATCCTGCTGGCACTTATGGACAAGGAGGACCAGTAAATGGCTTTTGAAGGCCTTTCGGAAAAACTGCAGAAAGCGTTCAAAAAGCTCACCGGAAAAGGTAAGCTGAACGAGCAGAATATCAAGGATGCCATGCGGGAGGTCCGTATGGCGCTGCTTGAGGCCGATGTCAACTATATCGTCGTCAAGGATTTTATCAAGAAGGTCACCGAGCGCTGCATCGGTACCGAGATCCTTTCCACCCTTAACGCGGGTCAGCAGGTCATCAAGATCGTAAACGAAGAATTGACCGGTCTGATGGGCGGATCCGTTGCCAAGCTGACATGGTCATCCTCTGTTCCGACGATCTATCTTCTCTGCGGCCTCCAGGGTGCAGGCAAGACCACCATGGCGGCAAAACTTGCCCTTTACCTGTCCAGACAGGGTAAAAAGCCTTTGCTGGCCGCCTGCGACATTTACCGTCCCGCCGCTATCAAACAGCTGCAGGTCGTCGGCGAACAGGCCGGCGTGCCGGTGTTTGAAAAAGGAACGCAGGACCCGGTAAAGACTTCCCGTGAAGCGGTGGAATACGCCAGGTATTACGGCAGGGACGTTCTGATCATCGATACCGCCGGCCGCCTGCATATCGACGAAACGCTGATGCCGGAATTACAGCGCATCCGTGACGCGGTCCGCCCCCAGGAGATCCTGCTGGTCATCGATTCCATGACCGGTCAGGATGCCGTGACCGTAGCCAAAACCTTTAACGAAAAGCTTTCCATCGACGGCGTGATCCTCACCAAGCTGGACAGCGACACCCGCGGCGGCGCCGCGCTTTCTGTTCGTGCCGTTACCGGAAAGCCGATCAAGTTCGCCGGCACCGGTGAAAAACTCCAGGACCTGGAGCCTTTCTACCCGGAACGCATGGCTTCCCGCATCCTGGGCATGGGCGATATGCTCACCCTGATCGAAAAGGCGACCGAAGCAGCTGCGGCAGGTGAGGCCGAAAAAAAGCGGGGGAGCAAAAAGAACCCTGCCGACATGGACCTGGAAGACTTCCTCGACCAATTGCAGCAAATGAAAAAAATGGGTCCTCTGCAGAACGTGCTGGGGATGCTTCCCGGGATCGGAAGCAAGCTGAAGGACGTGGAGATCGACGAGGGTGCCCTGAAAAAGCCAGAAGCGATCATCCGTTCCATGACTCCCAACGAGCGCAGGCATCCTGATATCCTTAACGCCTCAAGGCGCAAGCGTATCGCCGCCGGCGCCGGTGTTACAGTCCAGGACGTCAATGTGCTGATGCGGCAGTTCGACCAGATGCGGAACATGATGAAGCAGATGATGGGCAACAAGAAAGCCGCTCTCAGGTCGATGCGCAACCTGAAATTCAAATAAGCAGGCAATCATATTCATATGATTTCCATATAACATCTATCAGGAGGAATTAAACAATGGTCAAGATCCGTCTCAAGAGAATGGGTATGAAAAAGAAGCCTTTCTACCGCGTCGTCGTCGCCGACATCCGCAGCCCCCGTGACGGCCGTTTCATCGAGGAGATCGGTTACTATGATCCGATGAAGCAGCCCGCCGAGATCAAGATTGACAATGTCAAAGCGGTCGAGTGGATGAAGAACGGCGCCCAGCCCACCGAAACGGTTCGGATTCTGCTGAAGAAATCCGGCGCTATCGAGGCTTGACATATCAATAAGGAAAGGATAGCTCCATGCAGGATTTGTTACTCTTTGTGGCCAGATCACTGGTGGATCATCCGGAGGATGTCAGGGTCACGCAGACGGAAGGCCCTGAATCCATCATCCTGGAATTGAACGTTGCCCAGGATGACATGGGAAAGGTCATTGGCAAACAGGGCAGGATCGCCAAAGCCATCCGAACGGTGATCAAGGCAGCGACCGCCAAGGATGCCAAGCCGGTGTTTGTAGAAATACAGTAACCCAAAGGACGGTATAACCAAGCCGTCCGTTTTTTTTCGGAGGATAAACATGGACTCAATGTTCGAGTGGGGGATCATCGTACGCCCTCAGGGGATCAGGGGCGGAATGAAGGTGGATACGGACCTTAATGATCCGGCTTTCCTTTCCCGGATCCATACGGTGTTTATCCTGGTCGGGGAAGAAATGAAGCCTTACGGCGTACGGTCCCTTAAAACACAGAACCAGGCCGTCATCATGGAGCTGGAAAACACGGACGACAGGAACGCGGCGGAAGCTCTCAGGGGAAAGCCTCTTTTCCTTACACGTTCGGATCATCCCCTTCCCGAAAACACAAATTTGATTTCTGATCTGATTGGTTGCAGGATTATCGGGATAAATAGCCAAAATAACATAGGGATCGTGAAAGACGTCTCACGGTTTCCCGCTCAGGATGTGTACACCTATACCGACGGGCAGCATGAATGGATGGTTCCGGCGCTGAAGACGGTATTTCCGACAGTTGATGTTGAATCCCGGACGATCTATGCAAATGAAGCGCTGCTTCTGCAAACCTCTGTCATGCAGGAGCGCTGACAGAGGCAGGAATGAAGATCGATATTCTTACCACGTTCCCTCATTTTTTTGACAGTATCCTTCAGACCAGCATTCTCGGGCGGGCTGTCACAAGCGGCTTGCTGGACGTCAGGTGCGTCGACATCCGGGAATTTTCCGCCAGCAAACACAAAAATACCGACGATTATCCCTTTGGCGGGGGCGCAGGCATGTTGATGATGGCCCAGCCCGCATCCGACGCCATCAAAGCGGTCCGGAACAATGTACCTGCCGGCGAATCCTGCAAAGTGATCTATATGAGTCCCAAGGGGAAGCTGTTCACCCAGGAAATGGCCCGCATGCTGTCCCGGGAGGACCACCTGATCTTTCTTTGCGGCCATTATGAAGGCATCGACCAGCGCGTGATCGACAGGTACGTGGATCTCGAAGTTTCTATCGGAGATTACATTCTGACGGGAGGGGAGCTTCCGGCCATCGTCATGACCGACTGCATCGCCCGTCTGATCCCCGGCGTGCTCGGCAGCGCCGAAAGCGCCGAGGATGAAAGTTTTTCTGGGGAGGGCCTGCTGGAGTATCCTCAGTACACCAGGCCCAGGGTATTTGAAGACACGCCTGTCCCCGACGTTCTCCTCAGCGGCAACCATGCGCAGATCCAGCGATGGAGATACAGGCAATCCCTGCTGATCACCGAAAAAAACCGGCCCGACCTTTTGACAGACGAGCATAGACGCATGCTTGAAAGGATCCATTCCGAAGAAACGGAGGAGCAGAATGACCGTCAGGGAGTTCCTTGAAGAAGATGAAATCCGCCGTCTTTCCGAAAGGGCCTGTCTGAGCCGAGATTCCAGGGGCAGGGAATTCCCGATCGAACCATGCGATCTAAGGACCTGCTTCCAGCGGGATCGGGACAGGATCATCCACTGCAAAAGTTTCCGCCGGCTCAAATTCAAGACACAGGTCTTTATCGCGCCCGAAGGAGACCATTACCGTACCCGGCTGACCCACACCCTGGAGGTCACCCAGGTCGCCAGGACCATCGCCAGATGCCTGAGGCTGAACGAAGACCTGACCGAAGCCATCGCGCTCGGTCATGACCTGGGTCATACGCCCTTCGGCCACATCGGGGAACGTTCCCTCAACAGCCTGACCCAAAGCGGGTTCAGCCACAATGAACAGAGTTTGAGAGTGGTGGAGCGGCTCGAAAACGGACAGGGGCTGAACCTGACATGGGAAGTGCGCGACGGCATCGTCAATCACAGCGGAAAGCTCCGTCCATCTACCCTTGAAGGCGAGTGCGTGGCCCGGGCGGATCGGATCGCATATATCAACCATGACATCGACGACGCTGTCCGAGCAGGCGTTCTCAAGCCTTTTGAATTGCCCGAAAACTGCATTGCCGTCCTCGGAAAAACCCACGGCGAACGGATCGACACCATGATCCGTGACATCGTCCGGGAGAGCAGGGATGCCCCTCATCTGTGCATGAGCGCGCAGGTACAGGACGCCACAGACCAGCTCCGGGAGTTTATGTTCAAGAACGTCTATATGGACGAGTGGCGGACAGAAGAAGAAAAAAAATGCGATCACCTGATAACGTCCCTGTTTGAATATTACAGCGAGCACCCGGAAAAAATGCCTCTGGAATATATACAAATCGCCTATCAGGAAGGGACCGAACGCGCTGTAACTGATTTTATTGCCTGTATGACGGACCGCTACGCGGCCAGATGCTACCAGGACGCTTTTATTCCCTCTGCTTTTCCTTTGCGCTGACAGCGCGGACCTTGTTTGGAGGTGTGATACGTGGCTGCCCATCAAACCACTGAAGAAAAAATGAATGCCCTGTACGAACTGGGCCGTTCGAAAGGGTCTTTGACGTATGACGAGATCATATCCGTGCTGGCCAACAGCGATATCGATCCCGAAAAGTTCGACTCTGTTCTGGATACCATGGATTCCATGGGGATCAGTATTATCAAGGATGATGCCGCCGAGTCCAAGGAGCCTGAAGAAGAACAGGATGTGGATGTTCTTGAAGACCTGAGCTATCAGGAAGGGATCAGCATCGATGATCCCGTCAGGATGTATCTGAAGGACATCGGCCGTGTTCCCCTCCTGAAAGCGGAAGAAGAAGTGGACCTGGCTATGCGTATGGAGCAGGGGGACGAAGAAGCTAAAAAGAAGCTGGTGGAAGCCAACCTGCGCCTCGTTGTTTCCATCGCCAAGCGGTATGTGGGCAGGGGCATGCTCTTTCTGGACCTGATTCAGGAAGGGAACCTCGGCCTGATCAAGGCTGTGGACAAATTTGACTATAAAAAGGGATATAAGTTTTCCACCTATGCCACCTGGTGGATCCGCCAGGCGATCACCCGTGCCATCGCCGACCAGGCCAGGACGATCCGTATCCCTGTCCACATGGTCGAAACCATCAACAAACTGATCCGTGTTTCCAGGCAGCTTCTTCAGGAATACGGGCGTGAACCCACCCCGGCCGAGATTGCCAAAGAGATGGGGATCAGTGAGAGCAAGGTCCACGAGATCATTAAGATCGCTCAGGAACCCGTTTCCCTGGAAACGCCTATCGGCGAGGAGGAAGACAGTCATCTGGGCGACTTCATCGAGGACGAGGGTGCCCTGGCGCCTGACGAGGCCGCATCTCACGCCCTGATGAAGGAACAGCTCTGGGGCGTCCTCGAGACCCTTACCCCCAGAGAACAAATGGTGCTCAGGCTTCGTTTCGGCCTGGATGACGGCCGCCAGAGGACCCTGGAGGAAGTGGGAAAGGAATTCAAGGTCACCCGCGAGCGCATCCGCCAGATCGAAGCCAAAGCCCTCAGAAAACTCCGGCATCCCACAAGAAGCAACAAACTTAAGGACAATTGACCGGTGCCGGACGCCCATGGGCGTCCGGCTTTTGCCCTTGTGAAAAGCTTTTCTAAAGAAAATGACCGTTCATAATTGTAGACCGGGCGAGGAAAAACGGACGGGACCTGCCCAACGAGAGGCCGGTCCCCCCAGACGATCTCTTTTGACGGAGTTGTTTCATGGCTTACAGAATACCAGATTCCTGGATGGACCGGTTTTATTCCCAGCTGGATATCGTTCAGATCGTATCCTCCTATGTTCCCCTGAAGAGGAACGGCAAGAGGTATGTGGGCCTTTGTCCTTTTCATCACGAAAAAACGCCGTCCTTCTCCGTCACACCGGACAAAAACCTGTATTACTGCTTTGGGTGCAAAGCCGGGGGAAACGCTGTCCAGTTCGTGATGGCGATGGAGCATCTTGAATACATGGATGCGGTCCGGTTCCTGGCCGACAGAATGCATATGCCCCTGCCGGAAATGGAAAACGATCCGAATTATGAGCAGCGTAAAAACAAGCGGGAAAAGCTTTTTGAGATCAACCGCGAAGCGGCCCGGTATTATCACCGTCTTCTCTGGACAGACGCGGGAAAACCGGTCCTTGATTATTACAGAAAACGGGGACTGGACGACGATGTGATCCGCAAATTCGGCCTTGGTGCTTCCGGGCCCGACCGTTCAGACCTGACGGATGAACTGGCAGCAAAAGGTTATGATCCGGCGGACCTGATCGAAGCCGGTCTGTCCCTTAAGGGTGACAGCACGCCGTATGACATGTTCCGGGCACGCGCCATGTTCCCCATTATCGACATGCATGGCCAGGTCCTCGGATTTGGCGGCAGAAGACTTGACAGCGGCCAGCCCAAATACCTCAATACCGCGGATACCCCTGTCTTCAATAAACGCTACGGTGTCTTCGGCGCTAACCTTCTAAGAAAAGCCCGCGATTTGAAACGGGTGATCCTGGTAGAAGGATATATGGACGTGGTGGCACTGACCCAGTTTGGGATCGACGGCGTCGCGGCCACCCTGGGTACATCGCTGACCGAAGAACAGGCCCGTCTCCTGAAGCGTTTTGCCCCTGAGGTCTGGATATCCTATGACGGGGACGAGGCGGGACAGCGGGCCATCATGCGTGCAATCGGCATTTTTGAACGTGATGATATCCCTGTAAAAGTGCTTTTTTTCCCCGACGGCCTTGACCCGGATGAATTTATCCGCCAAAGAGGCGCGGATGCCTTTCACGCGATCGAGCCGATGACTTCGGTGGCTTACCAGATGGAGCGCAGCGCCGTCGGCAAAGACCTGTCGAAGGACCGGGACAGGATCGAATACGCCAAAGTCTGCTGCGGGATCATCCGCAAGATCCGGGATCCGGTGGACCGGGATTATTACCTTGGCATCCTGTCGCTGAAAACAGGATTCAAAAAGGACGTTCTTCTCGCACAGGTGACCGCGGGCAGCCAGACGGAGCCCCTTGAACATCCCGCGTCTTTTCAACGAAAACCGGTGAATAAGGAGGCTCCCTCCGCTGTCCGGACCACTGAAGCGGAAAGACTTCTTTTCGCGCTTCTTGCTTCAGGTAAGCTGCCGAAAGGGACCGTAAAAAAAGAAGACTTTGTTTCCCCGGTCCTTACCGATGCCGCGCAGATGCTCCTCAACGGAAAAACGCCCGACGAGGTGATCAGGGAAACCGAGGACGCCGCCAAACGTTCCGCGATAATGGAGGCCCTCCAGACAGAGATCGGAGACGACATGGAGGCGGATCCGTTGACCTCCGCGCAGGACTGTCTGCGCCTGATCCATCTTTTTGCCTCTAAGGCACGTCTGGAAGAGATCAAGAAGCAGGTGGGCTCCATGCCGATGGATTCGTCGGAGCGCTCCGCCGCGATGAAACAAATCATGGAGCTGCAAAAAGAGATCCAGCTGCTGAATAAAAAATAAACGACGGAAAAGGAAATATATATGATCAGCCTGGATAACAGACTCGGGTCTGTTTTGGATATTTTCCCTTCCTGCCGCCTTGCGGCGGATATCGGGGCCGACCACGGAAAGTTGGCATTGGCTCTGGTCTCGGAGGGTAAGGCAGAAAAGGTCATTGTGACGGACATCAGCAGGGATTCGCTGCGAAAGGCGGAAACCCTATTCGCAGCGCATAACGCGTCACATCTGGCCGTTTTTGTGTTGGGGGACGGGATGACGGTCCTGCCGGAGACCCCGGACGCGGTATCGATGTGCGGGATGGGGGGAAAAACTATTTCAAGGATCCTTGAAAACGGGATCCCGCGCATATACGGTGCGGAAGTGATCCTTTCCCCGCACACAGAGATCCCCATCGTACGGCAGACTGTATACCGTCTTGGCTACCACATCACATCCGAGCGCTGCGTTGTGGCTTCCGGAAGGTTCTATGTCATTCTTTCTGCAAAGCCGGGACACGAGACGATCTCCGAAGAAGAAATGGAGCTCGGGCCCTGCCTGTACAGGCACAGGGATGACCCTGTCGTGAAGGATTATTACCTTTGGCGGGCCAAAGTGCTTTCTGCGGGAAGGAATGAAACTTCCAAAGAAAAGGCAGGCTGGTATTTCAACGCGCTTTAATGCGATCCTATATCTATCTGACACGTGCGACAGCAAAACATGGCAGCAATTGAAGGCAATGCTATAAATAATGATTGACATTTTCAGTGTGAAGTGATAGAATATTTCTGCTGGTCAGATGCCAATGTGGCTCAGTCGGTAGAGCAGCGGTTTCGTAAACCGCAGGTCAAGGGTTCGAGTCCCTTCATTGGCTCTCTTTACGAGGTGTAGCGCAGTTTGGTAGCGCGTTTGGTTCGGGACCAAAAGGTCGTGGGTTCAAATCCCGCCACCTCGACCAGAAATCACCACCCTTCGGGGCGGTTTTTTTATTATCTCCATATCCTGGCCATAGAATAACGGCCCGGGCACCGCTTAGTGCAGCGGTTCCGGGCCGTAGGAGCGCCAGCGCTCAGCGTTTGGTGTATGGCGTCCAGTCCTTGACGGGGATGGTGTACCAGCTTTGCGGATAAATGCCTTCCGTGCGAAGGACAAATCCAAAGTCATAGTTCATATTCTTTGCCCCGCTGGGAACGACGACTTCGTCAATGGTGATCACAGTATCATCACTTTCCGGAAGTACGCTGCAGACCAGAGGATAATCGGTCCTCGGAGAAGTGGACTTCAGTTCCGCAGGCATGGTCACAATCATCGAATAAGTCCCGGGATAAAGCTCTGTGAACGAATACCGCCCGTATACGTCTGTTTCGGCGCTTGCGATCAGTTCCCCGTATTGGTAAAGATCTATCCGGATCCCGGGCATTCCATTCTCGGACATGTCCTGAAGGCCATTGCCGTTTGAATCGAGCCAGGCGAAATCCCCAATGGAGCCGATGGCGCCAATGCCGATCGATGAATCCGTCAGCTGCGCGCCCATGACAAGATCGATGTCCAGGGAGCCGGTATTCAGAATGACGCTGCTCCTTTCACGGGCATCCTGTTCCCTTGCAAAGAGGTAATCCTCCGGAAGTTCGCAAGTCAGGCGATATGTTCCGGGGCGGAGAGCTTCAAACGCAAAGCTTCCGTCATGGGCGGACATCGTCCTGGTGATCTCCCCGCCGTCTTTCAACAGAACGATTTCCCTTCCGCTGACGGCATCGTTTTCTCCATCCATGTTCCATACAAAGCCGCCGATCACGCCAAGCTTCAGAAGACCGATCCCAAAGGCGCTTTCCGCGCCGTCCGTCAGCGTAAAGTCATAGGTCCATGCGCCTTCCGCATGGGAAGATGCGTTGGTCATGATCTCATCATCAGGAAGGAAGACCGAGATCCTGTATTTGCCAGGATAGAGGTTTTCCGCGTTAAACATACCGTCTGCTCCGGTAACGGATTCGGCGCTGCCTCCCGGCCCTGTAAGGGTAAAGGTCAGGTCCACGGCACCGAAGTCCTTTTCGTCCATACTGCCGGAATCATCGGTATCATAATAGAACCGCACTGAAAGGGCGGAAGGCAGGGAAACGGTGACTCGTTTTCCTGTCCAGTCGGATCCCATATCGAATTTAAGCGTCACTTCCGCACGATCCTTCGGGGTCATCGGGATGAAGCCGTCTCGGGATCCGGTAATGATATAGCCGTCCGTGGTATCGATTTCGACCGTGTATTCGTCCGGCAGGAGGCCGATGAAAGCGAAATTCCCGCTTTCATCAGTCGTTCTTGACAGGATGGTGCCGAAAGTGACAGAAGTGATGGTTACTGTTGCCTGAATTGGATCCCTGACGGTGCATTTATCGTCCAGCGCGACCGTGCCGGAAAAATCGGTGGTATATACCGTACCGACGGAGGGAACGGTAAGCACTGTGCCCTTTTCCACCGTAATGATGCTGCTCGTCCATTGGAAAGTCCCCATGACCGGGGTCACCATGACAGCGCCTTCGGGAAGGGTATAACAGAGGATATAATTTCCGGGGTAAACCCCTTTGATATAGAAGAAGCCTTCGTCGTTGGTCGTGTCGGTCAGATGGCTGGATACCTGGACCCCCTGTTCATCAAGAAGGGTGACGGCAACTCCCTTCAGACCGCCTTCATTTGTCGCAAGCTCGTCATAGGCAGGATTCAGAAGGACATGCCCCTGCAGAGCGCCCGCCTGATACAGCGCCGCATCATAGGTAACAGCGGTGTTGGCAGGCAATTCGAAAAGATCGGTGTCGCCGTGGTCCATATTCAGGGAGGTGATCCGATTCGGACAAGGACCGTCCGCGGGAACAGTGACTGATGCGATATAGGGGTCGTTAAAGATCACACGGACCCGATACGTTCCGCCGGGAATGTTATCAAACCGGTAGACGCCGTTTTCGTCCGTCAGACAATCCTGTATCTGCTCGTCGTTTTTGTCCATCAACAGGACCCGGAAACCGGGAAGGGGGAGCGATGAAGCGGAATAATTCCCGGTAATGTCCTCATACACCGTGCCGCTGACGGAAGAAGGCTGGGTGACGCCGATCATAAACGAAGCGGTCGTGCCGCGGTGCAGCGGGATGACCCTGGAAGCGCTGAAGGTCCCGTCCCGGTTTGAGAACATACTGTCGCCGCCGCCGGAGGTAAATACAAAACCTTCGGGCAAAGTGCATACCAGGGTAGCCTCGGAAGAATACAGGCTGCGGAAGGCGCAGGAGCCGGTGATCCCGTCCGTGATCTGGGTCAATGTTCCGCCGACCGTTTCCAGCGCGATTTCGACGCCGCCCATCAAAAGATCGCCGCCGTCCAGGATACCGTTGAAATTACTGTCAATGAAGGCGGTGACGGTGACCGCCGTATCCTGCGTAACGCCAATCATACCGGCGTCGGTCGTTTTTCCCGCGGTAACGGAAACCGCGCAGGAATCCTTTCGCCTGGAAGGATCCGAAAAAACGGAACCGCCGGAGGTAAACATCCAATCACTGGTAAGGTCAGCCTCAAGAATGTAAGTCCCGGTCTGCAGGCCAGCAAATACAAAGGTCCCGTCCTCGGATGTTACCGCGGACCTGGTCACGCTGCCGTCCTGTGAAACGAGGGATACCGTGAAGCCGGAAAGGCCGGGATCCGCGGCGTCACGGACACCGTCGGCGTTTTTGTCCAGCCATACTCGCCCTGTGACCTTGCCGGCCTTGACAAGACCAATGCCCATGGCCATGCCGGTTTTAACCGGCAGTTCAAAGCTGCCTGTGGACCCGATATTCTCACTGACCGGCAAAAAACAGTTGTACCACTGATTGACCTTTTCACCCATCGGCCCATAGCCATAATCCTCGGGACAGGCGGCGATAAGGGTATATGTTCCCGGAGAAAGGGAGGAGATGCGCGCTTCGCCGTCCTTGTTTGTGGCAGCGGAAGCGATCTCGTACTGCGTGCCTTCATATTCATACATCAGAGTGATCTGGACGTTCCGGACCAGGGGCTCCGACGTCCTGCGGCCTCCGTTGGCGTTGAGATCCTCAAACGCCACCAGACTGATGGAGGACGCGGATTTGGTGCAGCCGATGTTGACCGTCTTCGTTTCAGATGCGCTGACGGAAAAAATCGTGGTCTGTGACTTGTTCCCGGAGGCAGGCAGCGCGGCACTGTCCTTCCCATGCAGTGTGAAACGGTATTCCCCGGCAAGCTTTACGGTGATGCGGTACGTACCGTCAGGCACACCGGAAAATGAGAAAGAACCGTTCTGGCCTGTCGTTGTCTCAGCGACGGATATGATTTCGCCGCCGGAGGACAGCCTTTCGAGAATCAGCGTGGAATTACGGAGGCCGTTTTCCCCCTTGTCGAAAATGCCGTCCGTATCGCTGTCGATCCAAAGCGTACCGTTGACCGTACCGCCCTGGGCGGCTGAAACGGCGGCAAAAACAAACAGCACCATTAAAAATGCGGTCAGACAAACTGCTGTTTTCGAAATTCTGATGCGCATAGATTCCTCCGTGAATAATAATGAAATCATTTTGAATTTTACCCCGAACACGTGATAGTGTCAATGGGGATAAACACGGCGCGGGGGATTGACGATTCTTCTTTTACGTGCTAATATAGCAACGCGCTAAAGCGTGAAAGCAGGTGAAGTATGGATCTCTTTGACTCGGAAAATACCAAATTGCTGATCTCAGCCCTGACCAAGCCGCAGGATGAGGACGAAATGCAGATCTTTCTGGAAGACCTTCTTACCTCGCAGGAGATCGTCGAGATTGCCCGGCGCATGAAAGTGGCCCAGATGCTGTATGAGCATACCACCTACGACGAGATTGCGCGGGAGACCGGCGCGTCAACGGCCACCATCAGCCGTGTGAACCGCTGTATCCGCTTCGGTCACGGCGGCTATGAAAAGGTGCTTGAAAAAATGAAGGGAGGACAAATACAGTGAAAAACGCTCCGGAACCAGCGGCATATGAAGAGCGTGTAGGCTCACGGCTGCGGCAGCTGTACGCCTCCTACGGATACGCACCCTTCAAGGTATGCAAATTTGAACCGTATGATTTTTATTCCGCCAATAAAAGCTTTATTACAGGAGACCATATTCTTACCTTTACCGATATCAACGGCAAATTGATGGCCTTGAAGCCGGACGTTACCCTTTCGATCGTCAAAAACTACACTGCCGGGCAAAAAAAGGTATATTACCACGAAAACGTTTATAGGGAAAGCCGGAACGCGGGCGAGTTCGGGGAGATCCCCCAAGCCGGGATCGAATGCATCGGTACCGTCGATAAAGTGCAGCAGGCCGAAGTCCTGTCGATGGCGACGCAGAGCCTCGCGATCATATCCGACCGCTGGATTCTGAACATTGCCTCGATGAAGCTCATCGGCGCCCTGGTCAGCGTCACTCGGGCCGACACAGACAAAGTAAAGGCCCTCCTGTCCTGCCTGAGGAAGAAAAACCGGCACGAGATCCGTGAACTGACCGCAGACGAAGACAAGCCCGTATCCCTGGCGTGGGAGACCCTCGCATCCTTTTACGGTCCCTTTGAAAGGATCGGCGAATTGAAAGGCATCTCCCTCAACGCGGGCATGCTGGAAGCCTGTGACGAAATGAGCGCGCTTGCCGAAGGTTTTTCCAAGGAGGAGTTTTCCCATATCCGCATCGATTTTTCCATTATCTCGGATGAAGCGTATTATAACGGCCTGGTCTTCAAGGGCTATGTTGAAGGAGTACATACGGCGATCTTATCCGGGGGACGCTATGACCGTCTTGCCGGACATCTTGGGAAACAGGCGCAGGCGGTAGGGTTTGCGGTCTATCTTGACATGCTGAACTCACTGTCGGCAAGGGATCCTGCGATAAGCCCCGATGTACTTGTCCTCTACGGGAACGATGTCCCCCTCAGCCGTGTTGCGGAGGAAGCCGGCTTGCTCCGCAGCGAAGGCCGCCGCGTCCTGTGCCTGCCGAAAAGCGCACCGCCTGACGGAGCATACGCCGATATCGTTGAACTGTAAACAAATCCACCAGCAAGGAAGGAACGCCATGATCAACGTTGCGCTGCCCAAGGGACGCCTTGGGGAAAAAGTGTATGAGATCCTTGAAAACGCAGGATACGGGTGTCCCGCCATCAGGGAAAAAAACCGCAGACTGATTTTTGAAAATACGGAAGCAGGGATCAGCTATTTCTGGGTCAAACCGTCGGATGTCGCCATTTATGTGGAACGGGGAGCCGCTGATATCGGCATCGCCGGAAAGGACATCCTGATCGAATACGAACCGGACGTATTTGAACTGCTCGACCTGGGCATCGGCGTCTGCCGGATGTGCGTCTGCGGCAGGCCGGACTTCAGGCCCGATCCGTCACGTCCTCTGAGGGTCGCGACGAAATTCCCCAACACCGCCCGGCAGTATTATGCGGCCAAATCCGAAGAGATCGATATCATCCATCTGAACGGTTCCATCGAACTGGCCCCGATCATCGGTCTGAGCGATGTGATCGTGGATATCGTGGAAACAGGAAAGACCCTGGCGGAGAACGGTCTTGTGCCGCTGGCAGTCGTAAATCCCATCAGCGCGCGACTTATCGCCAACAAAGCCTCCGGCAAATTCAAATATGATGAAATACAGCGCCTGTGCCTGGCTGTCGAGGCGGAAGTCGAAAACAGAAAGGAAAACGAATAATGAAGATCTATGATTTGGCCACGATCAGTATCGACGAGATACTCAAGCGTGAAGAAAACCCCCTTGCCGGCAGCATCTCCGAAACGGTCACGCGGATCATTTCCGACGTACGGCAGCGTGGGGAAGAAGCGCTGAAGGAACTGTGCTTTAGATTTGACGCGTGGGACGGCAGCGCTCTTGAGGTGACCCGGGACGAGATCAAAAAGGCGTATGAAAGCCTTGATCCATGTTTTGTGGCCACACTTGAAAAGGCGGCTGATAATATCCGCGCTTTTCACCGGCAGCAGATCAGGTCCAGCTTCGTTATCACCGGTGAGGACGGCGTTGTCATGGGACAGAAGATCATGCCGATAGCCAAAGTGGGTGTTTATGTTCCCGGCGGAACCGCCGCACTTTCGTCCACCGTGCTGATGGACGTGATCCCGGCAAAGCTTGCCGGCTGCCCCGAGATCGTGGTCACCACACCCGCCCGGGGCGGCAGGGTAGATCCTTCGATTCTTGCCGCCGCCGACATTGCCGGCGCGGACAGGGTCTTCAAAGTGGGCGGAGCCCAGGCGATCGCAGCCCTTGCTTACGGAGCCGGTCCCATTCCCCGTGTGGACAAGATTGTCGGCCCGGGAAACGCGTATGTGACAGAAGCCAAGCGCCAGGTCTTCGGCAGGGTCGCTATCGATATGATCGCGGGTCCCTCTGAGATCCTCGTGGTCGCTGACAAGGGTTCCGATCCGGAGCACCTCGCCGCCGATCTCCTTTCCCAGGCGGAACACGACAAAATGGCTTCAGCTGTCCTGGTGACGGACTGCGCCGACCTGGCAGCGCAGGTGTCCGAAGCTGTCGACAGGCAGCTGGCCGTCCTGCCGCGCAGGGAGATCGCCGAGGCTTCGATCAAAAACAACGGGAAGATCATCGTCGCTAAAGATATCGATGCCGTGATCGATATCGCCAACAGGATCGCGCCGGAGCACCTGGAACTTTGCGTGGCCGATCCTTTCAAATACCTGGACCGCATACGCAACGCCGGAAGCATTTTCATGGGCAGATACTGCCCGGAAGCGCTGGGAGATTACCTGGCGGGACCCAACCATACCCTACCGACCAGCGGAACGGCCCGTTTTTCCAGCCCGCTGTCGGTGGACGACTTCGTGAAGCGGAGCCAGTTTACCTATTATACAAAGGAAGCCCTTGAAAAGGTCAGTGAAAGCATTGCTTTGTTTGCCCGGCAGGAAGGCCTTGAAGGGCATGCGCGCAGCGCCCTGATCCGCACGCGGACGGAGGATTGATATGAGCCGTTTTCTGAAAGAAGCTTTCAAAACTCTATCGTGCTATGTGCCGGGGGAGCAGTTTCAGGACCGAAAATTCATTAAGCTAAACACCAACGAATCTCCGTATCCGCCTTCACCCCTGGTCGCGGCCAGGGCCTCGGAAGCGGCTGAGGGCCTCCAGCTGTATTCGGATCCCGAAAGCGCCGCATTAAGAAAAGCCATCGCAGGGCTGCATCATGTCAAAGCGGAAAACGTGATCGTCTCCAACGGTTCGGACGAGGTCCTGAACTTCGCGTTCCTGGCCTTTGGCGACGCTTCCCATCCTTTTGTCTTCGCCGACATCACATACGGCTTCTATAAGGTCCTGTGCGATGTCAACGACATCCCGTATGTCATTGTCCCCCTGAGGGAGGATTTTACCGTTTGCGCGGAGGATTATCCTGATTCCGGACACATCGTCCTGGCCAATCCCAACGCACCGACCGGTATCCCGATGCCGGCGGAAGAAGTGGAAAAGATCGTTCTTTCAAACCCGGACCGCGTCGTGATCGTGGATGAAGCGTACGCGGATTTCAGCGAAGGCAACTGCCTGCCGCTGGCTTTGAAGTATGATAACGTTCTGATCGTACGAACTTTCTCCAAATCCCGTTCCATGGCAGGTGCAAGGCTGGGATATGCCCTGGGAAACGAAAAGCTGATCGGCGATCTGAAGCTGGTAAAGGATTCGATCGATCCCTACAACGTAAACCTGATGACCTCAGCCGCCGGGATCGCCGCCATCGAAGAAAACGGATATTATATGGAGAACTGTCAAAGGATCGTCAGGACGCGCCTGGAAACGGTAAAGAAACTGGAATCCCTGGGGTTTACGGTCCTCCCAAGCGGTGCGAATTTCGTATTTGCGCGGCACTCTAAAATCGGAGGGGAAGAGCTTTACCGGACGCTGAAGGAAAAAGGAGTTCTGATCCGCCATTTCAGCACCGGGAGGATCCGTGATTTCAACAGGATCACCATCGGCAGCGAGGAACAGATGGACTGCTTTTTCAGGATCCTCGGCGAATGCCTGAAAAATTAAAAGGAGGCTTTCGGATGCGCTGTTCCCGGATAACGCGAAAAACGTCTGAAACGGACATCATTCTTTCCCTGGACCTGGACGGGACCGGCAAGGCGGAGATCGACACCGGCAGCGGGTTTCTGGACCATATGCTGACTCTTTTTGCGCGGCACGGTCATTTTGACCTGACAGTAAAATGTGACGGGGATATTCGTGTAGACGAACATCATACCACTGAGGATATCGGTATTGCCCTGGGAAACGCGTTCAGCGAAGCGCTCGGGGACAAGCGCGGGATCTCACGCTACGGCAGCATGCTGCTGCCAATGGACGAAACGCTTGTCATGTGCGCGGTGGATCTTTCCGGCAGGACCATGGTGCGGTATACCCTGTCCCCGCCATCCCAAAAGGTCGGTACCTTCGACACCGAGCTCGGGGAGGAATTTTTCTGGGGCTTTTGCCGCGCATGCCCGATGACCGTCCACCTCAGGCAGCTGGACGGAACAAATTCCCATCATATCCTGGAAGCGGGTTTCAAGGCCTTCGGACGGGCCATGAGGCAGGCCGTATCCATCGATCCGGCGGAAGGCGGGAGGATCCCTTCCACAAAAGGAGCTCTATGACAGCGATCATTGATTACGGCGTAGGTAATTTGTTCTCTCTAGCATGTTCGCTGAAGGCGATCGGGGCGAACTGTGAGGTCACGGATTCCGCGGAAAGGATCCGCAGCGCGGACAGGGTGATCCTTCCCGGGGTCGGCGCTTTCGGCGATGCACAGAAAAAGCTCTTTTCTTCAGGTTTGGGGCAGGCCGCTCTGGATCAGGCCCAAAAAGGCGTGCCGCTCCTGGGGATCTGTGTGGGAATGCAGCTCCTGTTTGACCGGAGCCTTGAATTCGGCAGCTTCCCTGGACTGGGCCTGATCCCCGGAGAGGTACGGTTCATCGGCGAAACGATCTCGCCCGGGCTCAAGATACCTCAGATCGGTTGGAACGCCCTTTCAGTCAGGAAGCAGCACCCGCTTTTCAAATATATCCATGACGGCGATTACGTTTACTTTGTGCACAGCTATCATGCTGTGACGCCGAAGGAGTATGTGATCGCGGATACAGACTACGGCGGGACGCTGACCGGCGCTGTGGCGCGCGGCAATGTGATAGGGTGCCAGTTCCATCCTGAAAAGAGCGGCGAGGTCGGCCTGAACATCCTGCGCTCTTTTTTGGAAATGAGGTGAGATCATATGGTCATTCTGCCCGCAGTGGATCTGATCGAGGGACAGGCGGTCAGGCTTTATCAGGGAGATTACGGCCAAAAAACGGTATATGAGAACGATCCCGTTACAGTCGCGATGCGCTTTGCCGACGCCGGGGCCCGCTTTATCCACATCGTGGACCTGGACGGTGCAAAAACGGGAAAAACAGAAAACTATGATGTGATCCGCAGAATGATCCGCGCATCCTCTCTGAAGGCGGAGGTCGGTGGAGGGATTCGTTCCTTTGAGACTGTGGACAGATATCTGGATGCCGATGCGGAAAGGATCGTTCTGGGCACCAAAGCCGTCACCGATCCGGATTTTCTTCAAAAAGCACTGGAAACTTACGGCGACAGGATCGCGGTTGGCGCGGATCTCAGGGACGGAAAGGTGTCTATCCGCGGTTGGACAGAAGACAGCGGGGAATCCGGCGTAGAATTCTGTAAAAGGATGTCCTCAGCCGGTCTTAAGACACTGATATGCACCGATATTTCCAGGGACGGCGCGATGCAGGGCACCAACCATCAATTGTACCGGCAGCTGATGAAGGTTTGCTCTTGCGATCTGATCGCTTCGGGAGGGGTGTCCTCCGTAGAGGAAGTGGTCAGACTGAAAAAAGAGGGACTCGCCGGTGCGATACTCGGAAAAGCGTTATATACCGGGGCGATCGATCTGAAACAGGCAATCGAGGTGTGCGCATGATAGCAAAAAGGATCATTCCCTGTCTGGACGTGCGGGACGGACGCGTTGTCAAAGGGACCCGTTTTCAAGGCCTAAACGACGTGGCCTCACCTGTTGACCTGGCCGCGTATTATTCGCAGCAGGGAGCGGACGAACTTGTATTTTATGATATCACTGCATCCAGCGATGGCAGAAAGATCTTTACGGACATCCTCGCGGAAGCGGCTTCCAGGGTGTTTATCCCCCTGACGGTGGGGGGAGGCATCAGTTCGCTGGACGATTTTGACCGCGTTCTGAAATGCGGCGCCGACAAGGTGAGCGTCAACTCCTGTGCGCTCCGCTGCCCCGACTTGATACGCGAAGCTGCAAATAAATACGGCAGCCAATGCGTCGTCCTGTCAGTGGATGCCAAAAGGGTCGGCGGCAGCTTCAGGGTATTTGCCAAGGGAGGACGCGAAGACACCGGCCTGGACCTGTTGGATTGGATCAAAAAGGGACTGGATCTGGGTGCGGGAGAGATCGTGCTGAATTCCATGGATACCGATGGGGTAAAGGAAGGGTTTGACCTGGAAATGCTGTCCATGGTTGCCGGGATCGCTCATGTACCGGTCATCGCCTCGGGAGGCGCCGGCAAGATGGAGGACTTCGCCACGCTGTTCAGGTCGGTCCCCGGCGTGGATGCGGGACTGGCGGCTTCCATTTTCCATTACGGCGAGGTAAAGATCCCGGAACTGAAAGAATACCTCAGGAACGAAAATATCAACGTACGGATTTGAAAGGAGCGGAAAAATGGTTTCTGCAGATCAACTGAAATACGGCGCAGACGGTCTGATCCCCACCATCGTTGTCGATGCCGACAGCGGGGAAGTACTGATGCTTGCCTACATGAACAAAGAAAGCCTGAAAATATCCATTGAAAAGAAGCTGACATGTTTTTATTCCCGCTCCAGGCAGAAATTGTGGCTGAAAGGGGAGACCTCCGGGAATTACCAGCATATCGTCTCGATCACCGCGGACTGCGATCTGGACGCCCTCAGGATCGCAGTTCGTAAGGACGGTCCCGCGTGTCATACCGGAAACGAGAGCTGTTTTTTCAATCCCGTGCTTGAGGAAGACGCCTCTATGGACGTGGAAAACAAGGAGGAGTTCTCCCTGGGATCCCTGTATGAACTGATCAAAGGAAGAAAGAGCGAAAAAAAAGAAGGATCATATACCAGCTATCTTTTTGAAAAAGGGCTGGACAAGATCCTTAAAAAAGTGGGCGAGGAATGCACCGAGGTCGTGATCGCCGGAAAAGGCGAGGACAGGGCGGAAACGATCTACGAGATCGCTGACCTGACCTATCATGTGATGGTGCTGATGGTACAGATGGGCATTTCCACTGAGGAGATCATGAACGAGCTTCGCAGCCGTCATGTGATCGACCACAAAGTGAAACAGGAAAAAATGACCGGAAACGGTACAAAATGACTTGGGAGATGAACTGAAAACATGACGATCGGATTCATCGGATGCGGAAAAATGGGGGAGGCGATCCTGAAGGGGATCGTCCGCGGCGGGGATCATCCCGGGATCGTCGTTTCCCGGAGGAATCGCGCTGAGCTTGAAAGGATCAGGGATATTTACAGGGTCGGGATCGGCACGAATGCGGACGCGGCGGCCTGCGACACGGTATTTCTTGCGGTCAAGCCGCAGCAGTATGAAGGGGTAATCAAGGAGATAAGAAACGCGGTTCGCGAAGACGCGCTTTTTATATACCTCGCGCCGGGGATTTCCCCGGAGCAGATGGAAACGAAATTGGAAAAACCGGGGCTGAAGATCATCCATCTGATGCCGAACACGCCCTGCGCCGTTGCTGCGGGCGTAAACGCTTACGCCTGCGGTAAAACGGTCGGCAGGGCGGATGAGGAAATGTTTTCTGCCCTTGTATCCCCATGCGGCACGCCTGTCAGGGTTGAGGAAGGGCAGATGAATGCCGTCGTGGGCATCAGCGGCTCGTCGCCGGCATATTATTATATGATGATCGACGCCGTGGCCAAGGCCGGTGTTCGTGCCGGTTTGAAAAGGGATGACGCCGTCCGCATGGCCGCCCAGGCGATGCTCGGCAGCGCGAAGATGGTCCTGGAATCAGGGAAGCACCCGGCCCAGTTAAGGGACGATGTATGCTCTCCCGGAGGAACGACGATCGAGGCTGTCTGCGCCCTGGAGATATCCGGTTTTGAAGGGAACGTGATGGAGGCGGTGCAAAAATGCATCGACCGGTCCATGGAGATAAGCAGGCAGATCACCTGACGGCGATGTTCGCCGGATCCAGATGCATATAGACCGTTCCCGGCACGATCCCTTCTTTATGGAAGGAAAGCAGCTCGGAAACGGTGACCAGCTGATACCCGCCGCCCACCAGCACGGGAATGGCCTGGATGACCGCTTCGGCGGTAGTCGAATAAAGGTCGTGCATCAGGAAGATATTCCCGTTTTCGGCATTGTTCACCAGGGATCTGTAGGTTTTCTTGGTGTTGCGGGTCGACCAGTCCAGCGTATCCGTCTGCCATGAGGCGATCACCATTCCCAGATCGGCGCAGACCCTGCGCAGGGTGCTGTTAAAGGAACCGTAGGGACATCTGAGGACCCTGATTTCCCGACCGGTCATCTCAAAGACCAGCTCGTTGACGCGGGTGATCTGCGAACGCATCTGGTTCGCGTTCAGTTCGGTCAGTTTTTTATGGTCCCAGGTATGGCAGGCGATCTCGTTTTCCTGGGCAGCGGTATAGACCAGGACGTTGGAATAGCTTGTAAGCCGGCTTCCGACTACGCAGAAGGTCGCCCTGCCGCCGTATTCCTCCAATACATCAAGGATGCGGAAAGTCTCCTCGCTGGGGCCATCGTCAAATGTAAGTGCGATCATCGGCCTGGAAGGGTCGATCTTCCGTCTGCCGTTTTCGATGGCCTGAAGCTTCATGGACAGGTAATCGGCACACTGGCTGTATTTCAGGGTAATGCGCTGGCACCCGGCTTCAAGGGGAAGCCCTTCGCCCGGCATAAGATAAAAAGTAACGCCTTCGGTGTCCAATACGCAGTGCTCCGGCCACACCAGGTCCTCCGGAGCCTCGTAACCGCCCGAGACCTGATTGAATATCCGTCGGTATTTGGCATTGGCCTGAAAAGTGATCCGGCTCCTGTCCGCCATGTAATCATTGGGGGTCAGGACGCGGTCGTTCGCGGTATCCAGCGTAAATGCCCTGATAAACGGAAGCGGCTCGATCCCCGAAACGCTGTATTTCCCTACCAGGACCACAGCCGTGCATCCTTCGTCGAGCCTTACGGAATTGTAGGAGATCTCCAGCGTGGCTGCACTTTCCTGGTGGTATTCGGAATGATCCCTGGTCACGATGTCGATCATCTGGTGAACATATCTTGACAGCGCCGCGTCGATCTGTCCGAGGGTGTATACCGGATACCGGATTGTACAGGTAAGGTTGCCTCCGGAAGAACTCATGCTCTTCTGGCTTCCGGTCTCATGGAGATTTGTGTTGATCCCGGATGTGGAAAGGGTATAAGCGGTGTCGCCCGACAGGAGGCTGGTAATGGCTTCATACGCGGTATCCGTCGGTATAAGATATTGATCGAGGATATAGCCGAAATCGTGCCCGCTGCGGACCCTGTACCAGCCGTTTTCGTGCCCGACGATCTCAAACCTGGCGCCGCACAAGCATTTATACATGACCTTGGAGGAAATATCCGGAGAGGAAAACACATTGATCACGGCGTTTTCTTCTTCGACGATGCCCCAGCCCATATGCTCATACTCTGTGGACACCTTGATGTATTTGGACATCATGTATCCGAACTGGCCGTTGACCTCCACAAAGTACCAGCTTCCGGATTCCGAAAGGATATTCACCTGCGTGCCCGAGGAATAAGAGCCGACGACATTGTCGGCGGATGTCGATGTGGTGGAGCGCAGCTTCAGCGAACCGCCGGAAACAGAACCGATCATTCTCGTCTCCGCCCGGGCAGAAGCAGCGATAAAAAGAATAAATCCTGCCGTCAAGACCGTCAGCCAGAACTTCCTGTTCATCGAAAACCTCCGAAATCTCAAGTAACAGCTACAGTATACTTATTTTGAAGGGAAAAATCAACGGGTTAAAGACTTGCTTTCAAAACAGGAGACAGATATGGAAAAAACCAACGTCATGCGCCTGCTGGACAGGAATAGGATCAGCTATACGCCTCATTTTTATTCTTTTGTCATGAGCGGGGACTGAGATCGCGGCCGTCCTGGGGGAAGATCCGGCAAAGGTGTTCAAGACCCTCGTGACCGTTGGCGCTTCCCGGAAAAACTACGTATTCATGATCCCGGTCGCAAAGGAACTGGACCTGAAAAAAGCAGCGGCGGCAGTCGGTGAGAAAAGTATTTCCATGCTGCCCCAGAAAGAGCTCCTTCCGCTTACGGGATATGTCCACGGCGGATGCTCACCCATCGGGATGAAAAAGCAGTTCCGCACCATGATCCACCTGACGGCCATGTCTTTTGATACGATCTTTTTCAGCGCGGGAAAGGTAGGGGCCCAGGTCGAAATGAAACCGGGGGATATCCTTGGAGTGTGTCCGGTGGAAACAGCGGACCTGGTCGTGTGACCGCGTTAGAAGCGGATGCTTCAATAAAGCGATCTCCCCGCGTGGTCAACTCACTTTTGCCCCACAGTCTCCACAAAAGCAGCGGAAACAAAGCCTTCGGCGTCATCCGTGCATACGCGAAGCCAACCGTCCCCGGTTTCCTCCAGGACGCACAGGACCTGCCCGTAATACAGCTGCCTGAGTACAGGCGCGTTCATCGACGGGGCGGACCTGAGGTTCAGATAGGAATTTTCACCGATATTCGTGACCTCTGCAAGATACAAAGCCCGGGCAGAGGTCTTTTCTACAGGCATCAGCGTGGGTCTTGGCGTCGGCGTGGCGGCCGGTCCCGGGGTCGCGAGGAATACGGCACTGACAGGCGAAGGAAGGACATACCCGGCAAAAGAAGATCTTCGGAAGGAAGCGCCGGGATAATAGAAAGCCAGGATACTTTCCCAGTTCATCCCGTATTCCTGGGCCATCCATTGCGCTCCCCGCTGGCTCATGCCGACCCCGTGACCGAATCGGCGGGCTTCGATCCAGAAAGCGTCCTCCGTCTCCCTGACCGTAACGATCTCATTGTTTGAGCCCATGTTGATGTCCAATTGGCCCAGGGATTCCACCGTCGGGAAAACGGGGATCTTTACCGAGACCGTACGGGTGGCCACGGAGTAGCCGCCCATGGGCGCCGCGCCGTCAAAATACACTTCCTCCTCACCGTCGTCGCTGGTCGATCCTTCGTAGGTGACCAGGACACTGAACAGGAGGTTTGTAGATACCATGGAGCCCGGATACATGGGATCCGCCGGCACGCAGGAAAGGATGACCAGATCATCCGATTCGATACCGGTATTTTCAGGTCCGAAGACCGCCCTGACGGCATCGGTGAGCACAGTCTCCAGAACGCCGAACCCAAGCGAGACGGTTTTGCCAAGGCGGAAGGACCGCACGGTCCCGGCAGGATTCGCAAGATCATAGGGATCCGGCCTGACGGGAAGGTATTCCTGGTCTCCGCCGCCCCAGACATGCGAAGCGGACTCCGTCTGCCCGCCGTTGCTGGCGCTGTAGTAACATTGCAGCAGTTTCCCGCTTTTGTCGTATCCGCAGATCCCCTCCGTAGCGCGAATAGCTTCCAGCGATCGGGTGTTCTGCGGCTGGATCCCGTAATATGCCTGGTCGTTGGTATTGTCGACCACGTCATAGTCAATGTTGGAAGCTGCCTTTTTATTCAGGGCATAGGTGCGGGAACAAATGGCCTGGACCTTCAGGGCTTCCGCGGGATAAGAGTCGCTCATTTCATACGGGACCACGCCCCACAGGTATTCTTCGACGGGAGTGTGCAGTATGGCCCGCAGCTGCCCGTCCTTCAGAGTCATGGACAGATCTCCGGGGTGAAGATAATACTCCCCGTTCAGCCGCAGGCCGTTTTCAAGTCCGGCGGTCTCATCGGGGAGGCAATGTCGCACCAGCAGAAGCGAATTGCCGCAGTCCATCGCCATCCCTTCATAATAAACCACGATACGTCCGGTTGAAGATGAAACGACAAGCCGGCTTCCCCGCTGGAAGGACAATCCGTTCAGCGTATAGCTGCCGTCAAGCGAAATATCCAATCGGTCTGTCAGTTTCAGTCGGGTCAGCAGCACGCGGATAACATTATCCGCGGTCTTTCCGCCTGCGCAGGAGCAAACGGGAAATACGGCTGTCATAAAAAGGATCAGGAGCGCCAGAAAAACAGCAGGACCCGCCGGACGTTTCTTTTTCATGGAAGAAAATCCTTTCTGCCGCATTCCGCGATAATCATGGCCTCCAAACAGAAAACGGCGAAAAACAAATGCGATCAGGCTTCTTCGTCTCCCGCAGGGCGGTGGATCCTCAGTGCGCCCGGCAGTATGCTCACTTCCGCTTTCTCCATTTCCAGGATCTCGCCATCTACATTGACGAACATGCCAGGCGCCCTAAAAACAACGCTTTTTGCCCGAAGGCTGAAGGTTTCAGGAAAGTCAAGGATCTTTCCTTTCATCAGTCCGAGAAGCCTGAGGGGCAGTTTCGACTTCTTTATCCTTCGGACACCCGAAACGTCAAACAGACCATCGTACGGGATCGCCTTTGGGGCAATGGGGATACCGCCGCCGATGATCTTCCCGAGCGCCACAGAAAAGACCGTCAGCTCTTCTTCCAATTCCGTACCTGAGTCTGTTTTCAGTGTGACCCGATAGGTCTTGTAATGTATCAGCGCTGACAGGACACCCAACAGATACGGAAGCAGTCCGTTCATGTGCTTCCTGTAGCCCTCGCTCCTGCGCAGCACATCGACATCGAACCCGGTGCCTATTTCATTGACAAAGATCCTGCCGTTGATCATCCCCGCATCGGTTCTGCGGGCGGGTTCCCTCATGAAAACCTCCAGCGCCTTCATCGGATCAAGGGGGATCTTCAGCGTTTTGCAGTAATCGTTCCCGGTCCCTGTCGGGATGATCGCCATGGCCGCATCCTTGCCGGCAAGGGCTCCGGCGATCTCTGACACAGTGCCGTCCCCTCCCATGGCGATGACCGTATCGCAACCGTTCCCGACGGCTTCCGCCGTGAGAGAGGATGCGCGTCCCGGACCATCGGAGTATATCACCTGATAGTCCAGGCCCCGCTGAGAAAGAATCCTGCCGACTTCCCCGCAGATCCTCCTGGTTTTTTCAGCGTTTCCGCTTACGGGATTGCAGATGATCGCTATCATTGTTTTTCACTTTCCTTCCCGCCCAGACCGGCCCTGAGTCTGAGCGCTTCTGCAGCCGCTTTCATCATCCCGGTTTTTCACGATTTTCACGCCTCCAGCCGGTGACCGGGATTTTATCGTTGTATTGGACGCAAAAATATATTATAATAATTTGGTTGAATCGTCAATTTTTAGGTCACGAAAAGGAGGACAAAGGTTTTTATGGGCAAGGTTCACGTCTTCGATCATCCTCTGATCCAGCACAAGCTGAGCATCATGCGCAACAAGGATACAGGCTGCAAGGAATTCAGGGAGCTTTTGGATGAGATATCCATGCTGATGGTGTATGAAGTCACTCGAGACCTCTCCACGCAGACGATCGAAGTGGAAACGCCGATCTGCAGGACGAAGACTCAGGTCCTTGCGGGGAAGCCGATCGGCATCATTCCCATCCTGCGCGCCGGACTGGGCATGGTGGACGGTATCCTCCAGCTGATCCCCAACGCCAAGGTCGGCCACATCGGTCTATACCGCGACCCAGCGACCCTTGAGCCTGTGGAATATTACTGCAAGCTGCCCGAAGACGCAGTCCACAGGGAGCTGATCGTCCTTGATCCCATGCTTGCCACCGGCGGCAGCGCATGCGCGGCCATCGGTTTTATCAAAAAACGCGGATGCAATAATATCCGCCTTGTCAACCTGATCGCCGCTCCCGAAGGGATCGCCAGAGTCCAGGCCGAGCATCCCGATGTGGACATCTATGTGGCCGCCCGGGATGAAAAGCTGAACGAACACGGATATATCGTCCCAGGCCTCGGCGATGCGGGGGACAGGCTCTTTGGCACCAAATGATCCAAGCCGGGCAATTTCTCCTTGCTTTTTCGTTTGTTAACCGCTAAAATCATACTATTATCCGGCAATTCAGCCGCCATGACCGGGGGAGGAGGGACGAAATGAAGGCCGATCGGACCGTTCTGAAGGAAACCGGGCGTACGGCCGCCTTCACGTTTCTCCTGACCCTTGTCATGCACGCGGTTTTCCTGATCGGCTCCTGGTGGGACCTTACCGTCCTCTGGGGCAGCCTGCTCGGGCTCGCCGGCGCGGTGGCAGATTTTTTCCTGCTGGGACTGGGCGTTCAGAAGGCCGTCTCCAGCGACGAAAAAACCGCGAAGAACATCATCCGCATCAGCCAGCAGGGACGTCTGATGATGCTGGCGGTCATTCTTGTGATCGCGTTTACCGTCCCTGTGTTCCATAAGCTTGCGGCGATCCTGCCGCTGTTCTTCCAGAAAATCGGGGTCCGGCTCCGCGCGCTGTTCGATCCGGAGATCAGGAACCCCGGCTCCGGGAATAAGGGTTCTTCCCTGCCGGATATCGAAAGTATCGAAAACGGAGGTGACGCGCCTTGAATGCCCGCAGCCGACGTTTCAGGGCGGTGGATTTTTTATATCTGTGTATGATGATCCTTCCGCTTCTGGCAGCGATGGCGCTGAAGGTATGCTTCAGCGTTTCCGGAGAAGGCGTCCAGATCGCCGGGGCACAGATTTATTTCACCGTCCCGATGCCTCTGATGGACATGCCGTTCACGGAAGCCCAAGTCAATTCATGGATGGTGATCATCTCCGTCTGGGGCCTGTGCCTGTTTTTAACGCACGGCCTCAAGGTAAAGGCGAATACAAAGCGCCAGCACCTTGCCGAGTGGTGTGTCGCCATGTGTAAAAAACTCGTCAATGAGAATATGGGCGGGTTTTTTGCGGGATATACTCCTTTTATCGGCGCGATCATGGCCATCTCGCTGTTTTCAAGCCTTCTGAGCCTTCTGGGGCTTTTCGCGCCGACCTCTGACCTGAACGTGGTCGCCGGATGGGCCATTTTGGTGTTTGCCCTGATCACTGCGGCCAAATGCCGCTGCGGAGCGCTCCTTTATATGAAGTCCTTCTGTGAACCGATCCCGGTGATGCTGCCGATGAATATCATCAGCGAGCTTGCCACGCCGATCTCGATGGCTTTCAGGCACTACGGGAACGTCATGAGCGGCGCGGTCATCTCGGTTCTGGTCTCCTCAGCGCTGACCTCTCTATCCCGCATGCTCCTGGGCTGGCTGCCCGGTGTGCTCGGGGATATCCCGTTCCTGAGGGTCGGCATCCCCGCGGTTCTGTCCATTTATTTCGACGTATTCAGCGGCTGTCTGCAGGCGTTCATCTTCGCCATGCTGACCATGCTGTACGTATCCGGCGGATTCCCGATGGAAGAATACCAGAGGCGCAAGGCCGCCGGCAAACATCGCGCAAAAAAAACAGTCCGTGAGACTGTTTGAATATGGAGGTAAACAAATATGGAACTTGCGTTGGGAATCATCCTTGGCTGCTGCGCTCTGGGCGCCGGGATCGCCATGATCGCCGGTATCGGCCCCGGCATCGGCGAAGGTAACGCCGTGGCCAAGGCCTGCGAAGCGATCGGACGCCAGCCCGAGGCGAAAGGGCAGGTAACGTCTACCATGATCATGGGCTGCGCCATAGCAGAAACAACGGGCCTGTACGCGCTTGTCATCGCTATCCTTCTGATCTTCGTGGCTCCCTCCAGCTTTGCCAACGTTCTGAAGGAAGCCATCAAATAAACCGATCGGTCCGTAACCGGAGGGGTCAGAATGCAGTCACTGGATATCATCTCCGTCAATGTTTGGAATATCCTGATATCGCTGGTCAATCTGTACATCCTGTACAGGATCGTCAGGCGGTTCCTTTTCAAGCCGGTGCAGAAAGTCCTGGACCAAAGGCAGCAGGAAATCGACGACCAGTATGCCAGAGCTGAAAAAGCCGAAGCGGACGCCGAAGAAAGCAAAAAAGCCTGGCAGGCCCGGATGGACGCTGCAGGCAGGGAAGCCGACGAACTGCTCCACACCGCTTCAGAAAACGCCAGGAGCGCTGGCGACGCGATGATAAAGGACGCCCGGGACAAAGCTGAAGTGATCGTCAGGCAGGCGGAAGAAGCGGCGCGGCTCGAAAGACGGAAAGCCGAGGAAGGGATCCGATCCGAACTGGCCGGTCTCTCCACGGCGCTGGCGGCCAAGATGATCGGCCGTGAGGTGCGGGAGGCGGATCACCGGGCGATGATCGATGAGTTCATCGAGGAACTGGGGGATAGCGGTGAACAAGATCAGTAAGGAGTATGCCGCGGCTTTGTTTGCGCTTGCCAGGGAAAAAGGCCGGGAAGCTTCTTTCGGTTCATCCCTTGAAACAGTTCAGAAACTGTTTGAGGAAAACCCCGATTATCAGGAGCTTCTGAATACGCCTGCCATCCCTGCCGGGGAAAAGGCTCGCCTTGCGGAGAAAGCCTTCGGGAAAACCGTTCCCGAGGAGATCCTATCCGCGATCCAGATCCTGTCGGGAAAAGGATATATCATGGAATTCGGCAGGATCACCGCGGAGTACGCCGCCCTGCTGGACCAAATGAACAGGATATCCGCCGCGGAAGTCCGAAGCGCCGTTCCCCTGAGCCCGGCGGAAAAGGACAAGCTCCGGAAAAAGCTTGAAAAACTGACCGGACACAGTGTCGTGATGACTTATACGGAAGATCCTTCGCTGCTTGGCGGAGTCGTGGTGGAGGTCGACGGCAAGGTGATCGACGGGAGTGTCCGCACGAAACTGCGTCAGGTAAAGGAAGTGATTGGCGGATGAGCGCAAGCACACAGGAACTGAGCAGCATCATCAAAGAACAGATTCGCAATTATTCGTCGCGTCTTGAAATGAAGGAGACCGGCACCGTTGTGCTTGTCGGCGACGGGATCGCCAGCGTATACGGCCTCAGGGAATGCATGGCGGGCGAACTGCTCGAATTTGATGACGGATCCACAGGGCTCGCCCAGAACCTTGAAACGGATACCGTCTCCGTTGCCGTTCTGACCGAAGGCAGCGGCATTCACGAAGGGACGGGGGTCCGCAGGACCGGAAAGGTGCTTTCCGTGCCCGTCGGTGAAGCGCTCCTCGGACGCGTCGTGGACGCACTCGGGCATCCTATCGACGGCAAAGGCCCGGCAGACACCCTTGAGGAGAGGCCTATCGAATCCGAGGCCCCCGGCATCATCGAGAGGGAACCCGTCCACGTTCCGATGCAGACAGGGATCAAGGCCATCGACAGCATGATCCCCATCGGCCGCGGACAGCGCGAACTGATTATCGGCGATCGCCAGACCGGCAAAACGGAGATCGTTATCGATACCATCCTGAACCAGCGCACTTCGGATGTCATTTGTATCTATGTCGCCATCGGGCAGAAGAAATCCTCCGTCGCTCAATTGGTCCGCGAACTGGAAATGAACGACGCCATGTCCTATACGACGGTGGTGTGCGCTTCCGCCTCCGAATCCTCGCCGCTTCAGTATGTCGCGCCTTATTCCGGATGCGCCATGGCGGAGTATTTCAGGGCTAAGGGACGGGACGTGCTGATCATTTACGATGATCTGTCCAAGCACGCGGTCGCCTATCGGGCGCTTTCCCTTTTGATCAGGCGTCCGCCGGGACGCGAGGCGTTCCCCGGAGATGTCTTCTATCTGCATTCCAGGCTCCTTGAGCGCGCCGCCTGCGTGTCTAAGGAGTACGGCGGCGGGTCGATCACAGCCCTGCCCTTGATCGAGACCCAGGCAGGCGACGTTTCCGCTTATATCCCCACCAACGTTATCTCGATCACGGACGGGCAGATCTTCCTTGAGACAGAGCTTTTCCATTCCGGGATCATGCCGGCGATCAACCCCGGAATCTCCGTGAGCCGTGTCGGCGGCAGCGCCCAGCTGAAGGGAATGAAAAAAGTCTCGGGCCCGCTGAAGCTGTTATATTCCCAATACCGTGAACTGAAGGCGTTCGCCCAATTCGGAAGCGATCTGGACGACGATACCAAAGCCCGCCTGGCCCTGGGGGAACGTATCGTGGAGGTCCTCAAACAGCCGCGCCAGCACCCCGTCCGTCCCGGCTGTCAGGTAGCGGTGATTTATGCCGTCACCGAAGGATACCTGAACGATGTGCCCGTAAACAAGGTGCAGGAATGGGAAAAGAGGCTTTACCTTTACCTTGAAGAACGCTATACGCCGCTTTTGGAGAGAATAGAACAGGGCTATTTTGAGGATGAGGACATCGCAGCCCTGAAAGAAGCTGTTGTGGGGATGAAGGGGTAAACCATGCCTGACACGAAACAACTGCGCAACCGCATCAGAAGCGTCAATTCCACGCTGCACCTGACGCACGCGATGGAGCTGGTCGCTGCCTCAAAAATTAAAAAAGCCTCGGAGAGGATGACGGGAAGCAACGAATACGCGTGCGCGGCAGCGGAAGCGATGGCTGTCCTCGCAGCATGTCCGGCTTGCGAAAAAAGTCCTTACCTAAGGAGCGGCATGTCGGGAGAGACCCGCCTAATGGTCATTGCCGGCGACCGGGGCATGGCCGGTGGATACAACGCGAACATCTACCGCCTGGCCAGAGAATACCCCGACGCGAAGATCATCCCCGTTGGGAAAAGGGCGTACGAGCGTTTTGGCGGCGATGCTTTTTACGGCGCTGAAGCCTTTTCGACAGCGAACGCGCGCAAGATCGCCGAAAAGCTCTGCGGAGATTTTCTTGAGGGGGCTTTCGGGCGGTTCGGGATCCTCTATACCCGGTACATCTCCATGATGCAGCAGGAAGCGTCCGTTCGCTGGATCCTTCCCCTTGATAAAAGGGAGGCCCGTTCCTCCGGGAAGGATATCGTGTTTGAACCCGACGAAGTTTATGTCATGTCTTCCCTGGTGCCTGAATACGTGACAGGCATGATCATGGCATCGGTGCGGGAAAGCTTCGCTTCCGAAGTGGCGGCGCGGCGGATGGCTATGGATTCCGCGGGGAAGAACGCCAGACAGATGATCGATGATCTGACGATCAAGTACAATCGGGCCCGCCAGGGAGCGATCACTCAGGAAATTACCGAGATCGTTGCCGGCAGCGGCAGTTAAAAGGGGTGTGATTTCTGCATGTCGATCAAATCATCGGGCAGAGTGGCTCAGGTCATGGGACCCGTGGTGGACGTCGCTTTTGAATCGGGCGATCTGCCTGCCATCCAAAACGCTCTGACCATGCCCATCGGCTCACGGACGCTGACCGTGGAAGTGGCGCAGCACATCGGCGATCATACGGTCCGCTGCATTGCCATGTCATCCACTGACGGCCTGAAAAGGGACACCCAGGTAACGGATACCGGAAAGGGGATCTCTGTTCCGGTGGGCCGTGCCACACTGGGAAGGATCTTCAACGTACTGGGGGATACGGTCGACGAGGCCGGCCCTGTTCCGGAATGCGAACGCTGGAATATCCACCGTCCCGCCCCGGCCTTTGACGAACTGGCCACCTCCACCGAGATCCTGGAAACGGGCATCAAGGTCGTTGACCTCATTTGCCCCTATGCCAAGGGCGGCAAGATCGGTCTTTTCGGCGGCGCCGGCGTGGGGAAAACGGTCCTCATCATGGAACTGATCCACAATATCGCCAAAGAGCACGGCGGCCTGAGCGTCTTTACAGGCGTCGGGGAGAGGACCCGTGAAGGCAACGACCTGTATAACGAGATGAAGGAATCCGGCGTCATAAGCAACACGGCCTTGGTTTACGGCCAGATGAACGAGCCCCCGGGAGCCCGCATGCGCGTCGGCCTGTCCGGACTGACCATGGCCGAATACTTCAGGGACCGGGAAAACCAGGACGTGCTTCTTTTTATCGACAACATCTTCCGTTTTACCCAGGCGGGCTCGGAAGTGAGCGCGCTGCTTGGGCGCATGCCTTCAGCCGTGGGCTACCAGCCCACCCTGGCGGAGGAAATGGGTACCCTTCAGGAGAGGATCACCTCCACCAAAAAAGGCTCCATCACGTCGATCCAGGCCGTATATGTCCCGGCCGACGACCTGACCGATCCCGCTCCCGCGACCACCTTTGCCCATCTGGACGCGACGACCGTGCTCGACCGGGCCATCGCTTCCCAGGGCATCTATCCCGCGGTGGATCCCCTCAATTCCACATCCCGGATCCTTACGCCGGAGATCCTCGGCCAGGAACATTACGACGTGGCAAGGGAAGTGCAGCGCATTCTCCAGCGCTATCAGGAGCTGATGGACATTATCGCCATCATGGGTATGGACGAGCTTTCCGACGAGGACAAATTGTTGGTGCAGCGCGCCCGTAAGATCCAACGTTTCCTTTCCCAGCCTTTCCATGTTTCCGAAAAGTTCACGGGTTATGCCGGGACCTATGTGCCCATCAAGGAAACCATCCGCGGCTTTAAGGAGATCTGCGAAGGCCGCCATGACGATATTCCGGAGTCCGCGTTCCTCTTTGTCGGCACCATTGACGAAGCGGTTGAACGGGCCGGAAGGAGCGGAAAATGAACAGTTACCGCCTGAATGTTTCCACACCTGACGGCACGGTTTTTGAGGGCGAAACCGAAAAACTGCTTTTCCGGGCGCATGGGGGAGACATGACCGTGCTGAAGGGGCACGTACCCCTGATGACCACGATCCGGCCGGGAAATGTCATCCTGACGCTGCCGGATGGCACTGTAAAAAACGGATATGCCGAAAACGGCATCGTGTCCGTTGGCAGGGAGGGCGTGATCATGCTCTCCGACACTTTCCGCTGGACCGAAAAATAAACCGTGTCCTCCGGTGCTTTGCAAAAAAATAAAAAGGAGATATATCCACTATGAAAATCCTGATCGTCAACGCCGGTTCTTCCTCCCTTAAGTATCAGCTGATCGACATGGACGACGAAAGCACCCTGGCCAAGGGTCTCGTCGAGCGGATTGGCATCGCTGGCAGCCGCCTGGAGCAGAAAGCCAAAGGCGAGAAATACGAGATCAGCCAGCCCCTGAAGGATCACGTCGAAGCCTGCAAACTGATGCTGAGCGCCCTGACCGACAAGGAGCATGGCGTCGTCAGCAGTATGGATGAGATCGGCGCCGTCGGACACCGCGTGCTGCATGGCGGAATGAAGTTCACCAAATCCGTGATCATCGACGAAAACGTGATCGAAGCCATCAAGGAAAACATCCCGCTGGGACCGCTTCACAACCCTGCCAACCTGATGGGTATCCGCGCCTGCCAGGAAGTGATGCCCAACACCCCGATGGTCGCGGTATTTGACACAGCGTTCCACCAGACCATGCCCCCCAAGGCGTTCCTGTACGGTTTGCCCATGGATTACTTTAACCGCCTGAAGGTCCGCCGCTATGGATTCCACGGTACCAGCCATCGCTATGTCAGCGCCAGGACCGCCGAATTCCTTGGAAAAAAGCCTGAAGAACTCCGCCTGATCACGTGCCATTTGGGGAACGGTTCCTCCATTTGCGCCGTTTACCACGGCCACTGCGTTGACACCTCCATGGGTATCACACCGCTGGAAGGCGTCATCATGGGCACCCGCTCCGGCGCCATGGATCCAGCCGTGGTCCAGTTCGTCTGCGACAACGACCATATTTCCGCCGATGAGATGCTCGAGATCTGCAACAAAAAGAGCGGCCTGCTCGGCATCAGCGGTGTTTCCAGCGATATGCGCGATGTGATGAAAGCCGCGGATGAGGGCAACGAACGTGCCAAGATCGCGGTCGATATGCTGGTTTACGGCGTCAAGAAATACATCGGCGCCTACGCCGCGGCCATGGGTGGCGTGGACGCGATCGTGTTTACCGCCGGGATCGGTGAAAACAACGCCCAGCTCCGTGAAATGATCATGGACGGTATGGATTTCCTCGGCTGCAGGGTCGATCCGGAGAAGAACGCTGTACGCGGAGAAGAAAGGATCATTTCCACGGACGACAGCACGGTCAAGATCCTTGTGATCCCCACCAACGAGGAGATCGCCATCGCGAGGGATACTCTGGCCCTGGTGACCGGTAAATAATCCAAAGGCAGGTAACCTGACAATGCCCGCATTTTTTCATCTGTTCGGCCGCAGGGCCATGTACAGCGACGGGATCATTGATCTGTCGGTGTCTTCGCGGGACGAAACAGATGAAAAATGCGGCATTGTTGATTGTTATGCCTTTGATATCCATCCGGCAGGATCACGCAGGTATGCGGGATATATCAGCATCCGTCTTGGGGAAAGTCCGGAACTGTATTATTTGGGCCACGTCGGATACAGGGTGGAGGAAATGTACCGGGGGGATCATTTTGCCCTGCGGGCCTGCAGACTGCTGGAACCGTTCCTTGCGGGGCTGCACATACGCAGCCTTGTCATCACGAACGATCCGGACAACCTCGCCTCAAGAAAAACCTGCGAAGCGCTGGGCTGTATTCTGGAACGGACGACGCCCGTACCCAAAGCCTACAGGTATATCGTCAGCGGCTCAACCGCCAAATGCCGTTATCTTTGGCTGCCGGAAAGAAAATGATCGGACTTTCCGTTATTTCGACAGCGCCTATCATCATTAAGAGGGTGTGTTTTACTTCCGCCCGTCTTATTTCAGGAAGGATACCATTTGCATGATCGTGGACGTCAACAGACTTCAGGTCAAATGTGAACTTCTCGGAAAAGGGGATAATAATATCCTGATGCTCCACGGATGGGGATGCTCATCCGTGCATTTTCGCGAGATCGCCGAAAAACTTTCCGGTGAATACCGGGTGCTGATCCCCGATCTCCCGGGTCACGGAATGACAGGACAGCCGAGCGAACCCTGGGGCGTGAATGAATACACGGAATGCGTTCTCCGGATCCTGGAAAGCACGGGATTCGATCATTGCTGCTTAATAGCCCATTCCTTCGGAGGCAGGATCGCCCTGAAGCTTGCGTCCCTTCATCCGGAAAGGGTCGACAAAATGATCCTTACCGGCTGTGCCGGCCTGAAAAAACCGAAAACCCCGGAACAGGAAAAACGAGAGCTGGAGTATCGAAGGAAAAAAGAGCGCCTGGTCCGCATCGGCCGAATACCGCTGTTGAAGCAGTATTCCGCCGTCATGCTGGATGACCTGAGGATGCGTTACGGTTCGGCAGATTACAACGCGCTGGATCCCGGGATGAGGGAGACCTTCATCAGGATCATCTCAGAAGACCTCAGACCCTGCCTTGGCATGATCCGGTGCCCGGTGCTGCTTGTCTGGGGCAGGAACGATCAGGAAACGCCGCTCTGGATGGGCGAAACGATGGAGAAGGAGATCCCCGATGCTGGTCTTGTGGTGTTTGATAACGACGATCATTTCGCCTATCTCCATCAATGGTCAAGATTTACGATCATTGCGGAAAGCTTTTTTAAGTCCTGATATATCATCTATTATCGATTAAAGGAGAATACCGGTTTGACATCTCTGTTTGATCGGATCACGCTTCTTGTGATGATCCTCTGCTGCGCGGCTGGAATCCTGATGTGGTTATCAGGCGGGCTCCTGCATTATTTCCAGTTAGAAAGCTACCAGTTCAAAGGGTATTTCAGGACCCTGAGAAGGCAGTGGAAAAGGATATGGCATCCCCTTGGACTGTATGCCCTTGCCGCGGCCGTCCTGTTTTTCCCCGCGCGCCTTTTATCCTCTGCCGCGCCCATTTGGATGGCGCTTTACCGCGCCGCAGCTTCAGCCGTCATATTATGGACAGCTTTCCAGATGGGCCGGTTTGCGAAAGCGCTGCACGGTCCGCAGAAAAAAAACTTTGCGCGTACGGACAGGATCAAGCGCCTGTACGTGACCTGCCTCCTTTGCTGGGCCGCGATCTCCGCAGGCGTTCTTTGCTGGTTTTTCGCCATGCCTTCCTGGATGGGATTCCTGCCGGCGCCGGCTATGATCGCATCCGCGCCTTTTGTCGTCGCCCTCGCGGGCCTGCTCATTCTGCCGGTGGAAAAATGGATCAACAGCCGCTTCCTCCGTGATGCCGGGCACAGACTGATGGCTGACGATAACCTGATCCGGATAGGCATCACCGGCAGCTATGGAAAGACGTCCGTCAAATTTATCCTTAAAACCATACTTGAAGAGAAATACAATGTCCTCGCGACCCCGGGAAGCTTCAATACGCCCATGGGGCTGACCCGGATCATCCGCGAAAGACTGGATCCTTCCTGCCATGTATTCATCGGAGAAATGGGCGCACGCCACACAAGGGATATCCGTGACCTGTGCAGGCTGGTCAAGCCGACCATCGGCATCCTTACATCCATCGGGCCCCAGCATCTTGACACTTTTAAAACCATAGATAATATCAAAAACACCAAGTACGACCTGATCCGCGCGCTTCCCCGCAGCGGTTACGCCGTTTTCTGTGACGACGGCGGTTTGGTGTCGGAACTGTATGCCGCCACCGACAAGCCGAAGGCCATCGTCGGCAGGGAAGGAGACGACCTGTGGGCCGACGGGATCAAATTGTCACCGGAGGGCAGTTCCTTCGATCTGCACATCGGCCGCAGACAGTCGATCCATTGCACCACCCGGCTGCTTGGAAAATACAGCATCAACAACATCCTGCTCGCCGCTGCCTGCGCCGTCTATCTTGGACTGAGCCCGGAGATGATCGGTCGCGGCATCAGCCGTCTGGAGCCGGTGGAGCACCGTCTCCAATTGGTCAGCCGGAAAGACGGGATAACCGTCATCGATGACGCGTTCAATTCCAATCCCAGCGGAGCGTCTCAAGCCCTAGAGGTGCTTTCAGCATTTGACGGCAGAAAGATCATCGTCACCCCTGGCATGGTGGAGCTGGGCGAGGACGAAGACAGGTACAATTATGAATTTGGGCGTCAGATGGCGTCCTGTGTGGACGAGGCGTACCTGATCGGGCGGAAGCATACGGAACCGATCCGGAAAGCACTGCTTGACAACGGATTTGACACGGAACATATACACGTCTGCGACAGCCTGAACGAAGCCTCGCGTATGCTCGCGGCCGCCGGACAAAAAGGGGATGTCATTCTTTACGAAAATGACCTGCCCGATCATTACAACGAAGGTTGAGGAGCGTACGATGAAAAAGATCTGCCTTGCCGTGATTTATGGCAGCCGCTCAAGCGAGCATGAGGTCTCCATCATCAGCGCAGTTCAGCTGATGCAGCACGTAAACAGGGAAAAATACGATCTGGTCCCCATTTATATCAGCCAGAAAGGCGTCTGGTATACCGGCGACGCGCTGCTGGACATGCGGACCTATACGCCTTTTGATCCCTGGAACAAAAAAATCAAAAAAGTGCAGCTGGACCTGACTGCATCCTCCGGGGCTCTGGTACATTACAGACGCGCAGACGATGTCACAGGACATATCCGGGAAGAGATCGTCGCTCGGATCGACTGCGTCATTCCGGTTTTTCACGGACTGCATGGGGAAGACGGCTCGGTCCAGGGGATCCTGGAGATCGCAAATCTTCCGTACGCCTCCACCGGGATCTGCGGAAGCGCCATCGGGATGGACAAAATCGCGATGAAGGCTTTTTTCCGGGGCTGCGGATTTCCCGTGCTTCCGGGATTCGGCGTGACCCGTTCTCAGTGGGAAAAGGACCGCGATCCGATCATTGCCGAAACAGAAAAGATCGGATGGCCGGTTTTTGTCAAGCCGGCCTGTTTGGGTTCCTCCATTGGGGTCAGCCGGGCCGATGACCCGGAAGAGCTGATCGAAGCCATGGAACTGGCCTTTTCCTACGACCGCCGAGTGCTGATCGAAAAAGGCCTCGATAAACCCGCCGAGGTAAACTGTTCGGTGCTGGGGTATGACGACCAGGTGCGGGCAAGCGTCATTGAAATGCCTAACGCCGGCGGCGAATCTTTTCTCGGATTCAAGGAAAAGTATCTTCAGCAGGGGGCTTCCAAGGGAATGGCCAGCCTGAAAAGGATCATTCCGGCCCCGATCGGCGACGAACTGACTTTGGAGCTGCAGGAGCTTTCAGTGCGGATCTTTAAATCCATGGACTGCAAGGGTGTCGTTCGGATCGATTATATGCTGGACAGGATAAGCGGTCAGCACTATATCACGGAGATCAATACCATTCCGGGTTCTCTTTCCTTCTACCTCTGGAAGGAGACTGACCTGGATTATACGAGCCTGATCGACTGCATGGTCGACGCGGCCCTGCGGGCCAAGACCGACAAGGACAGGTCCAGCTACGCCTATTCTTCGGATATCCTGAAAGGGGTCACCCTCGGGCCAAAGGCGGGCGGCAAGCTGGGCGGCGTCAAGCAGTAATGCTGCCGCTGGTGAAAGCAATTTTATTATCTTATTAATTTATTTTGGATCAGTTTCCGATTTTGGCAGTTTTACATGCTTCGCGGCTTCGCGGCGCCGGGAATCAGTCATGTCAGCGTAATGTTTCCTGGTGGTGTTCACGTCGCTGTGACCCAGAACGTCCGCAACCAGATAAATATCCCCGGTCTCAAGATACAGGTTGGTCCCGAAAGTTGAACGAAGCTTATGCGGACTGAGGCGGTCCTTTAACGGAGCTGCCACAGCCGCGTATTTTTTTACCATGTTTTCGACCGCGCGCTGGGTGATCCTCCGACGCTGCAGGGAAAGGAAAAGCGCATTTTCATGTCCCGGAAGCGCTTCGATCCGGCTTCTTTCCTCAAGATACGCCTTCAAAGCTTCGGCCACCTCGTCAGGGAAGTACAAAATCACCCGGCTGCCGCCCTTTCTGGTCACAGCGAAGGCATTCTCCCTGAAATCAATATCCGTGATATCGATCCCAACACATTCGCTTACGCGGATCCCGGTGCCGAGAAACAGCATGATGATGGCGAAATCCCTGGCGCCTGTAAACTTGCGGAATTTAATCTGACGGTCGGTCAGTCCGTCGCCGGTGGAAGCGGCTTCCAACATCCGTTTCATTTCCTCAGCGTCCAGGCGCAATATGGGCTTGGAATGAAGCTTTGGAAGCGGAACAAGCGTCGTAATGTTGGCTGGAACAACGTGGCTGCGGTACAGATAATCAAAGAGTGAGCGGATGGAGGACATCTTCCGCATGATGCCGTTTTCATGGTTCTGCATCAAGACCTGTCCGTTATCGGTTTCGCGAACATACTGCATCAGGTAGTCCTGGTATTCTTCGATATCATGACCGTCGATCAGACCGAGGTCTGTTTCCGTGATTGTTGCCGGGATCCTGTCTGCAAACTTGGGGGATTCGCTGCAAAGGTAATTGAAGAACAGTTTAAAATCGTATGCGTAAGCGAGTCGGGTCAGCGTGCTTGTTGTCTGCGCGACGGAATGAAAAAACGAAGCGCAGACTACGGGCAACTCCTTTAAAAGCTTGCGCAGCTGAACCGTATTTTTTACGTCCCGCTGGGCATGATAATTGTTGACTGACGGCATAATGACCTCCGGATACCCTTATTTATTCGTAAAAGTTTTCTTTTGCGAATAGTTATGCTCATATCCCCCGTCATTCTGTTGGTTCCTGAATTCCCCATTACCCGGACACAAAAACCCGTTTTCGTGTGAAAACGGGCTGTCCGGACAAAATCAGTTTTCCGCCGCATCGCTCCGGACCAAAGAAAAATGCTCTGCGTCTCCGAGGTCCGGATTGAGTTTTAAAAAGGCTTTGATCTCATTGCGCGCCAACTCGTCACAACGGTTGTTTTCAGGATGATCGCTGTGGCCCTTCACTTTGATATAGCGGACCCTCAGATCCTTCTTCCTGATCACCAGCAGCAAAAGCTTCCAGTAGTCCTGATTCTCCACCGGCTTCCCGTCTTTTGTTTTCCATCCGTTTTTTTGCCAGTGATCGATCCAGTGCTCGTTGAAGGCATTCACGAGGTACGCGGAATCAGAATACACATTTACGTCGCAGGGTATCTTCAATTGACCCAGGGCACTGATCAGGGCAAAAACCTCCATCCGGTTGTTGGTGGTCTTGGGCATATTCCCTGAGATCTCTTTTTCATGCACACCGAACCGGAGGATAGCCGCCCATCCCCCAGGCCCCGGATTCCCGGAGCAGGCGCCATCCGTAAAAATATCAACAACTTTTCTTGTGCCCTCAGGCATAGACGATACCTCGCATTTTTTCACACCGGTGCTCAAAAAAGTCCGTTGGCGAAAGATCAATCGGGAAAACAGAAATATGGGAGAAAAGACTCCAGTTTTTTTGGTCCGATCCCCTTAACGGACATCAGGTCCTCCGGAAAAAGAAACGGACCATTTTGTTCCCTTTCCGCGACGATCGCTTCTGCGGTTTTCTGGCCGATCCCCGGGATCTGCATCAATTCCCGAACAGAAGCGGTGTTGGGATCGATCGGTCCGTGAGGAAACACCTCAGACCGGACGATCGGCTGTGTTCCATCGTCAGCAAAGGACGGGTAAACATCCATTTGACGGCCGGAAACGGTCTTTACGATCGTATAACATGCAAAAAGCGCCAGAATCCCTGAGATCAGAGAAACCGCCAGGATCTGCAGAACGGCTTTTGCGAACCGAGAGTCCATCGACGATCACTCTTTTCTGACGCTTTTGCTAAAATGGGGCTGGCAGCCTTTACACCCCGGGAAGCAGCAGCCGGCCGCAGGTCTCGCACTCGATCAGTTCGCCCGCCTTGATAGCGCGGGTCACGGCGCTGGGAAGGCTCATATTGCATCCGCCGCACTGGCTGCCGTTGAGCCTCGCCAGAGGCGGCACCGAATGAAGCTTGATCGCACGGTACCTGTCCAGCATCTCCTTGCTGATCCCGGCGGTCTTTTCTTCCGCGGCCTTTCTCATCTCATCCAGCTGGGCTGATTTATCCTTGTATTCGATATCGTAAGCCTGCTTCAGCTTATCGAATTCGGCTTTATATTTGGCATAACGGACCTTGATCTCGTGCTGGATGCGCTCGCGGTCCGCGGCATCTTTGCGGATCCTGCGGGTCTCCTGCTCATATGCGGTCAGGTTGCCCTGAAGACGCTTGACTTCCGAGATATATGCGGTTACCTGCTCCAGGGAATCCTCGCTGCTCTCAATTTTCGCGATAAGGTTTTTCAGCTGATCTTCGGTCAACGCCACGGCGTCCTTCAGCACGTCAAGGCGGTCGCCCATGGCCGCCACCTCGCCGTCGACCCGCTTGAAAGCCGTCTGCTGTTCCAGAAGGCTGTCGCGGTACTTGATCAGCTTTTGACGCGTGGGAGAACGTTTGATCTCCTTTTCCAGTCTGTCCGCCGCAGAGTCCGCCTGTTGATAATTCCAGAGCATTTCGAGCTGTTCCATGGGATCCTCCTTCAACATAGAAAACATACCGTTTATAATTTTACTAAAACAAAAAGGGTTTGTAAAGAATAATGAAAAAAAACCCGGAAACCGAGGCAACGGTCTCCGGACTGGCGCGCCCTGCGAGATTCGAACTCACGACCTTTTGATTCGTAGTCAAACACTCTATCCAGCTGAGCTAAGGGCGCATACTGTCTCGCGACAGCTTCTATAGTATAACACAGTTTTTTAAAAAAGCAACCCTTTTTTTGATTTTTCTTCTCATGGTTCGCACCGCCGATGAAACGGCGGGAAACCTTTTTACTTGTCTTTCATCCTTTAATTTGGTATAATTCCCCCGGGTATTTTTTTAGGTGTAAGGAGGCTCCAGCATTGAGTGATTACCGCCCCAATAATCGCAGATACTCCGAAAGGACATCTGATCAGACTATTAAACCAAATATCCCCGAGGGCCGATATGAGGACGCGTTTCCGGTAGAAGGCTCTTCCGGCGAACCTTCCCGGCATCGCCGCAGCGACCGTCATGGAAACTCCTCCCGTGCAGATCAGCGCGCTTCCGGCGAAACTGTCGGCCGGCATGCGCATAACGATTATTACGACGATCCGGAAGATGAAGGACGTTCCGTTTCAAGCATGCCCGGCGGAAAGCTTATCCTGCCCTTGATACTGGTTTTTCTGGCAGTTGTTCTTCTCATCGGCGCTTTGTATGCGTTCAGGGTGAATCCCGTTTATTCCGGTCTGCGCCGGCTTTTCGGCCGCAGCGATAATCCGCCTGTTGAAGCATCGGTCGGGATATTTGATTTCAGCGCGGATTCCATCGACGGCGTTACAAACGACCCATTATCCTTCAGGATGGTCACGGATCTTTCCGCGGTCAGCGTCCGGATCATCGATACGGACAAAAACGTTATTTATTCGACGTCCCGGATCGTTTCAAGCGATCAGACTTCGATCGTCTGGGACCTCAGCGCCGAATTCCCGTCACCTTTCAGCGGAAATGTTTATGCTTCGGCAGGAACGGCGTCCGGAAACTGGACAGATTCGGATAAATTCGTCTCCGTTTCCGTAACTGAACCCACACCGTCCCCCGCCCCGACCTACACTCCCCTGCCAACTCAGGCCCCGGCCGTCGTAGACAGCGGGTACGCTGTAACGGCAAAGATCACCGATTCACCCACCCCCACCGAAACCCCGACGGAAGAGCCGACGGTCGTTCCCTCAACCGATGCCCCGACCGCCGAAGCTGCTGCCGTTATTCCTACCGAAGCGCTCGCTACCGACGTCCCCACCCCGGAACCTACATTAGCTCCGACAGCCACCCCCACCTTAGAACCGACACCCACCCCGTCCTCGACACCGATGCCGGCCGCCGCGGCCGCGGGCCACGCCGCCACGGACCTGAAATTAACGGAACGGGTCTATTCCGGCGCCAAAGTACAGAACAATTACTCCAGGGAAAAACCGATCATTGCCCAGGACGCCGACCAGTATTCTTATTTCGTCATGGGAACCGGCATTTACACCTTCCGGGGAGATAATTTCCGCAGGAACGGCGCCTTTGGGACCGCAGACGTAACCGAAGGGCGTCTTGAGCCCATGTGGGAGTTTTCCCTGGGTTCTCTGCGCACCGAATCCGGCACGCTTTACGGCGTGGGCTGGAACAACCAGCCGGCCATCATCAAATGGACCAAACAGGTCCGAAACATGATGAACCTGAACCCGGCCAGTAAAGAAGAAACAGCGATGCGCGAGGTCATCTTCAGCGGTCAGGACGGCAAGATCTATTTTATCAATCTGAAGACTGGTGAAGCCTCCAGAGATCCGATCAACATCGGGTTCCCGATGCGCGGCAGCGTTTCCGTCGACACCCTGGGAAGACCGATGATCTCCTTCGGCCAGGCTATTTCAAGGCTCCCCTCCAAAACCGGGCCCATCGGTTATTATATCTACAATCTTCTTGACAGCTCTCAATTGCTTTTCATTAACGGACGGTCGTCCGATAACCAGAAGCAGTATTCTACCAACGGCGCTTTCGATTCCTGTTCCCTGTTTATCTATTCCCAGGGCCGGGACGCGATGATCGTGGCCGGTGAGAACGGCCTTCTGTATACGGTCGAACTGAAGACCGACTTCAACTACCCGAAGGAAACGGATACGGAGCCGGTGACCCCTTCCCTTTCGATCAATGCTGAGATCATATACCAGAGCAGCCTTGCAAAGAACGAAAAGGAAGCCCGTACCACGGTGGAGAGCGCTGTTGCCATGTACAACACCTATGTCTATGTGGCGGACGGCTACGGCATCATCCGCTGCGTGGACACAGACTCCATGCGCACCGTATGGGCATTCGACGCCGGCGACAATACGGACGCCGCCATGGCGCTGGATCTCGACGGAAAGGATCTGTCCCTTTATACAGGGAACACCGCATTTCAGCGGATGGCAAAAGGCGCCCCCGTGACCATCCGAAGGATCAACGCACTGACTGGCGAAGAAGTATGGAAATACGAGATCTCCTGTGTCAAGGACAACACCAGTGAGACTTCCGGCTGTAAGGCCAGCCCCGTTATCGGCCAGAACGACCTGAGCGGCCTGGTGTTCTTTACTGTCAACAAGGTCACCGAAGGCGGTTCCAGGCTGGTGGCGCTGAACAAAGATAACGGTCAGGTCGTCTGGGAATTCTCGATGGGAGAATCGATATCATCTCCTGTCGCCGTATACAACAAAGCCGGTAACGGCTGGATCATCGCCTGCGACGGAGACGGCAAGGTCTATATCCTCGACGGCCTTACCGGTTACCTGAATTCAGATATGCAGGTGGACGGAGCGATCGAAGCAAGCCCCGCGGTCTACAACAATATGCTGGTTATCGGAACATGCTCTAAGAATCCCAAGATGTATTGCTTCACGATCAAATGATCAGCTCTTATACCGGTCCTACAGGACCGGTATAAGCATTTTGGAGGACATCCATGAACCAAAGGTATCTGATGGCGCTGGATCAGGGGACCACTAGCTCCAGAGCCATCCTTTTCACTTTCGAGGGATCCGTGATCTCTTCCTGTGCTATTGAGTTTCCGCAGCATTATCCCCGTCCGGGGTGGGTGGAACACGATCCCGCGGATATCCTACATACCCAGATCGAGGCCATGCGCGCATGTGTACGCAAGGCTCAGATCGATCCGAAAGAGATCGCCGGCATAGGTATTACAAATCAGCGGGAAACCACCCTCATCTGGGATCGGGATACCGGCCTGCCCCTTCATCCGGCCATTGTCTGGCAATGCCGGCGAACCGCTGACAGGGTCGACCGTCTTATCAATGACGGATGCGGGGATATGATCCGCCGCAGAACAGGCCTGTTTCCTGACGCTTATTTTTCCGGTACCAAGCTTGCCTGGCTTCTGGATCACCTCTCTCTGCGCAGCAAAGCAAAAAACGGTGAGATATGCTTTGGCACGGTCGACAGTTTCCTTTGCTGGAACCTGGTCGAAGGCCATCCGCATGTGACTGACGCCACCAACGCATCCCGCACCATGCTGTATGACATCGAAAAGCAGGATTGGGACGATGATCTGCTCAAAATGCTGGATATCCCCAGGCAGATGCTTCCCCAGGTCGTCGACAGCGTCCATCGGGTAGGCTACCTTCATCAGGACATCCTCGGTGAGCGGATCCCCGTTTCCTCTATCGCCGGCGACCAGCACGCCGCTCTGTTCGGGCAGGCCTGTTTCGACGAGGGAATGGTTAAAAACACCTACGGCACCGGTTGCTTTATGCTGATGAACATCGGCAGCCATTTCCGCCTCTCTTCCTCTAAATTACTTACGACAACTGCGTGGCGCATCGACGGAAAAACCACCTACGCTTTTGAGGGAAGCGTGTTTATGGGCGGGGCCGCTGTCCAATGGCTGCGGGACGAAATGAAAATGATCAGCCGGGCGGATGAAACCGAAGGACTCGCTTTCTCCGTCCATGACACCGGAGGCGTTTACCTGGTGCCCGCCTTCGCGGGACTGGGCGCCCCATATTGGGATATGTACGCCCGCGGGACCCTGGTCGGCGTGACACGGGGCACCGGAAAAGCGCATATCGCCCGGGCAGTACTGGAATCTATCGCCTACCAGAGCGCAGACCTGTTCAACGTTATGAAAAATGACTGCAGCGCCATGACGCCCATCCTGCGGGTCGACGGCGGTGCAAGCGCCAACCGGTTCCTGATGCAGTTCCAGGCGGACATCCTGAACACAGTCGTCCAGCGGCCGGCTGTTTCGGAAACGACAGCGCTGGGAGCTGCGCTGATGTGCGGTCTTGCCCTTGGGATCTACCCCTCGATCAAGGCAACGGCCCGGGGCTGGCACAGCGCCGACACCTACGACCCGGGGATGACAGACAAGGAAAGGAACAAGTGCCTGAAGGGATGGAAGCGGGCTGTCGATGCAGCCCTGTTCTGGTCTTCTCTTCAGGATAAAACGGAGGATATTATAGAATGAAAAAAACAGCTGTTCTGTTTATTGCCATCGTACTTTTACTTTTCACCGCCGTACCGATCACTGCGGAAAACATGCCGGTCGGATCCGGAAAGGACATGTTTATCGACAGGATCATCGACGAAGCGGAGAGTCTTTATACCAAGGCTAACGGACGCCGTCAGCGGGCACAATACGCCGGGGATATCTATGTGTGCAAGAACTTTACCACATATGTTTTCCGGGTCAGCCGTGACGATTTTCGCATGGCGGAATTCCCGGACACGCAGCTTGTGATCCCGGACAATCAGACAAAAAACGACTGTAAACCCTACGCTTACGGCGTCGAGTGGAAGGACATTTCCGCCGCGGACGGTAACCCATTTTACGCTGCCGCTGTCTTCAGATACGATCCCTCCCTGACCAAGGAAGAAAATCGTCAGAAGGCCCGGGAATTCATGATGCAGGTCCGGCGCGGAGATTATTTTCAAATGAGCGCCAATTATTATTACGGGGTCGGTGCGCACAGCCTGATTTTTATCGCAGACTACGATCCCGAAACCGATTCCGTTCATTGGACCGATTCCAATATGAAGGGCGACTAGGTCAACGGGATCCGATACGGTTATGTGCAGTTCGATGCCGTAAAGGATATCAACTGGTTTGTAGACGCCTTCTGCCAGAAGTCCCGCGGGGCAACGCTGTACCGTTTAAGGGACGATATTGTATATATAGGCGCGGTTGCCGGAGAATAACGAAGGAATCCGCTTTTCCCCTCCGGACCGAAAAAAACAGCGGGCGGATCATGCATGATCCGCCCGGCTGTTTTTTTGTTCATGTCCGGATGAAAGCCGTCAATCCCTGCCCGGAAGGGTAATACCGAATTCCCTGGCCGTATCTACCAAAAGGTCCAGCGCCTTGACGATCTCTTCCCTGTTGTGCTCGCTGGTAATGCAGTACCTCAGGCGCGCCTGTCCCTGGGGGACCGCCGGGAATACCGCGGGAGGAACAAAGACTCCCCTGTGTCTCATGGTGCTGCTGAGAAGATAGGCCGCATCGTCGTCCTTCACCAGCACGGGGAAAACCGCCGTTTCTCCCGCAAGACAGATGTTCAGGCCGCGTTTTTCCGCTTCCTCACGGAATGCCCTGATATTGTCATGCAGCCTCTTCATAATGCTGGGGTCGGACTGCAGGGCTTTCAGAGAAGCCTTGGCAGCGGCCGCCAGGGCCGGAGAAATGCCGACGGAAAACACAAATCCGGGAAGCAGATAACGCATATACTCAATAATGGCCCTCTTTCCCGCTAGATAACCGCCACAGGCGCCCAAGCCTTTGGAAAGGGTTCCCATCTTGATGTCGATATCATCCGGCGCAAGTCCGAAATACTCATCGACCCCACCGCCATGTTCGCCCAGAACACAGGAGGAATGCGCTTCGTCCACCATCAGGAAACAGCCGTATTTCTTTTTAAGCTCGACAAACTCCGGTACCCTGGCAATGTCGCCGTCCATGCTGTAAGCGCCTTCTATGACGATCAGGACTTTGGCGAACTTTTGACGCCTTCTGCTCAGGATCTCATCCAGCTTTTCAGGGTCGTTGTGCGGAAAAGGACGACAGACAGCGGAGGATATCCTGCAGCCCTCCCAGACGCTGTTATGTGCAAGGCTGTCGTAAAGGATCAGATCCCCCTTGCCGCAGAAATTGCCGACAAACGTCACATTTGTCGCGTGTCCGCTTACAAGGACCAGGCAATCCTCAGCATGCTTCCACTGGGCGATCTCTTTTTCAAGCTCCAGATACAGGGTCTTCTCCCCCGCGATGAGCCGGCTCCCGCTCGCGCTGGTCCCATAGAGATCGATCGCGGCTTTGGCAGCCTCGGAAACTTCCTTCCGTCCTGACATTCCAACATAATTGTAGGAAGCGAAATTGAGAACCTTTTTGCCCTCCATCAGGGAGACGTCGGTCAGCGTGGAGTCGTGACGTATAAAATATGGATTGTCCCCGTGGACAGCTTCCATCATTTCCTTCTGCCTGGCTTCAAAATGCTGATATTCGGGAGAATCTTCAAAACGTGTGATCATGGTTACCTGTTCGTTTTCTTCCAAAGCTCACCCCTCCTTGCAATCGAATCTATAACAGAATAACACATCTGTATAATTAACGCAACACATTATTTATTCAAAAGAAAAAAAGTAATTAAAGTCCGAAACCATTATGATTTCGTACTCTATCCTTCCGCCCAGGCGCGATAACTCAAAAAAAACGCCCCATGGCCCCCGTTTGGCCGAGCTTCCGTCTCAGTCCGGCTGCGGCGCTTTCCGGTCCGGTTAACAGGAAACAAACCGGGGCAGCTGCCGAAAAGCGCCGAAACCCATTGCCATACGTGCGGCGGAAAACGATCATGCGCTCATAAGTCATCGCTCTTTTATCTTATTTCATTCAGGATCACTTCTGTCCTCTCCGTATCTAGCAGTTCATAGATAACGTAATGCTCTTCGCGATTTATGATATTTCTCTTCGCGTTGTTCATTACAAATTTATAATGAGAGATAAGGATCGATGAACCGTCTGTTTGCACGATCAGCTACTGTGAATATTCCGCATCCGAATATACAGAGTTTCCAAGCGCGGTTTCTTCGGTATGATCCACCTGAACCGGATGTATTTTGTTGAAAAAACCTTTTCCGATCGACCAGCCATAGCACTCCCCGCTTGTCTCTGTGTAATCCGGAGCGCCATATTTTTTTATCAGACCGGTATTGATCGTATCATAACCGGCGATATAATCAAATGAGTACCACAGCTCGTCCAGTAATTCTGCTTCATTATCAAAATAGTACGTCAGGTGAGCAAATTCCTGGCCGGCGATCTGGCCTTCCCATACAAGACGGGCAGCACCGCCATCCGGTTCCTCAAGGGTAACGCCCTCCTGCAATTCTTTTTCTTTCACTTCGCTCTTCGTCATTCCGAATGTCGTTCCATTATGAAGCGTAAAAAACTTCTTCACACGAAGCAGCGGCAAAAGATACTATCAACGCAAAAGCAACCATGATCCCGCAGAATCGTCTCATCATATCATGTACCTTCTTTCAAAAAGAATTTCATTCAGCCGCATTATTTTACTGGATCTTAAAAAACAATGCCCTCCTTCCCTTCCTGTGTATGTGCCTTTATATACAGGATCATAGAACATCCGAGGATAAAAGTCACGATAGCAGCGCTATCGGCGGCGATAGTAGCGCTAACTGACGTCGAATATATAATAATCCCCCCTTGGGAGACAAAAAAACATTCGGTTTTTTAATCCTGCGGGAACGGCAGATAGGCTGAAAAACTTAGTTCCGCACCGTTCGCGTCATGACAGAATACCTTGCAGGCAACTCCAAATTCTCCTTGTTGTCGGCGGGAAAACCGCCGTCAAAAGAAGATTCACCATATGCAGGCACATCAACAACAACAGACGCTCCTCCAGATCGTCAGAGAAAAAAACAAACGGATGAACGGTGTTTGCCTTTTTGAAATAAAGCACCTCCAGTCGGTCAATGTGAAGAGCGATGCCGTTATCTTCGTGCATTGTGAAATGATACATTCAAAAGCTGATGTTTTCGCCTTGTTATATTTTCATGCCTCTGTTAATGGTCAGATACGCCTTGCCCGCCTCCGAGGCGTTAGGCCTTCGTAATCTTCAATACGGTATATTGTGTTATCGGCATCGGCTATATATTCGCCGGTCTTGTTTCCCGCCCGAGTAAAAATAAGGGTAAGAGCAGCCGCAGGCATGGCCGCGGCGCGGTTACATGAACAGTCTCCGCCAGCGCGTCCTGCGCCATACCTTTTGCGCCGCGTGCTTCCTTTATCTGCTCGCCGATGCTTGTCATTGCAGAAAACTTCCTTTATAATTGTGCTCGTTTATTATACTGTCATTTTGCTGAAAAATATACTGCCTGTCTGGGGTTTTTATATTCGGGCAGTATCACGCGGAGAGGGCCATCCTGTTTGGCTTCCTGCTCCTGTATGTATCGTTCTCCATTATTCCTTCCGATTTCCTGGTAAAAAGAAAACACCGTATATCAGCATGTCTTTTATTTTCAAGAACATACGATCTGCAAATAGAGAAGTTTCAAGTAATTCCTTCGAATACTTTTCCATTGGCTTTTTGCATAATATTAACTTTTTACATTTTATTGACTTTCTTTACACAATAGAGTAAGAATATATATAGTGCATGATCGTTTCCCGGATGGAAAGTACCGCTCCACCACGCCGATATACGGCAGCAATCGGACCTTGACGGCCGTTACCTGCGAAGATAATGCGGTCCCTTGCCTGCAAATGAGCGTATTCGTCTCATACCTGGGCTAAACCTTCGACAATCTCCACGATCGGGGGCTTACGGACGTGCCGGCGGACGGCGAATGGTTCACCGCCGTGTGCAAAAAACGCTGCTGGCTGCGCGAGCAGAACAAGCAGAGCGACGCCTGCGCATGGTTCGGGCATCGCGGCGGTTGCCATGCTCCTGGCATCCTGGACGCCGGGGAAGAAACGGACAAATTCGATTACAGCGCCTCCGGCCCCCCCCCCGGGCTGCCTGTTCTTCAAGGGCAGCTGGAATGAGCCGATGCGGAAGCTGGCGGGAAATTTCAAAAGGATCATAACTAAATCACGGAAGGAACACACCATGGACATCATCAAAAAAAAGAAGGAACCACCCTGACAGTTGCATTGACGGAGCGGCTGGATACCGTCACCTCGCCCCAACTGGAAGGCGAATTGCGTACCGCCGTGAACGGCGTCACGGAGCTGTTATTCGACCTTACCGGCCTGGAATACATCTCCTCCGCCGGGCTGCGGGTGCTTTTATCTACCCAAAAGGTGATGAACAAGCAAGGTAAAATGACCATCCGCAATGTGAAGCCGGAGATTATGGAAATCTTCGAGGTCACGGGTTTTGTGGACATCCTGAACATCGAGGAATAATACACAGATGCCGGAAGCAGCGGACACCGCTTTCAATAATCAAGAATAAGACACAACTTTCAGGGTATTTAGGCAACAAATCCAAA